>JANQLO010000065.1 GCA_028280505.1 Chromatiales bacterium | reverse complement strand
GGCGGCAATAGGGGCGCTTGCGTCGCGTTTGCCAACCTGCAAATTGATCTATTCGCTAGCTTGGTCGTAAAAGTCAGGCCATTTTCAACAGCCTGCTAGTGCCCTGTCCGATTACGGTACTGTTCCAATACCTCGGGATTCGATAAAGCCTCGGTATTCGAGAGCGGCTTCCCGGCCACTGTGTCCCGTACCGCGATTTCCGACAGCTTCCCGCTGCGCGTGCGTGGCACGTCGCTCACCGCAAGGATCTTGGCCGGGACATGCCGCGGGCTGGCATTTTCACGCAGCGTCTTGCGGATAATCGCTTCCAAAGATTCATCCAGAACGACACCCTCGTTCAACACCACGAAAAGCAATATCCTGACGTCGCCATCCCACGGTTGACCGACGCAGACGCTTTCTTTGATCTGCGGCAAACGTTCAACCTGGCGATAAATCTCGGCAGTGCCGATTCGCACGCCACCGGGATTGAGTACCGCATCGGAACGACCTTCGATGACCAGTCCACCACCCCGGGTAAGCACGGTCCAGTCGCCATGGGTCCAGACATTCGGGAATCGTTCGAAATAGGCCGCGTGATAGCGACTGCCGTCCGGATCATTCCAAAATCCGACCGGCATGCAGGGGAACGATTTGGTGCAGACCAGTTCGCCTGGTTCGTTGACCACGGCGTTGCCCTGCGCGTCATAGACCGCGACAGCCATGCCAAGGCCTCGACACTGCAATTGGCCACGCCGTACCGGCAGTAAGGGATTGCCGAGCGCGAAACACGAGACGATGTCCGTACCGCCGGAGATCGAGCATATCTGCACCCCGGGCTTGATCTGCTGCAACAGGTAATCGAATGATTCGGGGGCCAATGGCGATCCGGTGGACAATATGCTGCGTAGTCCCGTCAAGGGCAACTCATCGATAACCGCCACACCGGCCTTTTCCTGTGCCGACACATACTTTGCACTGGTTCCGAATACCGTGACGCCGAGGGCATCGGCCATACGCCAAAGCACATCCGGGGCCGGATGAAACGGACTACCGTCGAACAGCACCAAAGTCGCACCACTCGCCAGGCCCGAAACCAGCCAGTTCCACATCATCCAACCACATGTCGTGAAATAGAACAGGGTATCGTCGCGCCCCAGATCGCAATGCAGCCGGTGCTCCTTCAAATGTTGTAGCAGCGTGCCGCCCGCGCCATGCGCGATACACTTGGGTTTGCCGGTCGTACCGGAAGAAAACAGGATATACAGCGGGTGATCGAATGCCAGTTGGGCGAACGGTGGCGGATCATCCGCGTTGGCGACCAACCCGTCCCAGTCGAGTGTCTCCGGCAAGGTACCGCAATCCTGCCAATCGATCAGTAGCCGATGTTGGCAACGTGGTAATTCTTTCAGGACCGATTCGACTTTGTCTCGGATATCGATAACACGACCCTTGAATCGATAGCCGTCGGTCGCGATCAATAGCTTGGGCGCAATCTGGCCGAAGCGGTCCAGGATGCCTTGGACACCGAAGTCGGGTGAACAGGATGACCAGGTCGCACCGAGCCAGGCGGTTGCCAACATGGCAACGACCGCCTGAGGTATGTTCGGCAGAATTGCCGCGACCCGATCGCCAGGATTGATTCCCAATGCATGCAACGATGCAGCCAGTCCGGCAACCTGGCGGTACAACTCGGCATAGCTGTACCGAAATTCCTCGCCATCCTCACCCCGAAAAACGATTGCACAACGATCATCACGAAAACGCAGCAGATTTTCGGCAAAGTTCAGACGAGCACCCGGAAACCAGGATGCCCCCGGCATGGCATCGCCGTTGTCCAACACCCTCTGCCAGGGCGTTGCTGCGATCACATCGGTATAGCGCCAGAGGCTGGCCCAAAAATCGGCACGCTCTCTGATCGACCACCGCCACAAGGTCTCGTAATCGTTAAACACGCGATCCTTTTCGCGGCCGACATAGGTCATAAAGTCGGCCATTTGACAGGTACTCGCGAATTCAGCCGACGGCTGCCAAAGAATTTCGCCGTTATCGTCTGTATGCCGTGTGTTCATTGACTATCCTGAAGTTGGGCACTGCTTAGTGTTCTATCCGGTTAACTCGTATGATTTCAGAGCCCACGGAAGACGCCACAACAAGGCACGCTGAAACAATGCGAGTTAACCGGATAGAACACTAGATATCTTTAGACCATTTTTTGCCAGGACCAAACCCCATGCCGATCACCCAGCCGCGCTCACCCGAGGTCTATCTGAATTTGAATGTCCGCGGGATGGGCCCGTCGGCAACCCTGGCGATCAATGAGCAATCACGACGACTTATCACGGAAGGCCGAGAAGTCTACCGATTGGGGCTTGGGCAATCGCCTTTTCCCGTTCCACCGCATGTACGCGACAGCCTGGCGACAAATGCATACCAAAAGGACTATCTGGCGGTTAAAGGGCTACCGGCTTTGCGTCGGGCCGCCGTCGATTGGGTCAAACGTACCGAGGGTCTCGATTACAACCCCGACCATGTATTGGTCGGGCCCGGCACCAAGGAACTGATGTTTCTGGTACAACTCGTGTACTACGGCGACTTGGTGATTCCTTCACCCTCTTGGGTCTCCTATGCGCCGCAGGCCCGTATCATCGGCCGCCATATCCATTGGCTGCGCACTCGACCGGAGACCGGTTTGGGCGTAGAGCCCGATGCACTGGAAGAACTCTGCCGACGCGATCCGGATCGCCCTCGCCTGCTCATCCTGAACTCACCCAGCAACCCAACCGGCTTGTGTTACAGCACCGATCAGCTCCAAGCGCTGGCCGAGGTGTTGCGCAAGTACCGTGTGTTGGCGCTGTCGGATGAGATCTACAGCGGCACCCATTTCAGCGGCGAGCATGTCTCACTGGCACGCTACTACCCGGAAGGCACCATCATCAGCAACGGCCTGAGTAAATGGTGTGGCGCGGGCGGGTGGCGACTCGGGTTTTTCGTGTTCCCCGAAAGCCTCGACTGGCTGGCCGATGCCATGGCCGCGGTAGCCAGCGAGACCTTCACCTCGACCAGCGCACCGATTCAATATGCCGCGGTGACGGCGTTACAAGATCATCCAACGATGGACGACTACCTAAACGGTAGCCGCAAAATACTCGCCGCCTTGGCGGACGACGCCTACCGCCGTCTGTCCGATGCCGGTGCAACGATGAACCGCTCCTCCGGCGGGTTCTATTTGTTTCCCCGCTTCGAATCCGGACGCAACGGCTTTGCGTCACGCGGGATCCGCGACGGTCAAACCTTTTGTGAACGCCTACTCGAAGAAACCGGCGTTGCGGTATTGCCGGGCAACTGTTTCGGGCGACCCTCGCAAGAGCTCTCGTTACGCCTGGCGATTGTCGACTTCGATGGCGAACGGGCACTGGATGCAGCACAAAGCGAACCCATCGATGAGGTGTTCATTCGACGCTACTGCCCTAAAGTAACCGAGGCAATCGAACGCATGGCCGAGTGGGTCAGCAAATAACCGCACGGCCGTTTCGGCGGGTTTCTTGTTAACAGACCTTAAGACCGCCAAGCGGCAAGCAATTCGTCTCGGTGTGTCTCCAACCATTGCAGCGTCATGATGACGCTGGTGGTATTGAGCCGACCGAATAGTTGCCTGACGGCTTCTTGGCGCGGCAGGGTAAGCACCCGCATCTCCTCGCCTTCGTGTGCCAGGCCATGCACCCCGACCGCTTTACCGGCATCCACCCGGCCGCAATAAAGATTGATTTGTTCCACCGACATGCCGGGGCTGACATAAAAGGCCCCGATATGGGTCAAGGCCTTGAGTTCGCAGCCGGTCTCTTCCACGACCTCGCGCCGTGCAACCTCCTCGGGCGATTCGTGCTCGGTATCGCAAAACCCCGATACCGTCTCGATACTCCAAGGCGGCTCCTGGGTACCCATGAGCCCGATTCGGAACTGCTCGATCAAGACCAGACGGTCGAGATCGGGGTCGTACAACAGCACCGATACCGCAGCCAACCGTTCGATGCGTTCACGCACGATCTCCTCACACCAGCCCCCGTGGAAACTGCTGTGCCGCAGTCGGTAACGCTTCATTTTGAAGAAGCCATCGAACACCTGCTCGTTGCTGCGAAGCTCGTAGTCTTTGCTCATGTCGGATCCACACAAAAGAAAAGGCCCGTTCTTTCGAACGGGCCCTCATTATGCCTGCGCCCGCATATGGCACGAAGGCGGAATCGATATGAGCAAAAATCCCTGGTTATCAGGCATTCATGAGTCAATGTGCTCTAAATGGCGTAGATACGCTTTGTCCTATTCGGTTTTGTGAAAGATCCGGCGTCGCATCTCGACCGACGAGGCGCAGGGACGCGCAAGTGTCGCGAGAGGCAGGACGCCGGGAGCGACATCCCCTCGAGCCATAGCAGCGGCTATGCCTCATCGGACGATCAACCGACCTGGTTCGCTAGCTCTCCCACAAAATCCGACGAATCAGTTCAGGGACTGATAATAGTTGATCAGGATCTGAGCCACTTCGGGACGCGAAAACTCCTTGGGCGGCGCCTCGCCGCGACCCAGCATTTCACGCACCTTGGTGCCGGACAGCAAAATGAAATCTTCCTTGGTGTGATCCGGTGCCTCGCGCATCATCACCACCTTGTTCATCTTCTTCGACCAGGCGGTGTGGTCGGCTTTGAAGATTTCTATTTCGAGCGCGCCCGCAGGCACCTCCTCTTCGAAGATGCTCTGGGCATCGAAGGCACCATAGTAATCACCGACGCCGGCATGGTCGCGGCCGATGATGAAATGGGTCGCACCCATATTCTGACGGAAATAGGCATGCAACACGGCCTCACGCGGGCCGGCATATAGCATGTCGAAACCATAGCCGGTGACCATTGCACTGTTCGGCGGGAAGTACAGCTCAACCATCTTACGGATTGCCGCATCACGCACGGGAGCCGGGATGTCACCCGGCTTGAGCTTGCCCAGCAACATGTGGATCACCAGGCCGTCACAGCCCAATCGGTCCATCGCCATGTGACAAAGCTCTTCGTGCGCGAGGTGCATGGGGTTACGGGTCTGAAAGGCAACGATTTTCTTCCAGCCGCGCTCGGCGATTTCGTTGCGGATCTCGACCGCGGTGCGGAAGGTATCGGGAAAATCGGTAATGAAATACGAGAAGTTCAACACCTGAATCGGACCGGACAAGGCGATACGCCCCTGACCGTTGAATGCCGCGACGCCCGGATGCTCGGGGTCGTCCGTGCGATAGACTTTATCGGTCATCATCGCCATCTGTTCATCGCCGACTGCTTCGGTCGCCTCGATGTCCATGACCGCAAGCACCGGGTTACCTTCGACATTGGGATCACGCAGTGCAATGCGCTTAGCATCGCCGATGGAATCGGTGTGCTCCACCAAGCACATCACCGGTACCGGGAAAAAGGAACCGTCGGTCAAGGTCATGTTCTCAGCCGCACCCATAGCGTCGGCAACATTCATGAAACCACGCAACGGGCTGAAATACCCGGCACCCATCATGACCGCATTACCGGCCGCTTGAGAGCTGATGACGACCGACGGCAGACTCTCGGCCTCGTGCATCAGGGCATCGTGTTTGTCCGAGTCGTAGACAAACAGGGGTTGTAAAGTGTCGGATCCGACCGGCTTGATCATTCGGGAGCCTCCTAGAGGGTCAATCCAGCGATGGCTTTATCGGTCCACCGCAGACAGTCATCGGTTCTCGAAAGAAGACGGTCAACCTATTGTTATCGTTGACAATCGACCACCGGTCTTTCAAGAATCCTTGGTTATTCGCGGCGTAACGCTACCAAACCTGGACAGCCTGCGCCCAATGGTTCTTTTTATGCAGCGGTAAGTTTTTCCCGGCCGAAGCACGGCCATTTCGTCGCTCAACCGGGAACCGCGGCGATTTCGGCATTGATCGAGGACAAACTTTCCGCAGGTTCATTCGCGGCGGTGATCGGCCGTCCAACTACCAGATAGCTGGCGCCGCGCCGGACCGCCTCGCCCGGCGTCATGATGCGTTTTTGATCGTCGGCCGACGAGCCTGCCGGCCGGACCCCCGGCGTTACCAACAAAAACTCATCGCTTCGCTGTGCACGTAAGGGCTCGACCTCCAATGGCGAACAGACCACCCCGTCCAGACCGCTGTCTTCCGCCAACGCGGCAAGCCGCAATACGTTGTCTGCGGGCGTACCGGCATAGCCGATCTCGGTCAGATCCTCTTTTGCCAGGCTGGTCAGAATGGTGACAGCGACCAATTTGGGGCGTTCACCCAAGCCGGCCAAACGCTCCGCAGCAGCCGTCATCATCTTGCGTCCGCCGGCGGCATGCACATTGATCATCCAAACGCCGAGATCCGCAGCCGCCGCACACGCCGCCGCAACGGTGTTCGGAATATCGTGGTACTTGAGGTCGAGAAAGATGTCGAAACCCTTGGTCGCAACCCGTTCGACGAATGCAGGACCGGTGCGAGTAAACATCTCCTTGCCGATTTTCACTCTGCACTGGCCTGGATCGATACGGTCGAGTAATGCGAGCGCGGGTTCAACGGCGGGAAAATCAAGGGCGACGATAACTTTTGGATCGTTGGTAGTCATGCAACACGGACCATGGATTGGTTTTAAGATTCGGCTTCGATAAGGGACCGACGCTTGAGCGTGCTCCAACTGCGGCAACTCGGACATTGCCAGTGCAGCGTCTTGGCAGCGAAACCACATTGCACGCACTGATAGGTCGGCTTGTCGTCCAGCAAACGTCGGATGTGCGGTCGCAGCCCTTCGACGAACTGTGACGACTGACTGTCCGGCAACCGTGAGTTCATCTCGATGCTGCGCAGCAACAAAGCCAAACTCGGCGATGCCGCCAGTTGTTCGGCCAAGTATTCGGATGCGGCCCCCTCACCTTCGGTTTCACGGATCAGATCGGCAAGCGGCAGTTCCGCGCCGGCGCCGGGGTGCGAACCACTGGTTTCTGTCAAAAAGGTGCGCAAGCCCTGCAGATCACCAAGGCTGCGATAGTTACTGACGATCTCGGGCAACACCTCGGGTAGATAACCGGCATCCTGCTCGGCCGTTTGCCGCAACATACGAATCGCCGTCGTGTGATCACCCTGATCCGCCGCGATCCGGGCCTGAAGGTGGTTGGCGCGGACACAATCGCGCTCGGTGAGCAAGGCACGCTTCAAATGGGCCGCTGCGTCGGCGGCCCGACCCTGCGCGCTGGCCGCCTGGGCCAGTTCGCAATGGTAATGCGATTTTTGCAGAGACATCTTTTCGCCGGTCAGGTTCTCGAGCTGATCGGCAGTTTCGAGACAGGACACCCAATCGCGTTCTTTTTCGTAGATCACCAACAGATTGCGTAGCGCCGGGCGCACATGCAGCTTGGTCTCCTTGAGCTCACGAAACAGATTCTCGGCACGGTCGAACAGACCGGCCCGCATATAGTCCTGGCCGAGTTCGAGCAAGGCCTGGGCACGCTGCTCACGGGTCAGCGCCGGGCGGGCAATCAAATTCTGATGGATGCGAATGGCACGCTCGACCTCACCGCGGCGTCGAAACAGATTGCCCAAGGCCAAGTGAGTCTCGACCGTGTCGCTGTCGACCTCCAGCATCTCGACAAAGGCATCGATCGCCTTATCCGGCTCCTCGTTCAACAGGTGATTCAGACCGCGAAAATACACCGGCCCCGCCTCACCGACACATTCGCCTTTGTCGGTGCGCATACTGCGACGCGCGGCAAGCCAGCCGGAGGCTGCCGCAATGGGAAGCAGCAAGAGCAGTAGTTCCTGCACTTAGCGTCCTTTGATAGGCATCGCGCGCAGGTTCTTCACCTCTTCGTTGACCAAACGCGCCTTACGTCTCAGATCGGCGTTCTCCTTTTTTACGCGCATGAAATAAACCATGCCGGCAAGTCCGCCAAGCAGAATGCCACAACCCAAGGCAAGCAACAGTAATAGTGACAACGGCAACTCAGGGCGAATGAAATACAAATCGACGATCACAGGTGCATCGTTGATGATCGCGAAGCTGGCACCCACCAGCATGAATAGCAGCAAGAACAGCAGCTTGATGATGACCAATGAAATCTCCCCCAAAACCCTGCAGACAGGGTCAAACCTCCAGGGACCATGATAGCAGGGAACCGCATCTGCAAGCCCGCGCCTTGCCGGCCGGATATGCCGTAGTCGAGGTTTTGCCGGTAGCGACCGGGGCTGGCCCGAACCGTCGGGCAGATAAAGGCGAACTAGGCAAACAAGTCCACTAACCGATCGGACAGCACCCTGACCTGTTCAGGCATTACGCCGATATCGGCCTGATCGTCACCGCCGCCCCAGACAGCGGCACGACGCGATCCTTCACCGCCTTCGCCGGAACGCTCCCCCTGTTGTGCGCCGGGATCGGAAACATCGGCACGCACCAATTGCATCGACTGTTGATCAAACATCTCGCGCAAACGAGGCATCGCGGCTTCCAAGGCCTCGCGCACCGCCGGTTGAGCGGCGATGAAGTTAACGCTGGTCTGATCCTGGTTGACGTTCACCCGGACCTCCAATGGACCCAGATTGGGTGGATTGAGTTTCAGGCGCGCGAACTGTTGATCACCCTGCACCATCCACATCACCCGTTGCGCAATAGCCTGATCCCAGCCTTTGCCGGCGACCGCTTGCGGTACCCCCATATGGAGCAGGTTGGTTGCAAGCTGCGGCGGCAATGGGGTGACGGCCTGGTTTCCGGCGGTCATGGGCGCCATCGTCAAGATGCCGCCGGCGGATAAAGGCACCTGCAAGAATCGCGTCCATTCATCCCCCTCTTCGGCATTCAAGCCCAAATGTTCGACCAGCTTGCCGATCTGCTGAGTGACCGCTGTCTCCGCCGTCCGAACCTTTTGCAAGGACATATCGGGATCGGCCGACGCTTCGGGCAGCCCGCGCTTGAGCAGATCGGCAAACAGATCATCCGTTCTGCCCAAACCGCCCTCGCTGAGGAGTTGGTTTGCCGCCTGCGGCAAAGTCATGCCGCTTGCAACCATGCTTTCCAGGCGTTGTATAACCTGTGGTGACAGCTGCATCAACAGCGCCTGAAGTTCTCCCGAGAACCCTCCCATGAAGGCTTCCGGGTCGGCGAAAAACCCCTCCAGATCGATACTGTCGAAGTTCAGGCCACTTCCTGCCCCGGATGGGGGATTTGGACCTGTACCGGGCAACAACGGAAACTGAAAAAACATAGGGCATCCCCATAACGGACGTCACCCTCGGATCTGCACGCTTTGTGCCAATCATTCGATACCGAAACAACCCGATTTCGAGCGACTTTGTTACGCATAAGTATTCAGCTAGTCTCTTTGCGCAATTCATTCTCGTCGGCACAACAAGGAAACAGCATGAGCGAATTCAACGACAAAGTGATTCTGGTCACCGGTGCCGCCGGCAATCTCGGGCACGCTGTTGCCCAGGGTTTCTCCGGACACGGCACCCATCTCGCACTGCTCGACCTGAACACCCAAGGCATTCAACACACGATCGAAAGCTGTGAGGGCTATATCAGCGCCAAGGCCTTTTCAACCAACCTGATCGAGCCGGCCTCGGTCGATGCATCGATTGCCGCGGTGATCGAGGAGTTTGGCCGAATCGACGTGCTGGCCAATATCGCCGGCGGTTTTACCATGGGTCCGCTGATCCAGGACACCGATGACAAAGACTGGGACTTCATGATGAATCTGAATGTCCGTTCGGTGTTTCACACCTGCCGACGCGTGATCCCGGAGATGCTCGGCAACGGAGGCGGCCGGATCATCAATGTGTCGGCCCGCGCCGCCGAGCAGGGCAAGGGACGGATGGGCCCTTATTGCGCATCCAAGGCCGCCGTCCTCACACTGACCGAGTCCCTTGCCGCGGAGAACAAGTACGACAACATCAACGTAAACTGTATTCTTCCCGGGACTATCGATACCCCGCAGAATCGAGAAGCCATGCCAGAGGCCGATTTCAGCCATTGGGTACCGCCCGCCGCATTGGCGGATGTCGTCATGTTCCTGGCGTCGGATGCCGCGCGTTGCGTGACCGGTGCGGCCGTACCGGTCTACGGCCAAAGCTGACCATCACAACTCCGATGAAACAAAAGCACGTTACGGTCAGCTGCGAATCCGAAGCCGCGCGGCATCTCGCCGAGGCAGTACGGGCCTATGCCCACGCTGCTTTTCCGCCCGGCGGCTCGGAATGTGCCCAGGTGTCACGCGAAGCGCTGTTGGATACCGCGTCACACTGTGACATGCATCCCGGCGGGGAACTCGCATTGCGCAAGCGTCAGATGCCGCAGATCAGGGCGGCGGTCCGCTGGTATTTTGGCGACGAGGGGCCGGGCGCGGGAAACGACGGCGAAAAACTGACTGCCTTGCTGTCGCGCAACTGAAGACCGGTGCGCTACAACACCGAAAGATCGGCACGCTGCCACTTGCCGCCGGTCACCCGCCAATCGTCGTCGCGCAAAGCCAACTCAATATCGAAGCGATACAGGTCGGCCTTGACCGAAACGAGCGACTCCACGGATTCGATCGGTCTGCCGCTCATTGCGACATAGACCGTCGTCGCGGCGGTCGTCTGATTGGCGTCGACACGAACCTCTCGAATCACGGTGAACAAATGGATCTGGCGATGCCGCCGCATATAGGCAAACAAGGTCGCGACCGCCTCGCGTTTGCTGCGATGTCGCGCATCCCGATAATCGGTATCGATAAACTCGGCGGCATCGCTGATCGAACCGGCCTCCACCGCCTGCTCCATCGCATCGACGAGATGCTCTATTTGTTGCTCCGGGCTGGTCGGATCGCCGCCACAGGCACTCAGCAGCACCAACGACAGCAAGAGCACCCAAAAGGGTAGCCGCCATCGTGAGCTACCGGAACTAACGCAAGCCGAGTACATCCTGCATGTCGAATAAGCCTTTGCCCTTTTCGACCAGCCAACCCGCCGCACGTACTGCCCCTTTGGCGAAGGTCATGCGGCTGGAGGCCTTATGTGTGATTTCGACCCGCTCGCCCTCGGTCGCAAACCAAATCGTATGCTCACCGACCACATCCCCGGCGCGAATGGTCTCGAAACCGATAGTCTTGGAATCGCGTGCGCCGGTCTGGCCTTCCCGGCCGTAAACCGCCACTTCACTAAGATCGCGCCCCAAGGTCTCGGCCACGATCTCACCCATGCGTAGCGCAGTACCCGAAGGCGCATCCACCTTATGCCGATGATGCGCCTCGATGATTTCGATATCGGCGTCTTCGCCCATGACTTTCGATGCGAGTTGCAGCAAACGAAAACACAAATTCACCCCAACGCTCATGTTCGGCGCAAAAACGATACCGATGTCCTTGGCGGCTTCACCGATCGTGTGCTTTTGCGTATCGTTCAGCCCGGTCGTGCCAATCACCATGGCCTTGCCATGCTGGCGACACACATCCAGATGCACCATGGTCGCCGCTGGACTGGTGAAATCGATCACTACATCGAAATCATCGATTACCTTGGTCAGGCTATGTGAAACATTCACACCGAGCTTGCCGACACCTGCCAGCTCACCCGCATCCACCCCGACTAGCGAGGAATCCGGCTGTTCGGTCGCCGCCGCCAATCCGATGCCCTCGGCCGCGGTAACCGCTTCCACCAACGTTTTTCCCATGCGCCCTGCGGCGCCAACTACTGCTACTCGAATCATCGTCATACCCGCTTACTACATCGGAGCCATTTGTTTGAGACAAACTGGGATGTTAGCACCGCTTAACAGAACTTCTAAGAATCCATATCCAATGCAATGTGCTCGGATTCAGAATCCGTGTCTCATGGCCGATTAACCATCCAAGATGAAAATCCTGACAACAATTGTCGTTTTGGCTCTGCTATCGGCCGGTACCAACGCGGAGATCTATCGCTGGACCGACGAAAACGGCAAGGTCCATTTTTCCGATCAGAAACCTTGGCAAACCGAGTCGGAAAAGGTCGAAGTCAAGGTCAATACCTACGAAAGTGTCAGCTACGATACCTCGCTCTTCGATACCGGTAAAAAGGTGGTGATGTATTCGACCAGTTGGTGCGGCTACTGCAAGCAGGCCAAGCGATACTTCGAGCGGAAAGGTATCGCATACACCGAATACGATATCGAAAAGAACGCACGGGCCAAGCGTCAATACGACAAGATGCGGGCGAAAGGCGTGCCGGTGATCCTAGTGGGCAAGCAACGTATGAACGGATTCAGCGAAGCGGGGTTCGAGCGAATCTACCGTTAGTGCGGATATCGTCGCTCAAAGCCCCATTTTTTCGAAGAAGCCCTTCACACTATCGACCCATGAATGGGCATTCGGATTGTGTTTGGAACCGCCACCTTTGAGTGATTCGTCGAGCTCGCGCAGCAGATTGCGTTGATGCTCGGTCAGCTTCACGGGCGTCTCGACCACGACGCGGCAAATCAGATCGCCCTGCGGACCGCCACGTACCGGTTTCACGCCCTTACCGCGCATGCGGAACATCTTACCGGTCTGGGTGCTTTCGGGGATCTTGAGTTTGACCTTGCCATCGAGCGTCGGCACCTCCAACTCTCCACCGAGCGCCGCTGCGGTGAAAGGAATCGGCACTTCGCAATAAAGGTGACTGTCGTCGCGGGTGAAGATCGCATGCTCGCGAACATGCACCTGTACATAGAGATCGCCCGGTGGACCGCCGTGATCACCGGCCTCACCCTCGCCCGCCAGACGAATGCGGTCACCGGTATCGACCCCGGGCGGGACTTTGACCGAAAGGGTTTTGCTCTCCTGCACACGACCCTGGCCACGGCATACGGGGCAAGGGTCGTCGATCACCGTGCCGCTGCCGTGACAGGTCGGGCAGGTCTGCTGAACCGAGAAAAATCCCTGCTGCATACGTACCTGGCCGGCTCCCTGACAGGTGCCGCAGGTTTTGGGTGACGTCCCCTTTTTCGCCCCGCTGCCACCACAGGTATCGCAATGACTCCAGGTCGGCACCTTGATCTTGACGCTGGTCCCGGCAACCGCCTCTTCGAGGCTCAGTTCCAGGTTATAGCGCAGATCGGCGCCACGCTGCACACGCGAACGGCCACCGGCGCCGCGGGCGCCACCGAAGATATCGCCGAACACATCGCCGAAAATGTCGCTGAAACTGGCACCGCCGCCAAAGCCCTGGCCGGCACCCATCGATGGATCGACGCCGGCATGACCGAATTGATCGTAGGCCGCGCGTTTTTGCGCATCCGACAAAACCTCATAGGCCTCCTTGGCCTCTTTGAAGCTTCTTTCAGCCTCGGTCGCCTTCTCCCCGGTGTTGCGATCGGGGTGATGCTTCATCGCCAAACGGCGATAGGCCTTTTTGATCTCGGCCTCGCTGGCGTTCTTCTGCACCCCCAGAACATCGTAGTAATCACGTTTTGACATCTTCTTTAAATCATTATCGGCGTCGTTGATTCAACGGTTCAGATCCGCTTGCCGCGCGATCGTCCCAACAAACAAAACCGTGCAACGCCCAAAAGGCCGCTGCACGGTCGAGCGCGGTGCGGTCCGAGGGCCACACCCCAACGGCTTTACTTGCCGTCTTTAACCTCTTCGAACTCGGCGTCGACCACATCGTCATCGGCCGGCTTCGATTCGGCACCTGCCGCCTCGGCACCGGCGGCGCCCGCGCCAGCTGCCCCGGCCGCACCGGCTGCTGCGGCAGCATCGCCGCCCTGCTGGGCATACAGACGCTCGGCCATCTTGCCGGATGCCTCGGTCAAGGCCTTGGTCTTGGCCTCGATGTCGTCTTTGTCGTCACCCTTCATGGCCTCTTCGAGTTCGGCAATCGCCTTGTCAATCGCCTCTTTCTCACCGGCTTCCAGTTTGTCTTCACCAAGTTCTTCCATGGACTTTTTGGTCGCATGGATCATGGAATCGGCCTGGTTACGCACATTGACCAGTTCCTGGAACTTCTTGTCCTCATCGGCATGTGCCTCGGCGTCCTTGACCATGCGATCAATCTCATCATCCGACAGACCGGAGGAGGCCGTGATCCGAATCGACTGCTTCTTACCGGTTGCCTTGTCCTTCGCCGAGACGTGCAGAATACCGTTGGCGTCGATGTCGAAACTGACCTCGATCTGGGGCATACCGCGCGGTGCCGGCGGGATGTCGGCCAGATCGAAACGACCAAGCGATTTGTTGGCCCCGGCCTGTTCACGCTCACCCTGCAGGACATGAACGGTGACCGCGGTCTGGTTATCGTCGGCGGTCGAAAACACCTGCGACGCATTGGTCGGAATGGTGGTGTTCTTCTCGATCAGCTTGGTCATGACGCCACCGAGAGTCTCGATACCCAACGACAGCGGAGTTACGTCAAGCAGCAATACGTCTTTGACTTCACCACCGAGTACGCCACCCTGAATAGCCGCGCCGACAGCGACCGCCTCGTCCGGATTGACATCCTTGCGCGGTGCCTTGTCGAAGAACTGCTCGACGATTTCCTGCACCTTGGGCATACGGGTTTGACCACCGACCAGGATGATGTCGTCGATATCGGAGGCCGAAACATCGGCATCGTTGAGCGCGATCTTGCAAGGCTCCAGGGTACGCTGCACCAGATCGTCGACCAGCGACTCGAGCTTGGCCCGGGTCAACTTGATGTTCATGTGTTTGGGGCCGCTCGCATCCGCCGTAATGTACGGCAGGTTGATATCGGTCTGCTGGGTGCTGGACAGTTCGATCTTGGCCTTCTCGGCGGCCTCTTTCAAACGCTGTAAGGCCAACGGATCATTCTTGAGATCGACGCCCTGGTCCTTTTTGAACTCGGATACCAGATGATCGATGACCCGCATATCGAAATCTTCACCGCCGAGGAAGGTGTCACCATTGGTCGACAACACCTCGAACTGGTGTTCGCCGTCCACCTCGGCCACCTCGATGATCGAGACGTCGAAAGTGCCGCCGCCCAGATCGTAGACCGCAAGCTTCTTGTCACCTGAGGATTTGTCCAAGCCATAGGCCAACGCAGCCGCGGTCGGCTCGTTGATGATGCGCTTGACGTCGAGTCCGGCGATCTTGCCGGCATCCTTGGTCGCCTGGCGTTGCGAGTCGTTGAAGTAGGCCGGTACCGTAATGACCGCTTCGGTGACGGTTTCGCCGAGATAGTCCTCGGCGGTCTTTTTCATCTTTTGCAGCACCTTCGCCGAAATCTCCGGCGGCGCCATTTTCTTGCCGTTGACCTCGACCCAGGCGTCACCGTTGTCCGCCTTGACGATCTCGTACGGCACCATGTCGATGTCTTTCTTGACCACGGCATCGTCGAAACGACGGCCGATCAAACGCTTGATCGCGAACAGGGTGTTGCTGGGGTTGGTCACGGCCTGGCGCTTGGCGCTCTGACCGACCAACACTTCGCCGTCACCGGTGAACGCGATGATCGACGGCGTGGTGCGGTCGCCCTCGCTGTTCTCGATGACCTTGGCGTTCTCGCCTTCCATCACCGCCACACAGGAGTTGGTGGTGCCGAGGTCGATTCCGATGATCTTGCCCATGATGTTGTATCTCCGCGTCAGGAATTCTTTTGAAACTGTTGGTTAAATGGGGTTTTCTTCCGTGTTTTCAAGCGTGTCATGTCGATTGTGAGACCATCACCATCGCTGGCCGCACCAGTCGCCCGTTGAGGGTGTAGCCTTTCTGTACCACCGCCACGACCGTATTCGCCGGCACGTCGGCGCGCGGTTGCATCGACATCGCCTGGTGAAACTCGGGGTCGAAGGCTTGGTCAATCGGATCGATCTGTTCGACATTGAACTTGGCCATGACGTCGCTCAGCATTTTCAGCGTGAGTTCCGTGCCTTCCCTGAGCTTGTTCACATCGGCAGTCTCGTCCTGGGCCGCGCTGTGACCGAGTTCGAGGCTATCCCAAACACCCAGCAACTCGGCAACGAACTTGTCCAATGCAAACTTGTGGGCATTTTCGAGATCTCGGGCATGTCGGCGTTTCAGGTTTTCCAGCTCGGCGCGCGCGCGCATCATTTGCTCGTGATGTTCATCGGCCTTGGCGCGGGCCTGTTCGAGCAGCTTGCTCAGATCTTCGGCCGACTCTTCCGCAATATCGCTATCGGCCTCCATCTCCGCCGCCGTGTCCTCAAATGTTTCCTCGGTAACCTTTTGGTTCGCCGCCGTCAGTGTCTCTTCAGTGTCTTCCGGCTGTGCGGGCCGATCCTGCTGCTCAGTCATCAGAACCTCAACAAGCTTTTGTTTTTTAAAACAAAATCACTCGAGACCACAAAGCCTCGACGATATTCAGGAGGAAACATGGGGCCGCCAACGGCGATTACAAGGGCCGCGCGGCAATAAATCGGAAAAATCAGCGTGGACTTAGCGCGCTGCCGAGTATTTTGGCGGTAATGTCGACAATCGGGATTACCCTGTCGTATGCCAGGCGGGTCGGGCCGATCACACCGAGCACGCCAACAACCTCGGAATCGACCTGGTAAGGCGCGGTGATCACCGAGCAATCCTTGAGCGTGGCATAACCGGATTCTTCGCCGATGAAAATCTGCACCCCGTCGGCCTCCAAACTACGATCGAGCAAATGCAGGATTTCCTGTTTCTCGGTAAAAGCATCGAACAGCGAGCGCAAACTGTCCATCTGCGCCAGTTCGTCGAAATCCATCAGATTGGTTTGGCCAGCGACTACGAAGTCCCCACGTTCAGAATCGTCGCTACGCTCTTCGACAAAGGCCGCGCTGGCGATCTCCAGAGCCTGCATCATCAACTCATCGAGATGCCGACGCGTCTCCTGCATCTCGCTCAACACCTTGTTGCGAATACCCTGTAAATCGCTACCGCCGTAATGTTCCGTGATGTAGTTACTCAGCCGCTCCAGTTCGCCACGATTGAAAACCCGCGAGGTCTCGATAATACGGTTGTAGACCTCGCCGGCACCGGTAACGATCACGGTCAGCACGCGAACGTCCGACAACGGCACGAATTCGATGTGTTTGATCCTGGCGTGATCCTGCTTGGGCACCATAACAACCCCGGCCAAATGCGTCAGGCTGGACAGGAGTCGCGACGCCGACTCGACCAACCCGGCCGGCTGACCCTGTTTATCGAGCTGCGCCTGGACCTCCCGCAACAGGGTGTCATCGAGTGGTTTGAGCGACAACAGGGTATCGACGAACAGACGGTAACCCGACGCGGTCGGCACGCGGCCCGCCGAGGTGTGCGGCGAAGCGACGAAGCCGAGATCTTCCAGATCGGCCATGACGTTGCGAATGGTCGCCGGACTGAGATCGAGACCGGCGTCTTTCGCCAATGTGCGTGAACCGACCGGCTGACCATCGCGAATATAGCGCTCGATCAGCACCTTGAGGAAATGCTGTGCACGCTCACTGAGAACATTGTTCCCGCGACTATCAACCACGTGTCGTCGATCGCCTGTATGACTGCATAGGATTTATGACTAAAGCGCACCCGGCGCGTTCCCGGATTATGTGGAGACCGTTTTTTAAGTGTCAAGGAAGCCAACTTGGGCCCTTGGCGGCCCGCAAGGCGCATGCTAGTTTGCGAGCTCCTATCGGGTGATCGGCCATCGAATCATAAAGTGAACGAAACGACCACCGAATTTCGGCGTATCGCAATCATCGCCAAACCGGACGATGTCGGCCACTTGAAGTCGACTCTCGACCTGTTACAGACCGTGCTGTCACAGCGCGGGCTCACCATGTTGCCGGACACCCGTGCCGCATCGCTGCTCGGTATGCGCGGCGGTCAGCCGATCGAGTCGCTCGCGGCACAGTGCGATCTGGCGATCGCGGTTGGCGGTGACGGCACCTTGCTCAGTACAGCGCGGCTACTCGCCGATCACCAGATCCCGCTGGTCGGGGTCAACCTGGGCCGCCTCGGCTTTCTGGTCGATATCAGTCCCAACGATATTCAGGATTGCCTGGTCGCGGTACTGGAAGGTCGCTACGACGAGGATCGGCGTTTTCTGCTGAGCGCACAGGTCGGCGATCACACCCCGGTTCTGGCCTTCAACGACGTCGTGCTGCACAAATGGAATATTGCGCGCATGATCGAATTCGAGACCTGGATCAATGGCCACTTCGTCTACACCCAACGATCGGACGGTCTGATCATCTCGACCCCGACGGGCTCGACCGCCTATGCGCTCTCCGGTGGCGGCCCCTTGTTGACCCCGGATCTTGAAGCGATCGCCCTGGTACCCATTTGCCCGCACACGCTGAGCAACCGCCCTATCGTGGTCGGTGCCGATAGCGCGATCGAGATTTCGGTTTGCGGCCATACCGATCCGACGGAAGTGCGCATCACCTGTGACGGCGCCACCAGCTTGACCATTGGCCTCGATGAACGACTCCGAGTGCGACGCCATGCCACCCCGGTCCGTCTATTGCACCCGGTCGGACACGATCATTTCAATGTCCTGCGCGCCAAGCTCGGCTGGGGCGAATTGCCCAAGAACTAATGCTGACAAATACGCCGGCCCCAAACTGCGTCCTATCGTTTCGAATGATCGCGGAGCCCAAATGCTGAGTCGCATCACCGTCAGCAATCTCGTCATCGTACGCAGTCTCGATCTCCCTTTCGGTCCCGGCATGACCGCTTTGACCGGTGAGACGGGCGCCGGCAAATCGATCCTGATCGACGCCCTCGGACTGGCCTTGGGGGACAAGGCCGACGGATCCATGATCCGAAGCGGTGCCGACAAGGCCGAAATCAATGTCGGGTTCGACATCGATGAGAGCAGCCCCATCGCCGATTGGCTGCAACAACGCGATCTGGCCGCCGACGGCGAATGTCTGCTGCGGCGGGTACTTGTCCGCGGAGGACGCAGCCGGGCCTACATCAACGGCATACCGACGACCACCGCTGCGCTGCGGGAACTCGGCGAGCAATTGATCGATATCCACGGCCAAAATGCCCATCAATCACTTCTGAAAACCCACGCCCAGCGCGCGTTGGTGGACGAATACGCGGACCTCACCACAAAAGTGCAAAAGGTCAAACGCCTGTTCAAGGAATGGCGAGAGTTGGTCGACCGCCACGCACAGCTACGGCAGGCCGGCGAGGATCGCATCAACCGTCTGGACTATCTGGGCTTTCAAATCGACGAACTCGACAGCTTGGTTTGCGATGGCGAAACCCTGGAAACACTGGAGGCCGAACATGCGCGATTGGCGCACGCCGAACGCCTGCTGTCCGATGGCAGCCAGGTTCTCGCGGCCCTTGAGGAGAATGACTCGGCATTGCGTCACAGGCTCCAGGACGTACTCTCGACCGTCACCGGGTTAAGCGAAATCGATCCGGCACTGAACAGCGTCAAAGAGTTGCTCGAAAGTGCCGGTATCCAGCTCGACGAGGCCGTTGCCGAGCTGCGTCACTACCAAGACCGGATTGAACTCGATCCACAGCGACTGCAGGAAATCGACCAAAGGCTGGGTCGGCTGCACGACGCGGCACGCAAACATCGTACGACCCCGGCGGAGCTCAAGGGGCTTCTGCAGCAATTGCGCGACGAGGCGGCCTCTTTGGAAAACGCCGATACGGAGCTACAACAGCTGGTCGGCCGAATAGAACAATGCGAGTCGGCCTATTTCGCCGCAGCGGAGAAACTCAGCGGCGCTCGACGGAAATCGGCCAAGGCCCTCGCGATGACGGTCAGCGACAGCATGCAAACCCTGGGGATGCGAGGCGGCGTTTTCTCGGTGGATTGTGCGAATGACCGAACTCAACCCGGTGCGCATGGCGTGGATCACGTTCGTTTTACGGTCGCCGCCAACCCGGGGCAACCAACCGCGACCTTGGCCGACGTCGCATCCGGCGGCGAGCTGTCACGAATCAGCCTCGCGATCCAGGTCGCCACCGCAAACTGTGGCACCGTGCCCACCCTGATTTTCGACGAGGTCGACGTAGGCATCGGTGGCGCAGTCGCCGAAATCGTCGGCAAGCTGCTACGCCGCCTCGGTGACGAGCGCCAGATACTCTGCGTCACCCATCTTCCACAGGTCGCCTCACAGGCCCATCAGCAGCTTCGGGTAAAGAAGGTTACCGACGGCGAAAACACCGAAACCCATATCGAACCCCTGGACGCAGACAAACGGATCGACGAAATCGCCCGTATGCTGGGTGGTATCGATATCACGGAGCAAACCTTGAGGCACGCCGACGAAATGATCCGACAGGCGCAGGAGGCGCCATAACCCGACGCGTGTCTCCGCTTGTTTCGACGGGGCATCCGAAATACAAAAATCGCATCAGGAAGGCGCTTCCCATCAATCAAAAGCGATGTGGCGCGAAGCGCGCGACATAGACTAAAGAAAACGCAATGAATTAAGAATGCGATTCGCACAATTGCAATAATTCGCTTGCAATGTATGTCGTAAATCGATGAAATCCACACACAATAAATACGTGCTTACGACATAGATTCGCACGATGTACCAAGCGCCGTTAACCGGCGCATTCAGATCGGACAAGGAAGAACGCAAGAAACAGCCGGGACAAAATCCTAGGCATGTAATACACCCACATCAAGGGCGATTTTTTGCTTGAGTCGATTACTTCAGCGCATTGGATTTTTGGCGCGGTTATTCTCACGGCCGCCTATTTTGTGCGTGGCGTTGCCGGTTTTGGTTCCGGGCTGATCGCGATTCCGCTGCTGGCGTTGGTCATGCCGCTGACCATCGTCGTCCCGCTGGTGGTGTTCCTCGACTATGTCGCTTCGGCCAGCCACGGGCTAAGCGATCGACAGCATATTCAATGGCGCCAGATCCTGCCTTTGTTGCCGTTCAGCCTCATCGGCGTGCTTGCCGGCCTCTATTTATTCACGACCGTCGATTCGGTCATGCTGGCACACGCACTCGGCGTCTTCGTACTCGCCTACGCGTTCTATACCCTGTTTTACAAAGACGGCAACCGGCCTGCTTCGGCAGTCTGGGCAGCTCCCGCAGGCGGCCTCGGCGGCCTGGTAGGCACCCTCTTCGGCACCGGTGGTCCCTTCTATGTCGCCTATCTGAAGCATCGCGGTCTACCAAAGACTCAGTTTCGCGCGACTTTCGCCACCATTTTTCTGCTCGATGGTGCCGGCCGTCTGATCGGCTATCTTTCAAGCGGCTACTTCAATCTCGAATGGCTCATTTTTGCAGCACTATCGCTACCGATAATGGGTATCGGGCTCTATCTCGGTGGACACATCCACACCAACATCAGCCAACGCACGTTCCAAATTGCGGTCAGTATCCTGTTAGTGATTAGCGGTATTTCATTGCTGTTACGCCACTGATTTCACCCAATCTCGCCAAGGTGACACATACGGCCTATCGGTCAGGAAGACCTTTCCTTAATAAATAAAGTCACGCACCCGCCGGGCGCTAAGACATTACGAACACCGTGCGATACCGAGCCAATCAAGGCGATCGGGTCGCTGACGTATAAAGTCTCGGAGCTCCCATCGATGTCAGACAGTTGGACACGCAGATTGATAGTCAGCGCATGTTTTGCGCTGTTGCATCTGCCGCTGATTTACCACGCCCATGGTTTATACACTGATCTCGGCCCGAGTAAGGGTGTGCTCGACATCGGTCCGGTATCCGCAATCTTGTTGATTTTGCTCGTTTTGCTGCCCCATGTGGTGCTTGCCACCGTCGGCATCCAGTGGAACCCGGCGCGCGCGCATCCGGGCGAAATGGTCTAAACACCGCACGCCGACCTCACGATAACCGGCATTCGTCTGAGACCGGTATGCCGTCTTTGTCCTACAGACGTCGATAACGCGTCATCGGCCGATTCGGGTAAACCCCAAAATTACCCCAGATTCTCTAATCCTGGCGCTCGACGCAGGGAATGCTACTCTCCGATCAAACAACTACGAGTCGGTTATGGGCCTCAAATCGGAGTGCATAAGACCGGCCATTGCAATAGTGAGGAGGGCATATGGAAACCCCAGTCAAAGGTGGCGCACCGCCCGATATCAAGGAACGTCTCGCCGCGATGTCGCGAGGGAAAAAGATTGTCCTGGTGGTATTTATCATCTGGGCAATCCAGGCCATACCCAAATGGACAGCGGCAATCGTAGCCGACGGCGAGACATCCGCGGCGATCATGACATTCTTCATTACACCGCGCTGAATCGAACAGACGGTCGCAGTAAAACCGCGACCGTCAGGCCGTGAGACCGCCGCAATCTGTGCGGCGCATACGGTCTCTATAACGACCGAGAAGTGTTTTATCAGCGGAATACCGTCATCAGCGGTCTTAACAACCGCAGCGTTATCGAATGGCGGCCCATCTTCAGGTCGAGCGCCATTGTCGTGGCAAGTCCGATCGCCAGGCCCAAAGGCACATTCCCCACGATACCGCCGACAAGTCCCCCATAAACCAACGGGACCATTCTGATCAGCGCACGTGCCGATGCCTCGGCAGTATCGTCCGTCATTTCGTGGTTGTATTGCACATATTGGTCATGGCGTACATTGGCCGCCACACCATTACCGTTCGCGCGCTCCATCGCCGTCAGATCCGATTTCACCTTAGGTAGCATGACTACACCGCCTGTCTGCTCAACTACTATCTGTAACGACCGTCCGACGCCAATTTAAACGCCGAAAACCGGGGTTCACGCAGGGATGTTGCGCCGCATCAAATGGCTCGACATTGATAAATCGCAATGCCCTCCGAGAACCTGCTGACAACACCGTCATTTAAGGAAACCCGATGCGTGTTTCACGCACAAAAGTCCCTTTGCAAACGGTATGGCCGGCCAATTCAGAGAGCGTACCAACGCACCTTGAACACCGTGCGCAGTACGCCAATCATGAAACAAACGGCTGCGGTACCGAATACCGTCGGCATCCAAAAATGCTGGACACGCTCGACGACCATCTGATGATGACTGATCTGCAAAAGATCGGGATCAAGGGTCGCAGCCATGATCATGAACATCAGCCCCGTCGCCGCACCGACACCACAACCGACAATGGCACCATCCCCTGCCGGGGGTATCCAATGGTGACAGCGCTTGATGAACCAGTGGGCCGACGCGATATAGATCAGGATCGCAATGGGCGCCGCGATGATCGCCGCCCAAGGATAGGCGGCTTCCTTCAGCAACAAGGTAAGCAGGTAGGCAAGAAAGGAGGCCAATACACCCGCATACAGACCGGCAACAATCTTGGCGTCGGCACAAAACACGCGTGAATGTTTGTCTTTGAGCCCGTAGATCGCACCCACCACGAGACCGATGCCGCCGCCAACCAGGATCAAGGGTTCGAGCGTCGGCTGTGGATTACCCCAGGTGTACACCACCATGGCGATAAAGGTGAAATTCGCGACCATGACGGTAAGCCGCATACTGCCGTAGAACACGGCGGTCAACACCGCGGCACCGATGATTGCAACAGGAATACGGAACTGAGGCGACAAGATCTCTCGCAGAAACTCGGCGAGAACAACGAATACAAATCCGAAGATGACACCTACAAAGGCCCAGATCGCTCCCCGCAGTACCGCCTCTTCGAGCTGCGGAAATTTCGTTGTCGGTTCCATACTGCACTCCCCCAGAACCGTTAACGGCAACTGAGGCAAGCATAGTAGACGCGACGCATCGAGCGCCCGACCGAGATCAAATAAACGACGAAATCTGAGACGGAAAGAAAAAAGTTGTCGAAGACAGCAAAAAACGGCCCGGGCCGAATATCGGCCCGGGCCTGGACGCGCTGCAATTGCGTAGCGTTTGCCCGCTCAGATCGCGAGCTTCAACACCACCTCTTGGCCGCGTTGCGCCGACTCCACGAACTCCGGCATTTTGTCGAAGTTCATATAGCGATAGATTTCCGGCGCCATACTGTCGATCTTGCTCGCGTACTCCATATACTCGGCCGGTGTCGGCAACTTACCCATCACGGAGGCGACGGCCGCCAGTTCGGCAGAAGCCAAATAAACATTGGCACCCTGACCCAAGCGGTTCGGGAAGTTACGGGTCGAGGTCGACACGGCTGTCGAATTGGCCGCGATGCGTGCCTGGTTGCCCATGCACAGCGAACAACCCGGCATTTCCGTACGTGCCCCCGCCGCTGCGTAGATGTTGTAATAGCCCTCTTCCATCAACTGGCGCTCGTCCATCTTGGTCGGCGGCGCGATCCACAAACGGGTCGGGATGACCTCGCCCGCGGCATCCAACAATTTACCCGCCGCGCGGAAATGACCGATGTTGGTCATGCATGAACCGATGAACACCTCGTCGATCTTGTCACCGGCAACCTCGGACAGCGGCTTGACGTCATCGGGATCGTTCGGACAGGCCAGTAACGGCTCGGTGATCTCCGACATATTGATCTCGATGACCTCGGCATATTCGGCATCCGAATCGGCCCGCATCAACACCGGATTTTCCAACCACTCTTCCATCGCTCGGGCACGCCGTTCCAAGGTGCGCTTGTCTTCATAGTTGTTGTCGATCATCCAGCGCAGCATCACGATGTTCGAACGCAGATATTCGGCGACAGACTCTTCGGACAGGTCGATGGTGCAGCCGCCGGCCGAACGCTCGGCCGAGGCATCGGACAATTCGAAGGCTTGTTCAACGGTCAGATTCGGCAAACCCTGGATCTCAAGAATGCGACCGTTATAGACATTTTTCTTGCCTTCTTTCTCGACGGTCAGCAAACCACGCTGAATGGCCGCATAAGGGATCGCATTGACCAAATCACGCAGCGTAATGCCGGGTTGCATCTCTCCGGTGAACTTCACCAGTACCGACTCCGGCATGTCGAGCGGGATCACACCCAGCGCGGCCCCGAAGGCGACCAGGCCGGAACCCGCCGGAAATGAGATGCCAAGCGGGAAGCGGGTATGCGAATCGCCACCCGTACCGACCTGGTCGGGCAGCAGCATGCGGTTCAGCCAACTGTGAATAATGCCGTCACCGGGGCGCAGCGACACGCCGCCACGGGTCTGGATAAAGTCCGGCAGGGTGTGCTGCGTATTGATGTCGACCGGCTTCGGATATGCCGCGGTATGACAGAATGACTGCATCACCAGGTCGGCCGAGAAGCCGAGACAGGCCAGTTCCTTGAGTTCATCACGAGTCATCGGACCGGTGGTGTCCTGACTGCCGACCGTACTCATACGCGGCTCGCAGTAGGTCCCGGGGCGAATACCTTCGACACCACAGGCCTTGCCGACCATTTTCTGTGCCAACGTAAAGCCCTTGCCGCTGTCCTGAGGATCGACCGGCGTACGAAATACCTCGCTATGGCCCAGCCCGAGTGACTCACGCGCCTTCGCGGTCAGGCTGCGGCCGATGATCAGCGGAATACGACCACCGGCCTTGACCTCATCGAGAATCACATCGGTCTTCAGCGAAAACTCGGAGATGACCTCGCCGGCTTCGTTTTCGATCTTGCCGTCATGGGGCTTGAGCACGATGACGTCGCCCATCGCCAGTTTCTCGACCGGACATTCAATCGGTAGCGCACCCGAGTCTTCCACGGTATTAAAGAAGATCGGCGCAATCTTGCCGCCGAGCACGACACCGCCGGCGCGCTTGTTCGGCACGAAGGGAATATCGTCACCCATGTGCCAAAGTACCGAGTTGGTCGCCGACTTGCGCGACGAGCCGGTACCGACCACATCACCGACATAGGCCAACGGCAGGCCCCTTTCCTTGAGTGTATCCATCGCCTTCATCGGACCGATCTTGCCGGCATCGTCCGGCTCGATCCCGTCACGCGCGTTCTTGAGCATCGCCAGCGCATGCAGCGGGATATCCGGACGCGACCAGGCATCCTGCGCCGGCGACAGATCGTCGGTATTGGTCTCGCCCGTCACCTTGAATACGGTCAGCTTGATTTCGGCCGGTACGTCATCCTTGCGGGTAAACCATTCGGCATCTGCCCAAGACTGCATGACCGCCTGTGCATTGGCATTGCCGGTCTTGGCCTTTTCCTCGACGTCGTGAAAGGCGTCGAACATCAATAAGGTAAGCTTGAGTTGATCGGCAGCCAATTCGCCGAGTTCGGCATCGTCGAGCAAATCGATCATCGGCTGGATGTTGTAGCCGCCCAGCATGGTGCCCAACAGTTCAACCGCCTTGCGTTTATCGATCAGCGGCGAGCTATCCTCGCCCTTGGCAACCGCGGCCAGGAAGCCGGCCTTGACGTACGCGGCCTCATCCACGCCCGGCGGCACCCGATTGGTCAGCAGGTCGAGCAGCACATCCTCTTCGCCGGCAGGCGGTGATTTCAACAGGGCAACCAGATCATTGACCTGCTCGGCATTCAGCGGCAGCGGCGGGATGCCCTGGGCGGCGCGTTCTTCGACATGACTTCGATAGGCTTCGAGCATTTTTTTCACCTCACTCTCTGATTCGCGGTCAACTGCCGAAGTCTAGTCGGCCGCTGTCCGTACGGTGGTTAAACCTCATTATCCAGGCGCGCTTTTGCCTCAAACCCATCTCGGGCGGCACGCCTTTCGGCTTCATGCAGCGCAACATAACAAAGCGATATACATACGTAAAATGGATACTTTGCATGAATATCATGCTAATTTTGCATATATGGATCTCACGTTGCTCAAATCCTTTTTGGCCGTTGCAGACGCCGGCGCGGTAACCGAGGCAGCCGAACGTATCGGTATCACCCAACCCGCGTTGTCGCGCCGGCTGCAACAACTGGAAGAGCATCTCGGCGTGGAACTCTTGGTGCGCGGACGCAATGGCGCGCTGCTGACCGAAATGGGTCGCCTGGTGCAAGGTGAAGCACAACACATCGTTTCTCGGTATGAACGTATGCACGAGATGGTCACCACTCATCAGCGCCTGGAGGGCGGTACGGTACGTATTGGCGGCGGCGCGACGGCCGTGTCTTTCATCCTGCCCGAAGCAATCGCCGAATTTCAGGCGAGTCATCCGCAAGTGCGCTTTCAAATGCGTGAGGCCGGTAGTAGCGAAATCGCCGACGATGTCGTCGCCGGTCAACTCGAACTCGGCGTCGTCACCTTGCCGGTACGCGATCGGGAATTGAACATCACACCGCTGACCAACGATCGCGTCGTTTTGGTTGCCCGGCACGACCATCCATTGGCGGGACGTCGACGGGTGCGCATTATGGATCTCTCGGATCAAGCCTTTGTCGCCTTCGAGGCCGGTAGCGCGCTGCGTCAGATCATCGATGGCAAACTGCGCGACGCCGGGGTCGAGGTGAATGTGGTCATGGAACTGCGCTCGATACCGGCGATCCTGCGTATGGTGTTGACCACCGGCAATCTGGCCTTCGTCAGCCGCCTCGGCATGGAACGTCAAAAGGACATCGTCGAGGTGCCCGTGCAGGGGCTACGCATCGAACGCCGGCTTGCGGTCATCGCAAGACGCGGCGTCACTCTTTCGCCAGCGGCCGGCGCTTTCAGCCAACGTCTACAAAGTCTGCAAGCCGTGTACGAATAGGCGTAAGATGACGCCTCCGTTAATCGCGGAATATTGATTATTAAGCGCTTTAATATCCATGCGAGTTGACAGTCTTTCGGGTAAGTCCGAAGAATAGCCGACTCACTTCTAATAACCCTACCCGGAGGAGGAGAAATGTCAGAGGTCAAGACCTATCCCGTACCCGCGGATTTCGCCGCACAGGCGAACGTGACTGCCGAGCAATACGAAGAGATGTACAAACGCTCGGTGGAAGACCCCGCCGGTTTTTGGGGAGAACAGGCAGAACAATATCTGACCTGGTTCAAGAAGTGGGACACCGTGCTCGATTGGTCGTTCAACCAGGAAGATCTCCATATCAATTGGTTCAAAGGCGGCAAACTCAACGTCTCTTACAATTGCCTCGACCGCCATTTGGACACCCGGGGCGACCAGGTCGCCATCATTTGGGAAGGCGACGACCCCAATGAAGACCGTAAAATCACCTATCGGGAGCTGCACGAAGAGGTTTGTAAATTCGCCAACGTGCTGAAGAGTCGCGGCGTCAACAAAGGCGATCGCGTCTCGCTGTATCTGCCGATGATTCCCGAGGCCGCCATCGCCATGCTGGCCTGCACCCGCATCGGTGCGGTCCATTCGATCGTGTTCGGCGGCTTCTCGCCGGATGCCTTGAAAGACCGCATCAACGATTCCGACTGTAAGGTCGTGATTACCTCCGACCAATCGATGCGCGGCGGCAAAAAAGTACCGCTGAAGGCCAATGCCGACAGGGCGATCGAATCATGCCCGCAGGTCGATACCTGCATCGTCGTCAAGCGCGGCGGCGAGCCGGTCGAGTGGAACGAGGGCCGCGACGTCTGGTACCACGAGGCAGTCACCGCGGCATCCAGCGAATGCGCGGCCGAAGAGATGGACGCCGACGACCCGTTATTCATCCTGTATACTTCCGGTTCGACCGGCAAGCCGAAAGGCGTGCTGCACACCACCGGCGGCTACCTGCTGCAGGCGGCCATGACCCACAAAACGGTCTTCGACTACAAGGACGGCGAGGTCTACTGGTGTACCGCCGACGTCGGCTGGGTCACCGGTCATTCCTATATCGTCTACGGTCCGCTCGCCAATGGCGCCATCACGCTGATGTTCGAAGGGATTCCGACCTATCCGGATATCTCACGCTTCTGGCAGGTCTGCGACAAACACGATGTCGCGAGCTTCTATACCGCACCGACCGCCATTCGCTCTCTGATGGGTGCCGGCGACGAGCCGGTGAAGAAAACCCGGCGTTCATCGCTGCGCCTGCTCGGTACCGTCGGCGAGCCGATCAACCCCGAAGCCTGGGAGTGGTATCACCATGTGGTCGGCGAAGAACGTTGCCCTATCGTCGATACCTGGTGGCAAACCGAAACCGGCGCCCACATGCTCACCCCACTACCCGGCGCGACCCCGCTGAAACCGGGTTCGGCGACCAAACCGTTCTTCGGTGTGCAGCCGGTCCTGCTGGACGACCAGGGTAACGAGATCACCGGCAACCCGGCCGAGGGTAACCTCGCGATCAAGCATCCCTGGCCGTCGCAGATGCGCACGGTTTACGGCGACCATAAGCGTTTCTTCGAAACCTACTTTGCGATGTATCCGGGCTACTACTTCACCGGCGACGGCGCACGTCGCGACGAAGACGGTTACTACTGGATCACCGGTCGCGTCGACGACGTATTGAACGTTTCCGGCCACCGTCTGGGTACCGCTGAGATCGAATCGGCACTGGTGTTGCACGACAAGGTCGCCGAGGCCGCCGTTGTCGGCTACCCGCATGACCTGACCGGCCAAGGCATCTATGCCTATGTCACCCTGATGGGCGGCGAGGAAGGTACCGATGAGCTGAAGACCGAACTGGTCAAGCTGGTCCGTGGCGAGATCGGCCCAATCGCCAAGATCAACCTGATCCAGTGGGCACCGGGCCTGCCGAAGACCCGCTCGGGCAAGATCATGCGTCGTATCCTGCGCAAGATTGCCGCGAACGAGTTGGAAAACCTCGGCGACACCTCGACCCTGGCCGACCCGACCGTGGTCGATAATCTGATCGACAATCGCGAAAACAAGTAAGGGCCGCAAGCCCCAACTTGCACCCGAAGCCCGGCGTCGCGCCGGGCTTATTGTTTACGGGACTCAAGCGGCAGTCTTCGATCGACGACGCACCGGCAGCAGTAGGCCGAATACCCATACGGCCATGAGCAATGCCAACCACTGGAACCCGAAAGTGGCGGTGATCCAACCACCGAGCGCCTGCCCCAGGGCAACCCCGAGGTTCAGGAACAGCATGAATACCGCAAACATCGAGGCCGCGATGCGTGGATCGGACAAACGCATTGCAGCGGCCGAGTATACGGTGGTGAAAAAACCGTAGGCCAAACCGAACACCACACAACTGAACGCTAGCATCCAGGTATCGGCCTGTAGCGACAGTCCGAGACAGGCGAGCACGGAGAGTCCAATCGCCAGCCGCAGGCTTGCTTGTTCTCCAAGCCGTGTTGTGACACCACCGGCAATCGCCGCCCCGATGATTCTGCCGACCATCGATAGCGCAACCAAACCACTGATCAGGCCAACGCCTTTAAGACCATCCGCCGCGTCATGGTAAGACAGATATGACAAGACACCATCAAGCGCTATGGCATAGCCGCACCCGATCAACGCCAGCAGTGTGACGTCCGGGCGTAACAACGTATGAAAAACCGACCAGTCGAAACCCGCCTCGATAGGCCGCTCACCGATACCCCAGCGCATGAAAGTGATCAATAAAGCCGGCACGGCCATGAGCGCGACCATAAGAAAAACCGTTGGCCAGCCCGTTTGATCGACCAGATAACCGCCAAGCAGCAATGCCATCAGGATACCGCCGGCACGCGCGCCGACCATGATCCCCTGAACCAATCCACGCTCCTCGGCCGGTGTCGCCTCGACCGCCAGGCCATCGGTACAGGTGTCATAAAGCGCCATACCCACAGCGGCCGCCAAGGCCAATACAAAGTACATCCCCAGTTCTCCGGGAAGACTGACCATCGGCAACAGCGAAACCGCAAGGGTCTGCACGATCAAACCGAGCAGGATATAGGGATAGCGATGTCCCAAGCCAAACAAGTTGACACGATCGCTGAACAGCCCGAGCAGAATCTTGAGCACAAAAGGCAGCACCAGCAGGGCCTGGAAAACCCCGATATCATCCGCGCCCAAATCATATTGGCGCAAATAGAGCACGTTGAATGTCAGGAAGTAGCTGAGAATCGCCCCTTGAACGAAGTACAGGCTGCCGAAATGCAACAGACGACCGATACGCGAATCCCGGCTCAGCGACATGACGAACGCATTAAGGCTGATTCACGGCGCCGATCAACCACGCAGGAGAAATTCGATCGGTACCCGAATCGGCCAATTATCGCGCCGCAGCGCGTCGGGTATGGGCTTGAAGGGAGAGACACGCTTCAGCGTTTTGAGTGCCGCCTGGTCAAGACGGTGATGACCCGAGGATTCCACTACCGCCATGTCGTTCAGGCCACCGCGCTTGTCGATGACGAAGCTCACAACGACAGTGCCCTCTTCACCGCGGCGGCGGGAGATTTGCGGATAAAACTTCCGGCGATCGATACGTGCCGCAAGTGCCGCGAGATAATGCTGTTTTTGCTCAACACTGACCGGTGTCACCGGTTTTGGCCGGCTTTTGGCATCCGGAACTCGTGCGGCAATTATCGGTGGCGGTGTGGAAGGCGGTTTGACCGGTTCCGGCTTGGGCTTTATCGGTTTTACCTCCTCCACAACCTTCTTTTGCACCGGACGCTTCTTCTCGGGACGCGGCTTGGGTTTCACCGGCTTTGGCTGCACGGCCGCTACCTGTGGCTCGGGTTCGACCGGCATCTCCTTCACCACCGATTCTTCCTCGCGTTCGACCAGTTCCTCGACCACCTGCTCGGGTATCTCCGGCGGCGCCGGCACCGATGCCGCGGGTTGTGGTGGCTCGAAAACGGATAGCTGCAAGGTGAGCGGCTTGAGATCGTCCATCGGCGGAATCGGCGCCTCCGGGGATTGGCTGAGTGCCGCCGCGACGGCAACGTGCACCGCGCCGGAGACCAATAAACCGAACCGCAGCGAAGACATGGCCGTCAGCCTGCCTCACGCCGGGTCAGAATCGAAACGTTCTCCAAACCTTTCGCCTTCAGCAAATCGACAACCGCGACAAAATGGCGAAACGGAACAGCCTCGTCCACACGCAACAACAAAGACGTATCTGCCGTGACATCACGTAACCGCTCGGATAAACCATCGAGATCCAATGCCTCTTCCCCAAGGTACAGCCGTCCTGCTGCATCAATCGTTATTTCCACCGCCGGCTCGCTGGCAACCGGTTCCGTCTGAGTCGCTTGCGGCAGCGCCACCGGTATCTTACCTTGCGCAACGAAAGTTGCCGTCGTCAACACCACGGCAAGCAAGACCAGCATAATGTCGATGAACGGGATGACGTTCATCTGCGCCAGCGGCTTCATGACGACGCCTGCAAACTGTTCCAGGACGCGGTCAGAACATCCACCTTCCTCAGCAAAGCGTTGTAGATCAAGGTCGCCGGGATCGCAACCAGCAAGCCGGCGGCCGTCGCCTTGAGGGCCAACGCGAGACCGAGCATGACCGCTGACGCGGACAGCTCGGTCCCCAACGACATGTCATGGAAGGTGATCAGAATACCCAATACCGTACCCAACAGCCCGATATAAGGCGCATTGCTGGCGATCGATGCGATTGCCGTCAAGTGGCGGGTCAACGCCACCTGCAGCAAATGCCGATCGGCATATTCCGCGACATCGGTCCGTGCGAAAAAAACGAATCGCTCAATCGCATAGGCAAGCATCAGGAAGCTCATAAAAGCGAGAATGCCGAATACCGTGATGTCAAGGTATTCCTTGAGCAGCAGCATAAAACCTGCCTGATCGTTCCACGCCATGCCGATTCTCCTCAGAAGCTCGCGCTCACCTTCACCCAGGCGCTACGCCCCGGCTCGTCCACCTGGACTTGATCAGGATCGAAGGAATTCGACCGATTGAGATGCTGTGCGTAGTCCTTGTCGAAAACATTGTCCATGCCGATATCGATCGAAACGCTATCGTTCACCTCGTAATTGGCATACAAGTCGAGCACCGCCCACCCCGGCGTTTCCCGCACGTCCAGACCATCGCCCTCGACTCCGGTCGAAGACTCCGTATCGACCCTGGTCTGCCTGGCCGCCGCACGCACACGTCCACCGGCGGTCCATCGATCTCGGGCGTATTCAAGACCGGCCAGGCCTTCGAGCGGCGGTGTCTGAGCGATCACCCGGTCATCGGTATCGTTATCGGCCCGAACATAGGCCAATCCGATTTCACCGCGCCAGTTCGGCGAGAAACGATAGGCCAGCTTGGCCTCGCCACCGACCAGCGTCGCATCGATGTTACGGTAGATGGTCGCCCTATCGCCGACGGAGGTGTCGCGGTCACGCAGAATGAAGTCCGATACGTCGTTGTAAAACACCGATCCCTCGGCCTCCCAATCACTACCCTGCAGTACCAGGCCAACTTCTATCTGATGATGCTTCTCGGGATCGAGATCAGGATTACCGACCCAACGATTTCTCGTCGACATCGGATTGTTCGACGCCATATAACGCTCGGTGGCGTCGGCGTTGCGAACCGAGCGCGAGACACCGACATAGACGGTACCTCGTTTGCTCGCCAAATCATGTTCATAGCGCAGCAAACCGCCGACATTGTGGTCCGTCTCCCGTTCCGCCCGTGCACCATCGTAATACGTGGCATACAGGGCATTCGGACTCAGGAAGACCGCGGGGCCCATCGGATTGGTCGGGACGAAGTTCGCCTTGTCGTCGTCGACATCCGAAACGACATAGTCATAGCGCAGGCCGCCGGTGACACGATTGCGTTCATCCAAATCGTGAGTCAACTCGGCGAAGACTCCGGTCTGATCGATCTCGACACCCGGCCAAAGCACCGAGTTGACGGTACCGGCACCGTCATTGAGACGCTCGGCATCGCGGTCGTTACGTTGTGTATCGATACCGACTTTCCAACGGCCGATTCCCGATTCCAGCTCGGCTACAATGCGCCCGCCAAGCGTGTCCGACGTGCTTGGCGCACGCAGCAAACGCATGCCGGCCGGACGCAAGGTGTAATTGTCCATCTCATGCTCGACTTTGGCGTTATAGGCCTCGAAACGGAGTCGCGTGAAGGGCCCACCGACATTCTCGGTATCGAATTTGAACCGCACCGTATCGTTGTCGGCAAATTGGGAATCCATACCGGCCCCCGGAAACAGCAGATCGTCGGTGCGCTGCTGTTCATAAGTGAACTCGGCCCGCGTCGAATGACTCGGGGTATACCCCAAAATCAGGGACCGCCCCTCTTCGGTATAAGCGGATCGCACTTCGTTACCGTCGCCATCGTCGTAATTGCGGGCATCGGCATAGGAGCTGATCAAGCGTGCGAAACCCATGTCATTGCCACCGGCGACATCAAGTAGAAGCTCTGTGGTATTGCTGTTCCCCCGATAACCCGCCTCAAGCTCGCCACGGAAGTTCTCGTCATCATCGAAGCGCTCGGTTACACGTTCGAAAAGAATGGTGCCACCCGAACCCCCACCACCGTATTCCAAGGTTTGCACGCCGCGAATGACGGTCACTTCTTCATAATTACCCGTCGCCGCATAGGCTGTCGGTGGGTCCATACGGTTGGGACAGCCACCATGCACATAGGCACCATCCAACAACACATTGATACGGGTCTGGCTTTGGCCACGTATCGATACGTCGGTACCGTGCCCTCCCATACGTGAACCCGACACACCGAGTAAATCGCGCAAGGCGTCGCCCGATTCACGCCCCGGGCTCAGCTGCTCGGTATCGATCGGTGTCATCGCCGGGTTGAATCCGTCGCCTTCGACTTTGATGGTATCGAGCAATTCCATTGCCGACGATCGTTCATCCGCGAATACGGCAGAGCCGCTCGCGAGCGCACACAACACTGCCGCCGCAGTGCGGTTGTAACGGAAATTCATAATGCTCCCCTAGATTTGGATTGTTCCGAATGCGTTGAAAGTGGCAGCGTCAGACAATCGGCGGGGCACGTGTGGCATAGGCGGAGAAATGCAGTACACGATGCTCGTGTACAGCGGTCTGATCGATCAACGTGACCGAATAAAGGATCAAGACAGGCAATGTCGGCGATTCGGACACCTGAGTCGTACCGGCCATTTGGTACAGCTTGAGCGCAGCACAATGTTCAGTATCGGCGCTGTCCGCCAATTGTGGCATATCGACCGAAATAATCTTCTGGCCTTTCAATGTACAAATCACAACCCGATTCCCTTGGGTGTCATGCGCCACAATGGGGGTAACCAAATAACCAAGGATCGGCTGCAACAAAAAACCGGCGATCAACACCAATAAGGTGGCTGCCCGCACGCGGGGCGGGTAATAATGCCATTGAATTGTCGTCTTGCCGATTCTCATACCATAGGCTCTTGTGCCGGGTGAACACAAAAACCCGGACTTACAGCCTCATGGTGCCCGTCACCTTCTCCAAGCGTCTTGACTTAAGTCACACGCGACAAAAAGCAACAGCAAATTGCGTCATATGCCACAGGGGCGAGTGGTGGCCATATCGCGTAAACGATCGAACAAACACCGGGCAAGCAACTATAGGTACCAAAAAATCCGACGATAAAGTTTCCTAAGGACCGGCCGACTTCAATAGCTAGGTCTTTTCTACAATTGTCGCTTCGATCCGGTGAACTGAGCGAGTGAGTTAGTTAGCGACCGATATATAAACAATATTTATGCCGTGTCTCCATTCAACAGCAATGCTATGAAAAAGAGGTTAACCGACCGAATTCATTCGAAGCGTTATATGAGTCGCGGCAGAAAGCGACCGATGGCCGAATCTCAGCATACGTTTGCTGTCCCGGGCTGCCGTTTTGACCCCAGGATGTACGAGCAACCCCACGGCTGAACGGACACCGACAGGGACGACGGTTATGGTCACGAAGAAAGTACTGCTGATCGACGACGAACCCATCGCACTCAGGCTTCTTGAACACCAGTTGTTCAATCTTGGATTAAACGAGATCCGAGCGTACGAAAAGGCAACGCGTGCCCTGAATGCATTGGAGGCGGGAGTCAACGATGTCGACCTGATTTTTTGCGATCTGCAAATGCCGGAAATGGACGGCGTCGAGTTCGTCCGTCACCTGGCACGTATCGGTTACAACGGTGGACTGGTACTGATCAGCGGCCATAACCTACGCGTACTACAAACCGCCCAACGGCTCGCGGAAGCGCAACACATAAACATTTTGGGCGTCATCAACAAACCCTCTACGCCAGAGCAACTGCTTAACTATCTGGATAACTCGACATCACCGGCCATGCCCGCACCTCGGTCGGAAAACACGGTTGAACCAGCCGATATCGAAAGGGCGATAAAGGCCGGAGAGCTCATTAATTACTACCAACCGAAGGTCGCGATAAACACCGGAGAGTTGGTGGGGGTCGAGGCCTTGGCACGCTGGCGGCGCCCCTCCGATGGTTTGGTTTACCCGGATCAGTTCATTACCGTGGCCGAAGACAACGGACTGATCGATGCGCTAACCCAGAGCGTACTCAAAACGGCTCTGAAGCAGGCTCGTCTTTGGCTGGACCAGGGTCTGGATCTGCATATCGCGGTAAACGTATCCATGGACAACTTGGACAATCTGGATTTCGCGGATCAAGTGATAGCGCTGACCTCGGCAGCTGAAGTCCCGCCATCGAAGCTCGTGCTGGAGGTAACCGAAAGCCGGTTGATGAATGATCTGGTCGCACCTCTGGATATATTGACTCGACTCCGATTGCGTCACGTCGGGCTGTCGATCGACGATTTCGGTACCGGGCATTCGTCAATGGCGAAACTGCACGATTTTCCATTTAGCGAACTCAAAATAGACCGCAGTTTTGTCCACCGGGCCGATTCGGACGACTCCTTAAAAAGCATTGTCGAGGCAAGCGTGAATATGGCGCACCGATTTAATATGACCACTGTTGCCGAAGGTGTGGAAGACCAAAGCGATTGGGAATATCTTCGGCAGGCCGGGTGCGATATCGCGCAAGGCTTCTTTATCGGTAAACCCATGCCCGCGGATGCTTTGGGTGGATGGCTGGGCAATTGGACTGTATTACGGAAAACACTGATTAACCGCATGCATTAGATACAACAGGCCCATGGGGCAATCGCTTTCGCTGTTCGTGAAACCACGTTTGGATAACCACGACGGTCAAAGGCGCTAAACTCATAAGGAGAGTCGGAGAAGCAATTGAATGCCCGCTTCGATGGTGTGAATCATGCCCAGTAACTTCAATAAAAACCGTATTCTCGTGGTTGAGGACGAGCACATCATGCGCATGCTGCTCGTTCAGGCGCTCGACAACCTGGGTGTCGCCGTCGTATTCGAAGCAGAAAGCGGAAAGCGCGCTCAAGAGGCTCTGGAAAAGCAATCTGTCGACATCATTCTCAGCGACCTGGAAATGAAACACGGTAGCGGCTTCGAGTTGATACAGGCGATTCGCTCAGGCAAAACGCATCAACCTCGGGATACCAAGATACTGGTGATAACCGGCTACTCGGATCTTTCTACACTGGCCAGCGTATCGACGCTCGACGTTCAGGGGTACCTCGTAAAACCGGTTAGCGCGAATCAGCTGCGTGAAAAACTGCAAGAACTCGACGTTATGCAAGTCACGTTGAAACCGCCAGAGGCCTATGAGCGCCTACAGGAGATCGAGCAATCCTCCAAAGAAGGCAGTGGTCAAAACCAAATCAAGCCTGTAGTCAAAACGAACACCGTGCAAGAACCAACAGCCGAGCATGAACTCGCACGCAAGCATACCGCGAAAGTAGACGTTCTGATGCTTACGAAAGGAATGAAGCTACGCCAGAATGTTTTAGCCAAAAGCACGGTGCTACTCAGAGCAGATACCGTGCTCGATTCCGCGCAAATCACGATCCTGCAAGACATGCGAACATTGCTGGACAGCCGCCAAATCGACGTAGAACTATCCTAAATCACCTCGACAATCGAAAATAAACACCCGGTCCGTAAACCGACTCATGTAAAGCCGTAACGCGCTAACTCACATCAGCAGCTGTACCGCAGCGTACTTCAGCTTCAGCTGTCTAGGACGATAGTAAATGACAGCCCACGCTTCGGTACAAAACTATGCAAACGGATCAGCATTTTGTTTCCAAGGATATCGATGCGGCACGTGTTCACACCAGCGACCTAATATTAGTATTGGTTTATGCGGGGTTCACGTCTTTGTGGATCTTGCTTTCCGACCAGGTTCTCGAATGGCTTCTCGATGATGCCGCTGATTTTGCACTGGCAAGCAATTTCAAAGGCTGGGTCTTTGTCGCCCTCACCTCGCTGCTTCTCTACGGCTTATTGAAAAGAAGATCTAGGGAAACGCGCGAATCCAGGCTTGGGCGCACTCATGGAAGAACGCCAAACTGGCTATTCGTATTGTTTGCCGCAGTGACGATCGGATTATCGACTGCAACCATCGTTTACACCATCAATAAACAGAAAAAAGAAGAAGCCGCCCGACTACTCGCGGTTGTTCATCTGAAGTCGCAATTGATTCAAGATTGGTTGAACGAGCGGCATGCAGACGCAAACGTTCTTCACGCCACACCGTTTTTCGCTGAGCTGTATCGGCACTGGCGCATAAAAAACGATAATGCGGCGCGAGACAGGTTGATAAGCCTACTTAATCGCTATCGGGAATCGTATGAATACAACGATGTCCTGCTATTCGACGGACCGTCGAAACTTGTATGGAGTGCGGATAAAGAACAGGTCTACGAAGAGTCAATACTGCACGACCCGATGATACGCGCTTTGGACGAAGCGGAAGTCAAACGACTCGGGCCCTATCGAACCGCCGACGGATCGGCGCGACTCGACTTCATCGTACCGCTCAGCAAATTCAACGACGATCAGCGACCCGTAGTCGTTCTTAGCATGGATCCCGACAATTATCTGTACGCGTTGTTGAGAGACTGGCACTCGCCCATCGATACCAGTGAACTCCTGATGTTTCGTCACGACGCCGACCATATTCAATTTCTCAATGATCTTAAATACCCTTCCGAGGTCACTACCAATCGATATGCACCCATAGCAATGGAAAAACTCCTTGCGGCACAGGGTGCCGTTGACGAAAACAATCGTGGACGTCCCATCGAAGGGGTCGATTACCGGGGTGTTGCCGTATTCGGAACCGTCCTGCCGGTGGCAGGCACCGACTGGTTTCTTGTCGCAAAAACCGATTTGGAAGAGCTCCATAGACAAATTGGCGGCCCCATTCGATGGATCATACTTATCGGCCTACTTTCGCTCGTCGCGGTTTGGACCGCGATGCATTTGGTGCGGCAGCGTCATGCGCTCGCGCTGGCTACAAAAGACCTGGAAAGAGACGATCTGATACATCAAGTGAGCACCATGGCCCATATCGGCGGTTGGAAGTTCGATCCGGCTACCGGACGTGGCAACTGGACAGAAGAGACAGCGCGTATTCACGAGATGCCCACCGATCAATTAACTGACATCGAATCCGCACTCAATTTCTTCGAAGGGGAATCGCGAGACCGAGTCGACGCAGCAATTGATAAGGCGGCCAACGCAGGCATTCACTACGACGTGGAGTTGGAGCTCATTACGGCTAAAGGCAATCGCAAATGGGTAAGAATGATCGGTGGACCGGAGCAGCCATCCAACGAGACGATCAAACTGCGGGGCGCCATACAGGACATCACCGTACAAAAACAGACGGCAATGTTATTAGAGCGCGAACGTAGTTTATTTAAGACGCTGATCCAGACACTGCCCGATCTCATATGGCTAAAAGACCTGGACGGGGTATTCATCACGTGCAACCCGCGTATCGAACAACTGTATGGCGCCAGTGAAGCCGAAATCATCGGTAAGACCGATTATGATTTCGCCGATCGCGAACTAGCCGATTTTTTTCGCGCCAAAGACCGCGCAGCGGCAGCTGCGGGAAAGCCTACCGTCAATTTGGAACGCATACCTTTCGCCGACGGCCACACGGAACTGGTGGAAACGACCAAGATGCCCATGCGGGATTCCCAAGGCAATCTCATCGGCGTGCTCGGTATTGCACGTGACATCACCGCCCAGCACGAAGCACAGGAGGCCTTGCGCGAAAGTGAAGCACAGACCCGCCTGTTACTCGAATCAACCGCGGAAGCGATTTATGGGGTAGACGAAGAAGGCAAATTCACTTTCGTCAACCCATCCTGTCTGAGACTGCTCGGTTACGAACATGACGAAGATCTGCTCGGCAAGCATTCACACTCTTTGATACATCACAGCCATGCCGACGGCTCACCCTATCCGGCATGCGAATGCCGCGTCTACCAGACATTTAAAAACGACCAAGGAGTACACGTCGACGACGAGGTCTTTTGGCAACGCGACGGCACACCCATTCCGGTGGAGTACTGGTCCTACCCCATCCATCGTGACGGGAAAACCGTCGGTACGGTAGTTGCATGGTTCGATATCAGCGAACGCCGTGCTGCCGAAGCCCAATTACGTAAGCTTTCTCAAGCCGTTGAACAAAGCTTCGAGAGTTTTATCATCACCGACCGCAAAGGCAATATCGAGTACGTCAACAAGGCCTTTCGCGACAATACCGGTTATACCAACGAGGAGGTCATCGGACAGAACCCCCGCATTCTCCAATCCGGCAAGACCCCGAAAAAAACTTTTAAAGCACTATGGAATACAATCGGCAGCGGGCGCCCCTGGAAAGGAACCCTCTACAATCGACGGAAAGATGGTAGCGAGTACGTGGAGTTCGTATTCATTTCACCGATTCGCCAGGAAGACGGCCGTATTACGCACTATGTTGCAGCCCAAGAAGATGTTACTGAAAGACAGCGTGCCGATGAGGAACTGAAGCAGTACCGCTTCCATCTCGAAGAACTCGTTGAAGAGCGGACCAAAGCCTTGGCCGAAGCGCGTCAACGAGCGGATGCTGCAAATCAGGCAAAAAGCGCTTTCCTCGCCAACATGAGCCATGAAATCCGCACACCGATGAATGGCGTTATCGGCCTACTCGATGTGCTTGAACGCAGCAGCCTTTCGGACCAACAAAATGACCTGGTCACTATCATTCGGCAATCTGCCGGTACGCTACTCGGCGTAATCGACGATGTACTGGATTTTTCGAAAATCGAGGCCGGTCGAATGGAGCTTGAACTCGCGCCTCTCTCGGTTGCCGATCTCGTTGAAAGCGTCTGCACATCCCTCGCCGTCGCGGCCGCCCGCCGCGGGATCGAACTGCATGTTTTCGTCGATCCACAGATACCTTCACAGGTGTTTGCAGACGGACTCAGGCTTCGTCAGGTGCTATACAATCTGATCGGTAACGCGCTCAAATTCACCGGTGGGCAGGCTTCACGACAGGGCTGCGTTTGGGTAACGGCAGAACGAACACAGCACGAACCTTTACGGCTGCGTTTCACGGTCGAAGATAACGGCATAGGTATGGCGCCGGAGAAAGTCGAGCATCTATTCGATGCCTTTACCCAGGCCGAGGTATCGACAACACGACGGTTCGGCGGTACGGGATTAGGACTAACCATCTGTAAGCGCATTGTCGAACTGATGGACGGTACGATCGACGTCGCAAGCGAGCTGGACGCGGGCGCGAACTTTGCTGTCGAGCTGCCCCTCGAAACCCTATCCGATGAAAACCCAAAAAACGATGTCGACCTCGCCGGTGTCCATTGCATACTGCATGGGAAACGACATCGCGACACCGAGGGCATTGGGATCTATCTACGGCATGCTGGCGCCCAAATCTCGCAGATATCCTCAATGGATCAGCTCACATCGGTTTCCATGGCGCCAACGGCAACGAACGTCATCATTTGCACCGATAATACGCTGCCCGCGGCGACTTCGGGCAAACACGCGCGCCCGCCAACCGACATACCGATACTATTCATCGGTTACGGCAAACAGCGACCACCTTGTACAGAACGCCCCAATACCATCACAATCAACGGAAACGGCCTGCGCCGCAAAACGCTGTTACGCAACGTCGCCGTTGCCGCAGGCCGGGCACAGCCTTCGGCCTCGGACTCAAACGGCGATACGCCGCAAGACCGACAATTCGTAGCACCGACTGTCGCAGAGGCCCGCGATCAGGGCCGTCTTATCTTGATTGCCGAAGACGATACGGTTAACCAGACGGTAATTTTGCAACAACTCACTCTTATGGGCTATGCCGCCGAGGTGGCCAATAACGGCATCGAGGCATTGGAAAAATGGCGGAAAGGTGGCTATGCACTGTTGCTGACCGACCTGCACATGCCGGAAATGGACGGCTACGAGCTCGCAACCAAAATCCGGCATGAAGAAACCGGCGGGCGGCTGCCGATTGTGGTGCTGACCGCCAATGCCCTGCATGGCGAAGAGCAATATGCCGCGGCGGCGGGTGTCGATGACTACCTCACCAAACCGGTTCAACTGGATCGTCTAGAACATGCATTGGAACGTTGGTTGCCTCATGTATCAGCGACACAGCGTGCCGATTTCCTGCCAACAATTATCGAAGCGACCCATCAACAAACGAATCCCGCGCTCGACATCATCGATCTCGCCGTTCTCAAGGGATTGGTCGGTGACGACGTGGCGGTGATCAACAAATTGCTTTCCAGCTACGACGAAACCGCGAAAGAATATGCGCAGGCATTGCAAACGTCATATGAAGACGACGACTTGGCCGAAGTCGGCAGGGTTGCGCACAAGCTGAAATCGGCATCACGCTCGATCGGTGCGACGGCATTCGGCGATCTTTGTGCAAACATCGAAAGCGCTGCCAAAAACGGCTTGAACGAGTCGCTTCAACCGCTCATGACGAAATTCAAAGACAACTTCATGGATGTCGGAGAAGCACTCGAGATGCTGCTAAGTGACAGCTGATACAAGAAGCCTGGGCGATGTCCGCTGGCTAAATCCTGGCCACGGCCTTAGACAGGCACATCGAAGATCGATCTCGGCATAAAAAACGCCCCACTGACGCAGGGCGTTTCTTTAAATTAATGCAGAACGCGACATCTGCACGACCCTCTCAATTAAAGGTGAAGTTATCGCGAATGATGTAAGGCGCACGACGGGCATTCTTTTCGAACTCGTCACCGACATCGATCGGGTTCGGGATATCGATGGTCGGCGCTTTCCAGCCCGGCGGTACCCGGCCCATGCGTGCCGGTGCGTTCATCATATCGTCCCAGGCCTGTGACAAACCTTCTTTTGGATCGCCCGGGTTCATCCAATATTGCGGACCCGCACCCCATGCGCCACGGCGCATCGGATTGAAGCTGTCAGGGCGAGACATATCGAAGCTTTGCATGAAAGGCACACCACGGAAGGGACTACCGCCACCGAAAGGCCCGTTATTGAAAGGGCCGCGGTTGAAAGGACCACCACCGTAGGGAGCGCCACCATAGGGACCGCGATTGAACGGTACCGGACCCGGGCCATAAGGCATGCCGTAAGCAGGCCCAGGGCCATAAGGCGCCACACCCGGTGCGGGAACCGGCTCTTCGGCCGCGACCATGTGGCCGCCCATCAACATCAGCGAGGCGGCCAACAAACGAAATTTCGTCATCGAAAATCTCCTTAAACGTTTTGCATGACGCGGCGCAAAACCCACGGCGCTTGAGCCTGCAAGTATAGCTAAATTGTTGTGCTCAGTAGAAAATCTCGGCTTTCAGTGGGCTTTCGACGACTATCCCGGCACCACGTTTTTCAGCCAGTCGAGAATGTTTATTAGTGTATTCTAATTTACTTTGGGATTCAAGTCTTCCTGACTATGTCAACCCACCGCTTGCTTGATACGCGCACACGAAAAATCGCACTCTCCTCAATGTCCAACTCCCGAACTTCTGTTGTATGAGAAAGCCAGGTAGCACAAAGATCGTTGGCCATGACTTCACTAGGCCCCGGCCCGATACGGAACTCTGAAAAAAATTGCGTACAACACCGGCACGATTACCAAGGTCAGCACGGTAGCAAATGCCAGACCGGTCATAATCGTCAACGACATGTTGACGAAGAATACATCGAACAACAACGGCATCATGCCCAATATGGTTGTTGCCGCGGCGAGCACGACCGGTCGCATCCGGCTAACCGACGCATCCAGAATGGCGGTTAAATGATCTTTACCGTCAAAGAACTGTTGGTCTATCTCTTCAATCAGAACGATGATGTTTTTAATCAGTAACCCAATCAAAGCGAGCGCACCCAGCAAGGACATGAAGTCGAATGCACCATTAAAGGCCAACAGACCGGCCGTGATGCCGATGGCGGCGAGAGGCACGGTAAGCCAGATAATGGCGGGTTGCCGCACTTTTCCGAACAACAATACGCTCACGAGAATCATCAGCATGATGCCAATGGGCAGTGAGGCGAACAACGCGCCTTGGGCCTCACCGGAATCCTCGTATTCGCCTCCCCAACTCAGCGAATAACCCGGAGGTAATTCGATAGCCTCGATCTGCGGCCGCAAGCGATTGAACAAGGGCGTAACGACCTCGCCCGTCGGGTTGCATTGCGCAATGATGGTCTGGATGCGGTTTCGCCCGCGAATAATGGTATTTTCCCAAACGGTCTCGAAACCACTCACGACCTGAGCAATGGGTATCGACTTACCCAGCACCGGACTGTAGACCAAGATATCCTGGATGTTTGCCACGTCGCCACGTTCGTTGCCCGGTGCCCGTGCATAGATGGGTAAGAGGTGTATACCGTCGCGATACTGACCAATGGCCTTACCCTCGAAAGCATACGCCAATGCGTCGGCAAGATTTTCGCGAGAAACCCCTAGCTGACGACCGACTTGTTCGTTGAAGACGGGTTTGATCACTTTGGCCGGTTGGCGCCAATCATCACGTATTTCTTTGGCTTCCGGGTCGGCGCGCATGATATTCATTGCCTGTTCGGATAGATCGCGCAACACGACCGGATCGGGACCGTGAAAGCGTGCCTCGATCTTGCCATCACGACCCGGGCCTATACGCAGCGATTTGATGAGAGGGTCGACATCGGGGAACGCCTCGCGCATGTACCGTTCGGCCGCATCCCGAACGCCGTCTATTTGTTCACGCGTCTCGGTTTGGACGATGATTTGAGCATAGGTGGACGAATCTTCCTTTGTTTCGTAAACAAGCGAAAATCGCGGATGGCCGCCACCGATACTGCTCGTCGTCTGTACCACACCGTCTAGTTGGCGCAAGAACTCCGCAATCTTCAGCGTATCGTCTCGCGTACGCCGAATGTCCGTGCCTTCCGTCTGCCAGACATCGACAAAAAACATGGGCGTATTGGAGTTCGGGAAAAAGGATTGCTTCACAAATCCGAAACCGGCTATTGCCGCGACGAACAGACCGACCACGACCAACACCACGACGTAGCGATACCGTAGCGCCTTGTCGACCGAGCCACGGTAGATTTGGAAAAAACGACCGCCATAAGGGTTAGTATCGTTTTCGCCATTCTTCTCCGCCTTGATCAACCAAGCGCACAACAACGGCGTGGTACTGATCGCCGTGACCCAGGATAGGAATAGAGATATCAAGATGACCCAGAACAGCGAGTTGGTAAACTCGCCGGTGGAATCCGGCGAAAGGCCGATTGCGGAAAATGCCAATATCCCGATGATCGTACCGCCGAGCAGCGCCCAAACCGTTTTCTTGATCACCTCGCCGGCCGCCGCCGCACCCAGCATACCGGCCCTCATCCGCACCAACATGCCTTCGGCAACCACGATTGCGTTATCCACCAGCATACCGAGCGCAATGACCAACGCGCCCAGCGAAACGCGCTGTAACTCGATATCGTACAAGTGCATGATGAGCAAGGTACCGGCGATCGTGATCATCAATACCGTGCCAATGATCATGCCGACTTTCAGGCCCATGAACACCAGCAATACGGCAATGACGATAGCGACCGCCTGACCGACACTCGCCAGAAAACCGTTTACCGAGTTGTCTACCTCGAGCGGCTGATTGTAGATGGACGTGACCTGTACACCCAAGGGAATGGCCCCGGTCAGCTCATCGAAGCGCCGTTCGATACGTTCACCCACCTCGACCACGTTCTGGCCCCCGATCATGGAGATACCCATGACCAAAGAAGGCTTGCCGTTCACGTAAAACAGCTTATTGGGTTTATCCCGGTAGGCACGGGTAATGGTGGCGATATCTTTTAGACGGATCAGTTTTTTCTCGCTGGAAGAAATCAGCACATCACCGATGGCCTTCACCGATTCGAACTCTCCGGTCGGTTCGATACGCAGATATTCATCGCCGACACGTACATAACCCGCATCCTGCACGACATTTTGAGTTTGCATGACGCCGGCTATTTGCTCGATGGAAATACCCAGTTCGGCAAGCCGGGCGCGCGAAATATCGACATAGACGACTTCTGCCTGCACACCGTCGATCACCACCTTGCGTACACCGTCGATCAGCACCAACTGTTTCTTGATGTCGAGAGCAACCTCGTGGAGGTCACGGTAGCTGTATCCCTCTCCATGCAGCGCAAAATAAACGCCATAGACATCACCGAAGTCGTCCACCACGATCGGGGCCAATGCGCCTGGCGGTAACTTTGACCGCATGTCTTCGATCTTGCGCCGCAGTTCGTCGTAGATGTTCGGGAAATCGTCGCCGCGATATTTGTCTTTGAACTCGACGTCGATGTCGGACATCCCGGGACGCGAGATCGACATCTTGATGCGCTTTACCTGCTCCATGCGTTGCAAGGCATCCTCGATGTGATAGGTCACCTCGTCTTGCACCTGGCGGGCGTTGGCACCGGGATAGTAGGTGATGATCTTGGCGTTTTTGATCGTAAACGCCGGGTCTTCCAACTTGCCCATATTCTGGAAACCCCAGATTCCACCGCCAACCAGAATAATGACCAATAGCCAGGAGATAACCGGAGTGCGAACAGAGTATTCGCCGATATTCATGATGCTTCTCTTAGGTGTTGGTGATGTCTTCGGCAGATCAGTTTGGATCGTTCGGCCGGGGTCGGGCTTGCTCGGGCGTCGGCATCAAAGTGACTTTCATACCTTCCACCATATAGGCGACGCCGGCGACGACGATACGGTCGCCTGGCGCAATACCGTCGAGCACCTCGATATCATGGCCACGCATGTTGCCGACGGTCACGTCGCGGGATTTCAGAGTCATGGTCTGTGGATCGACGAGCCAGACACGCGGGTTAAGTCGGCCATCAGCAACAACCGCGTTTGCCGGAACCAGATAGCGGGTTTCACCTTCATCGACCAGTCCAAAGAGATCCACCTCAACGTTGGCAGTCATTCCCGGCAAGACTTGCAAGTCCTTTGGGCTCGGCATGGTGAAAGTGACTTCAAAGGTTTGCGTATTGGCATCTGCCTGAGCGGCCGCCTCCTTGAAATTCAAATCGAATTTTTTCCCTGGCAAACCGGCAAAACTCGCACGGACATGGTTAACGGAGGCATTTTGAAACTCCGCGATTGTCTGCTGCTTGATACGCTGAACCATACGCTCCGGAACATCGAATTTGATCTCCAGGTTTTCCAGATCGCGTAAATCGAACACGGCCTGCTTGGCATTCACCTGCTCGAATGTCTCGACCAGGCGTCTGGAAATCGTGCCGGCGAAGGGTGCTTTGAGTACGGTGTAGCTCAGATTGTTTTTCGCCTGTTCAAGAGCCGCTTGGGCGGATTTGTACTCGGCTTCCAACCTATCGTAATCGGTTCGAGAGAGATGTCCCTTATCGACCAAACCTTTGGCTCGGCTAAAATCGGCTTCGGCACGTTGATAACCGGCGGCCCGGTTATCGACCTCAACCTGGAAATCCCGCGGGTCGAGTTTCGCCAAGGTTTGGCCCGACCCGACCTCCTCACCTTCTTTCACCAGAATCTCATCAATTTTGCCGGCCACCCGGAAGGACAAGATGGCCCGATTTGCGGCGTCCGCCCGCCCTGGATAAATGCGCTGACCGGCACTATCGGGCGCTTGAATGACCAGGGTTTTGACCGGTCGCGCCGAATCGCCTGTCGATATCGCCGCTTCCTTCTCACCGCAGGCAGAAAGCGCCAGTACCGACGCCAAAAGTGCGAGAAACGACGCAATAGTCCGTCTCATATGAAATCCCATGTGCCATGTCTCTCAGCAAAATAAAGAACAATGCCATGAACGACGCCTCAGCAATGCCCGCAAATCCACCGTTTGTCGGTTTGCGACAATCCGTGGGTATATCACGCGTTTTTGACCGCTTGCACGCTATGCTTGAACCGGCTAACGAATGATTCGGCACAACCCGACAATCTTTAGTCAAACCGGATATTAAACAAACATACGTGAATGTATATATGATGTCAACAAGCCGATACATCAGCATTTCTTCAAAAGCCTCGCGGCGTGGACACGTCATCTCTCGACATCATTTAAACATTCATGTATGTTTAAATGATGTCGGAATCGTCTTCTCCGCCGGCTTACCTTCATGCGGGTCATCCAATCCGAATCCTGTTGCGGTCGTTTTTTAGGAAAAACTTCAGGCCATCCACCCGGGCTGAGCGCACCGTTCGCTGAAATTCCTACGCGCATAACGTCGCCGATTCTCCGCTACGGCGTAAGGGTGACCAACGACGACGAGCAGCGCCAAAACAACACTCATATGATTCGAGGTGTCTACGAACATGGCTAGAAAAACCAAAGAAGATTCGGAGAAAACGCGTCAACTCCTCATTGATAAAGCGTTGGACGTGTTTTACGAGAAAGGGGTTGCACGAACGACACTGAATGACGTGGCGACGGCAGCCGGCATGACTCGTGGGGCCATCTATTGGCGTTTTGAGAACAAGGCTGAACTATTTGCAGCCTTTGTCGATCAGGCCGTGTCTCCAATGGAGCAGGCCGCCCGTACGTTGTTGGAAGACACGTCGTCAGATCCGCTGGAAAGATTGCGCCAACTCATGGTGTCGACATTCGTGATTCCGGCACAGGACCTGAGCATACGCCGCGCCTACGCGGTTATGGTACATCGTTGCGAATACACCGATGAGTTCAGAGCAGGCATCAGTGCGTTAGAAGAACGGGAGAGAAACTTTGTCTCGATGTTGGGTGACCTGGTTGATCAGGCCAAGGAACAAGGGCTGATAGATACCGGTCGGCCTACCGAAGTGATTGCGTTCGCGATCTTTTCGTATATCGACGGTGTGCTCAATAGATGGACTTACGACGAACAGGAAAGCTTGAACCTCGCAAAAGAAGCGGAGTACTTGGTGGAGATATTCATGAACGGTATCGCGCGCAATCCGGCAACTTAACGGTT
>JANQLO010000055.1 GCA_028280505.1 Chromatiales bacterium | reverse complement strand
CAACTTCATATTCATTCAAAACCGTAGATAATTGCGTCTGTAACACTCGGTTTTTTCGAAGCTAAGGTAACTGCTGTGCGTGATATAACCATCGAACAGTCTTTCACACCGACAGACGAGATTAGCTGCGCAGTGGAGTGCTTGAGGTTGGGGAGCATTGGCGAACCCATCCATGGTGATGAAACTGTGTGCGTAAACTTACCGAACCTCGGCCTCGGTGCAAATTGACCCAGGTCAATAAAGGTACGATTCGTACCCATCGACGGGCATCTGTCCGCCGGTCGCGGCCCGGGTACCGGCGAGCGTGTCGAGCAGGCCAGGACGGGGGCGGACCGGGTGGCGTCGAAGCCCGGATTTGTCTCGGGATGGAGAAGTCGTCGTATATCCGCCTGCCGGCAGACCGCCAACCCGGCCTCTCGTATAATTCAAACCTCTCGTTGCGCTTTACGGCAAGTCGGAAAAGCTGCTTGTTTTTGACGATTTTTCGACCGATTGGACGCCTGCCGATTCGGCGACCACACTTGAAGTATCACCGTACGTTGAGACATAGGGCATGGATCACGGCTTCCTCGCGATAGAGACGCATCGCGACAAACCCGAGCTGGTGCGCTTCTACCTGAGCGACGTCTCCCCGGAACCCGACCCGGGGGCTACCCGGCACCGGCTGCGCTATGTCGCCCGCTTCAACGATCGCGATGCTGCGTTGATGCACACGCATGAATTGATCAAGCGCCGACTCCTGGATCCGGACGGCCATATGTATCGCGTTTCGCTGGCGAGGGCGATCGCTGCCGTCGAGTCGCTCGAACTCAAGCATCAGCGTGTCTATCTCGACCCCGCGCTCGATAATGGCGAAACCGAAAAGATCGCCGAGTGGGCCAATCGCTTCGTGCGACTCAAGCAATTCAAAACACGGTTGTTCGATACCTTCGGTTATGTCGCCATTGGGCTTTTGCTTTTCAATCTTTTCGTATTGTCATTGGCCTGAATCCCGGTGCCCGGGTGATTGACCCGGGTCAAACCCTCCGGGGCATGCCGATTTACAGCCGCGTTCTACGCTAATAGTCTGAGAGTCATCCACCGTCATCACCATGTCGGAGGGCCCATGAGACCGTCGTACCGCATGCTGGTCGGTTTGCTGACCGGCGCGTTTTTCGCCGGCGCACCGGCGGTAAGCGACCAAGCCTTCGAACGCGAGAATCAGGCACTCTGGGCCGATGTCGAGTTCCAGATCACCCGTCTGCGCTCGGAACTCGGCTGGGACCGCTTGTCGGACCCCGTCAGACGCGCTTTGCGAAGCGTGCCGCGACATGCCTTCGTCCCCGAAGACCAGCGCCGCAACGCCTATATCAACCGGCCGTTGCCGATCGGTTACGGCCAAACGATTTCACAGCCCCTGATCGTCGCGACCATGACCGAGATGTTGAACGTCGGGCCGGGCGACAAGGTCTTCGAACTCGGCACCGGTTCCGGCTATCAGGCCGCGGTGCTCGATGCGCTCGGCACGAAGGTATTCAGCGTCGAGATCATCGAACCGCTCGGCGAGCGTGCACGACGCACGCTGGACCGGCAGGGTCACCGGTCGGTACGGACACGCATCGGGGACGGCTATTTCGGCTGGGACACCGAAGCGCCGTTCGACGCCATTATCGTTACCGCCGCCAGTGAACATATACCGCCGCCGTTGATCCGACAGCTGAAACCGGGCGGACGCATGCTGATCCCGGTCGGCAGTCGCTATCTCACCCAGAAGCTGGTCATGGTCAACAAAGACGAGGAAGGTAAAGTCACGACGCGCGAACTGATGGCGGTAACCTTCGTTCCGCTGACCGGTCAGCGTTAACCAAGATTGCACCGAGGATGGCCCCGAAAACGCTTGTCGCACCGCTGTTCGCGGTCGGCATGATTTCAGCATCCGCGCTGGCCTACGAAATCCTGCTCACGCGCGTGTTCGCCATGGTGCACTGGCATCAACTCGTGGCGACGGTCGTCAGCCTGGCGTTACTCGGCTATGGCGCCAGCGGCAGTTTCCTGGCGATTTTCGGTGAACGCCTGCGGCGACGGTTCGTACCGGCGTTTGTCGTCAACGCCTTGTTGTTCTCGCTCGGCGCCGTCTTGTGTATCCAGCTCGCCCAGAAACTGCAATTCGATCCGCAGGCACTCACCGAGGACCCCGCACAGCTCGTGCGCCTCGCGGCGACCTTCCTGGTACTGGCGGTGCCGTTGTTCGCCGCGGCGAATTGTATCGGTCTGACGCTGGCGAAGTTCCGCGACCTCATCCCGCGCGTCTATGGCACCGATCTGATCGGCGCCGCGCTCGGTGCGATGCTGTTGACGGCCGCACTCGCCTTCCTACACCCCATCGACGTTTTACTCGGCATCACGTTCGGCGGCGTATTGGCCGCGCTGCGTGTCGCGTGGCAGTTGCATTGGCACCCGTGGACCACCGGTTTGACGGGCGCCGTGCTGCTCGGCGCACTGTGGCTGGCGGTGCGTCCCGACATCGCGCCGGCACCTTACAAGGATTTGGCACGCAGCCTCAATGTGGTCGGTGCCGAACTGGTGCACCGGCAAAGCGGAATCAGCGGCACCTCGAGTGTCGTGCGCAATACCCGGGTGCCCACACGCTATGCGCCCGGACTCAGTCTGCACAGCACCGTGACCCCACCGGCGCAACCGACGGTATTCGTCGACGGCGATCTTCGCGGCACCCTGCTCGATGCCGGGGATAGCGATGTCAATGCCCGGTTTCTCGGCGACATGCTGTCCGCGCTGCCCTACCGTTTGCTCGACCGACCCGACGTCGCCCTGCTCAACGCCGGTACCGGCTTCGGGATCCATCAGGCCCTGGCATTGGGCGCCGACCGCGTCACCGCCATCGAGCCGAACCCCCAGCTCATCGCATTGACCTGCGGGCGTTTTCGGGCACTCGGCGAGACGATATGCGATCCGACACGCGTGCATTGGCGCAATCAGACCGCACGCGGTTTCATGGCCGCCGAACATCAGGCCTTCGATCTGATCGGTCTGGACATCGCGGTCGACATCGCAGGCCTGGATGCCCTGAACGTCGATTTCGACCTCAGCCGGGAGGCCGTCGCCGGCTACTTCAAACACCTCGCGGACGACGGCATCCTGATGTTCCAGGGCGACACCCGTCTACCGCCCAGGTTATCGATGCGTCTGTTGCGAAGCGTGCGCGATCTTCTGGCCGGACAAGCGGGCAGCGAACCCGGCTGAACACGTCATTCTGCTGCGCGGCTGGCAGCGTTTCTTACTGTTGGCGAAACAAAAGACATTCACGCCGGCACAGATCGCAACGACACGCGCTTTTGCCGACCGATACGGCTTCGATCCGGTCTGGCTACCCGGTATCAAGGCCGAGGAGGTCAACCGCTTCCAACAATTGAACATCGCGCACTATCATCTCACCGCCAAACGCATCCTGAACGACGAACCGGTCGGACCCTACGATTATTCGGGCGCCAGCGACGACCGGCCTTTTCCCTACCGCTTCTCCAGCTGGTCTCAGATACGTGAGGCCATGCGCGGCAATCAACCGGATCACGCACGCCAGATAGACATTGCGCTACTCGCTGCATCCCTGACGTTGCTGGTGGCCGGTTTATTCAGCGTGATACTCATCCTGCTGCCGTTGATCGCGGTACGCCGCGAGACCGCCGCAATGCCCGAATCGTCGATACGCCTTCGAGTGCTGGTTTACTTCGGCCTGACCGGCATCGCGTTTCTGTTCGTCGAACTCGGGCTCATCCAGCACCTGCAACTCTTTCTCGACCAGCCACTTTTCGCGACCGTCATCGTACTGGCATCGTTTCTGTTCTTTGCCGGCCTCGGCAGCCTGTCGGCACAACGGCTGGACGAGGGGCACGAACATACCGCGCTTCGCATCGCGGTATGGACGATTGCATTGATGGGTATCGCCTACGTGCTGCTATTGCCCGGGTTGCTCAACCGTCTCGCAGACCAACACCTGGCGCTCCGTATCGCAATCGTGCTCGTCCTGATTGCGCCTTTGGCGCTGGCGATGGGCGTCCCTTTCTCGCTCGGTCTGCGGCGATTCGGCAGCATCAGTCCCGGCTCCATCGGTTGGGCGTGGGGGATCAACGGCTGTGCCTCGGTCATCAGCGCCGCCGGTGCGCCGTTGTATGCGCTGACATGGGGCTTCAGCGGCCTGGTGTTGACCGCAGTCGCGGCCTATCTGTTGCTGCCGCTGGCCCTGCCGCGCCATCGGCAAGCCGTCAGTGCCACCAGTGCCTGAACCGCAATTGCCGTTGCCACCCCGTAACCAAGGCGGTCAGTCGCATCCAGCCGACCAAATCGGCCTGGCGATACCAGGGCGCCATCTCGACCACGCCGTCCAGCAAGTTTTCACCGTCCCAACCCGGCGTCAACATCGCGCGCAGGCGCGCCTGTTGCTCGGGATGCGCGACATCGAACGCGACACCGGCACCCCCGGAACCCTGATGGACGACCGTGCCCTCGATCACCAGATCATGCCGCTCGGGCCTCCCCAAGGCGATACGCAACGTCTCGCCCGGTCGCAGCCAAACGGCGTCGTTGGCGTACAAACCACCCAAACTCAGATTGCTGATCCAGCAATGCCTGGCCGAAGACTGCCGGGTGCAATAAATATCGACATCATGTCGAAAAGCGATTCTCGGCTCGCTTCGTCGCTCGCCCACGCTCCCCCTCCCCGCCGGTCGAGCCGGCAATATTGCTTTTGTGCTTCAGGTTTATGACCAAACGACGGAACGGGTAACTGGGGAATACCCTAGGGGCAGATGAATTAATGCGTTTTTTTGACCCGGGGCAAGATATTCGAAGGCATGCAAGCAGACGGTTCGGGAGGGCTATTCACTATACTTGGGATGAGAATCGCGAACATGAACGAGCATGGAGGAAGCGCAGTGAACAGCCCAAGCGAGACCGGTGTCGTCAGCGCACGCGCCATAAGAGAATCACCACTCGGCCTGGATATCAGCGATGCGCAATGCGCAAGCCTCGCCAATGTCGCCAGCGTCATTGGCCTGGAGGCCGGCTCGCCCCTGCTCGACGAAGGCCATACCGACGACACCCTCTATGTGGTGGTCAGCGGCAGTCTCGAGGTTTTCAAACCGACCGGCGGCGGTGATTTCGTCACGTTACAGCTGCTGCACGACGGTGATATGGCCGGCATCCTGGGGTTCGTCGACGGTGTCAGTCACAGCGCCGGCATCCGCGCACTCACCCGGTGCGAGTTGCTCACGCTGGACCGCGCCAGCCTGGAAGGACTGATCTCGACCGATCCCGAACTGGTGTACCAGGTCATGCGTACCATCGTACGGGCGGCGCACCGTATTCTCGGCAAGATGAACAGCCAGTATGTCGAGATGACCAATTACATCAGCAAACAACACGGCAGATACTGAGCCACCGTTTGTTCGACGGTTGTTTGTTTGACGATTATTTGATGGTTCAGGCTTTGCTGTTCTGGTAACGCGTGAGGATGCGTTGCACGTAGGCGCGCGTCTCGGCGTAGGGCGGCACGCCGCCGTGCCGGGCCACGGCACCTTCGCCGGCGTTGTAACCGGCGAGGGTCAATTTCAAATCGCCGTCGAAGTGTTCCAACAGCCAACGTAGATAAGCCATGCCACCGCGCAAATTCTGCACGGGTTCGAAAGGATCCTCGACGTTGAAGCGACGCGCCGTCGCGGGGATCAACTGCATCAGACCCAGGGCGCCCTTGTGCGACTTCGCCCGCGGGTTGAAATTCGACTCGGCCCGCACGACCTCCAACACCAGCGCCGGATCGAGTTCGAAGGTCGGCGCCAGCTCGTAGATCGCCACCGCGAGTTCAGCACGCCTGGGCTTGCCCAATTCCAGATCCTGGCCACGACTGTCCACACAGGCTCTCGGGTCGGCCTTCACCGAACGCAGACTGGCCATCAGCTTTTCCGGTGTCGATTCGCCCAGTTCAGCGGCACGCTCGAACCAGGCCAGCGCGAGACCTTCGCGTCGGAGTACGCCGCGCCCTTCGAGATACAGCCAACCGAGTTCGAAGGCGGCCCTGGCATTGTTTCGAACCGCGGCGGCGCACAAGTAGACCACCGCGCGATCGGTATCGCGGCCGACACCCTCGCCATGCAGATAGCGCAGGCCCTCTTCGGTCCATTGCGCCGAAGTCGGTAAGGTCGCCGCTACCGCAACATTGCCCAGCAGCAGGCTGAGCAAAAGAACCCGTACCGAGTGCCCTGATTTGAATGAAAGAAAACGCATGAACCCCGCGAAAGCAGAATCCATGCCCCGACACCCGGACCGTGAAAACTCAACGACTTAGGCGACGCCAAACTTAAAGTGATTTATTAAATTGTAAATTTTTCCGACATAGCCGGGCAGCGGTGCCGATCGGGTGCGGCGACAGAAAAGCTGCGACTGGACAGCACGGATTCAGGCCTGTTAGATCGTCGACGAAACCAGGCGGCCAATCGAGATCCCGGTGAGTCTCACAAGCCCTTTTGCCTTTCTGCTGAAAACCGACGACCGTTATCTGGCGGTCAGCCGCTGGTTCCTGCGACTGCTGGCCCTGATCTATCTGGCGGCCTTCATCTCGACGGCGCTCGAAATCACCGGGCTGGTCGGTGAGCAAGGCATCTTGCCGGCCGAGCGATACCTCAACGGCCTGGAACAACGATTCGGGCAAATCGCCTGGCTGCGCTTCCCCACCCTGTTCTGGTTCAACCACAGCGACATGGCGCTGCTCGCGGCAGCTTATGCCGGCTGCTTCTTCGCCGTGATGCTACTCGTCGGTTGGCGGCCGCTGCTGTCGACCATCGTGTTGTTCGCGCTCTATCTGTCGTTGTTCCGTGTCGGCCAGACCTTTTTCAACTTTCAGTGGGAATACCTGTTATTCGAAGCCGGTTTCCTGTCGATCTTTCTCGCCGCGACCGGTCCCAACCGCTTACTGCTGTTCCTGTTTCATTGGTTGCTGTTTCGGCTGCGCTTCCTGTCCGGCTTGTCGAAGCTGCTCAGCGAAGACCCCACCTGGCGCAACCTGACCACGCTGCGCTATTACTTCGAAACCCAGCCGTTGCCCCACATGGGTTCCTGGTATGCCCACCATCTGCCGGACTGGTTGCTGCGCACCGGCACGGGATTCACGCTGTTCGTCGAACTGATCGTGCCGTTTTTTATTTTTCTGCCGCGCCCCTTTCGGCTGTTCGCCGCTTTCGCGACCATTCTGATTCAGCTGTTGATCATCGCGACCAGTAATCACAACTTCATCAATTTGCTCACGATCGCCCTGTGTCTGTTTTTGCTCGACGACCGCGCGATCCGATCGTTCGTTCCGGGCCGATCCGATCGAGCGACGTCACGGCGTGGCGTGTCGCTCGCGGGGATATCGATACTCCCTTTCTTCGCTATCGCCCTCGTCTCGACCAGTGTCTATGCCGCCTACGAATTCGTCGCCGGCACACGCCCGCAAACCACTTGGCATGCACCGGCGAACTGGGTGCGGGGCTGGGGGCTCGGCAATGCCTACCATGTGTTTCCCAACATGCAGACCGAACGTCACGAACTGGTGATCGAAGGCAGCGACGACGGCATTCACTGGCAGGCCTATCGTTTTCGATACAAACCGAACGACACGAAGGAACGACCGGCGTTCATCGTACCGCTGCATCCGCGACTGGACTGGATGATCTGGTTCGTTCCGTCACAGCACCCGTTCATGCGGCCCTGGTTCGAGGCCTTTCTGTGGCGACTGCATCAAAACTCGCCGAGTGTCACCGGCCTGCTCTCGCACAACCCGTTCCCCGATAAGGGGCCACGCTACGTGCGCGCACTGTCCTATCGATACCGTTTTACGACGCCGGCAGCGCGGCGGCAAAGCGGCGACATCTGGGTAAGCGAGTATTTGGGTGAGTTTCCGCATGTGCCGCCGCGCGTTCCCTGACGCGCCCGGCCGCGACGATGTGCCTATCCCTTCGAATCGGCACGCCGTTTCACGTATCAGGAGCCGGTGACTTCCCCGGTCACCAGCACCAGCTTGGCATTCACCACCCCCGTCGCCTCTTGCCGGTCCACCGTCGCGGCGTCGACCCGAATCCCGTGTTGTCGCTGCATGGTGTCCAGCCATTTGATGACGGCGCCGAACGACGCGTGTTCCAGCCAGAGTCGGATCTTGTCGTCACCGTCGGGCTGGATACGTTTCAACTGCTGTTTGAGCCCGGCCGCCTGAATGGTCCGGTCGGCGATCACCAACAAAGGTTCGTCGGCAGCGGCAGCAGCCTGAACGACGGGGCGGTCACGCAGACTGCGACTGGCCTGCCGCATCCACGCCAGGTCGATGTCCTGGCGTTCCAGGGCCGCCCGCAATCGCCGGTTGTCATTTGACAGGGGCTCGTAGAGCAGGAAGTAGCCGAGGATGAGCATCAACACGAACCCGCCGGCGGCGAGGAGGCGTTTGTCCCGATCGCTCACATTGGCGAAGCGCGCATTCATTGCGTGAACTCCTCCAGGCGAATGTGGGCCTCGATACCCCGCTCCACGCTGTTGAGAGAGAGCACCGTCAACTCGACGTTGCCGGCATCGAGCCCAACTTTGAGCTTTTCGACCGCGCTGACGTCATTGACTCTGACATCCATATCCAGCCGGCCCTGATTGAAGCTCAGCCGTGAGATTTCACCGCCGTCGGCCTGAACGAAGCTGTCCGCGAAATCATTCAACAAGGCGAGGAATCCCTTGTCGTCGTTCGGTCCTCTCGATGCGAGCAGATGTTTCATCTGCGCCCGCGGGTTGACGATACGGGTCGCCTGCGGATTGGCGGCCAGATAAACCGCCTTGATCTTGTCGGCCATGTCGTCGGACCGCGCCTGCAGGCGGCTGTTGTCCCATGCCATATAGCCGATTTCCAATGCCCCGAGCAACAGCACGCCGACAGCCAGCCAGCGCCAGCCGCGGGCGGCATCGCCGCCTTGCCGATCGATCTTGTAGGTACGCTGCAACAGGTTGAAGTCCACGAGCCGGCGTTCGGACATCTGCGTCTGCGCATCCCGGACCGACCAGCCGGCCGACACCAGGCGCGTGGCCAAATCGGCCGTGACATCCGTGTCGTCACCGGCCAACGCCAGCTCGGGCACGTCCTCTCCCACATCGCCGCCGTCCTTTTGCGCCAGGGAGAGCCAATCGACCAGATCGTGCGCCTCCACCGCAAAGCCGGCGAAGTCCCCGAGCCTGACATGGGCCATACCCCGTTCGATCAGAATGTGAATCAGGCCCTCTTCATGCGGCAAGGCCAATGCGAGGGGCATCATCACATCGGGAGACAAGGCATAGCGATCGAGCGACTCACGCCAATCACGCATCCGTGCATGGGAGACGGTCACGGTATCGACCGTACCGCCGCTCCGGGAAGCGAAGGCGATATGCTCGTCCTCCAGTTCACCGACCAACTGATCTTCAAGCGCGAAGGGAATCGCCGTTTCTATCTGCTTGTCGTTGCGTAACGGCAGTTGCAGGCGGCGGATCAGACAATCTTCGGTGGGCACCAACACCGTCTGTCGCGCCTGGTCGAGACGCCGCAGCAATGCGTCGTCCAGCTGCGCCGGATCGTCAAAACGCCGTACCGACTCGACGGCGTTCTCCGTCAGCCAGCCGATGCTGAGCCCTTCCGCATTGATCGTGATAATGGCGTGAGACATGACTGTCGCCTAATCGGTCCAACGTCCGATGACCTGAACCTTATTGTCGTTATCGCGCCAAATGCGGGCAATACGACGCAGAGCGATGTCCTGGAAACGGACATCGGCGCTCAATTGAAAATAGCTGCTGGTCAACACCAGTTCCTGTGTCGGCAGCTCGCGCCCGGCGAACGCCGGATGCTGGACGAACGCCTCCATGCTGAAGCCTTCCGTCCGCTCGCGTTCTTCCGTCAACTGTTCCATGGACTGTACGGTCAGACCATCGGCCAGGGAAGCCAGGACGACGGCACCGGCGGTGTTGATATTGATACCGCCCACCTCGGGCGACAGCGCCGATACGTGCGGGGCGAGCCGGGTGAACAGCGCTTCATTCACCCCCTTGAGCCATTTCAGTTCCGCAATACTGGCCATCGGTCCGTTGGCCGTGTGTCGCGCCGGTGTCTGGTTGAGATAGTAGTCGTCCTCGGCACCGTGCGGGAAAGAAACCCGGTCGTCCTCGTCCAACCAGTCGAGGATCACGTACACCAGTTCTTCATCGATATCCAATAACGTCAACAATCGTCGCAGGCGAGCGACCTGCAACGGCTGCCGCTGCCCGTCTTTGATTAAACCGTTCAGATTGATACGTCCCTGCAGATCTTCGATCCGGGCGGAAACACTGCCGTGCTCCATGGCGGTCACCGGCAACGGTGCGGCCCAGATCTCGGCCAGATTGTCGTGCTCCGATTCTTCGCCATCCAGGGCCAGTGTCTGCGTCGACCAGACCTCGACGCCCTGAGCCAGCCATTCCGCCTGACGACCGGCCTGATTGTAGCCGCTCAAACGCACCTCACGGTCCAGGGTGACCGCCATGCCGGTAGACAGAATGACCAGGAAGGCAACAACGCTGATTACCGTGATCAACGCAGCACCCGACTGGCGCCGCCCGAAACGTTGCCCGAAACAAGGCTTGGACGGCCGACTCAACTCGCCACCTCTTGCAGGCGATGCGTAGCGGGCAGGGCCATCAGCCCCGTGAGTTCGCCCTCCCGGTCGAGCACGAACCGCAACTCCACAGCCACCGGCCGTGGGGGCTCGTCATTGTCTTGAAGCGGCGGCCAACTGCGATGCCAGCTCCCTTCATGGTCCAGTACCCGCAGGCTCACGTCGCTTAAATGTCGCAAAAGCACGCGTTTGCGCGGTTGGGCGTCATAGCCCCGGTCCAATACAGGCCAACGCAGCCGAACGAGTTCACCCTCCTCGAAACGATAACCCACCCGCTCGACGAGTTCCCCATCCAAACCCTCGTTACGCCGGGTCAGCAACAGGAGCGTACCGTAGTCCCCGGTATTGGCGGCGAACGCCGGTTCGCTATCGCCGTAGGCTACCCGTATCGATCGATCGGCATAATGGAGCAAATCGTCGCGCATGAAGCTGAATGTCCGCTGGGCCTCGCGGGCGAGCACCAGGCGTTCCTCGATCCCGCCTTTGACACCGAGCAACTGATTCATACCGGTGAAGAGCGCCGCACCCACCACGGCGAAGATCGCCACGGCCACCACCAATTCAAGCAGCGTAAAGCCCGCCCGCCGGCACGTCGCGCTCTGCCGTCTTGGCGATCGCTTCACCGGCCCGTTCTCCTCACCGCTTTACCCAGGTAGGTGGTCAAGCTCGCCAGACGGTCGTCGGGCCCCGACGCCAAGGACACCACCACGGTCACCTTTTCGACACGCGGATCCGGCGTGTCCTCACGTTCTACCCGGTAACGCCAGGCAACATTGAGAAGGGTTTGCTCGCCGGAAGCATCCGGAGTGCCCAACCCCAACTGAAGCCGGGTCAACTGGTTCTCCGCCACCAGCAGCGCCATGGTTTTATCGAACACCGCGGACGTATCGCCGGCAAGCTGATACACCAGCTTGGTCACCGACGCCAGGGAGATCGCCACAATGGCCAGGGCCACCAGGGTCTCGAGCAGGGTAAAGCCCCCTGCACGGGCCTGCCGTCCGCGTGTGCCGTTTGCACACCGGGACCTAGCGCAGCCGAATCTCGTTGTATTCATCGGTAAAGACTCTTGTACCGCCGCCATTTTGGTCGACAACGGCGATCTCGAACGGCGATACCTCGCCGTTCGGCAGGAACAGCAACTGCGGCAGCCGTTCTTCGTCCGACTCGTCAAGCGCGAAGGAGGTCATGCCCGAAGCCGTTTCATTGATGCGAATCTCCAAACCGACCGGCAGGGACCGCATGCGGTAGATCGGATCGTCGGGCGGTGACGACCAGTCCCTGCCACGCCGGACCTGAAGCCGGTAACCGTCCTCGTCCAGATGAATGCCCAGCACGCGGCGCAGCATGATGGCCTCATCCCTCGCGGCCCGGCTCACTGCCCACAGTTCCTCGGCGGCCTGTTGCCTGATCTTTTCCGCGGAGGGCGGCTGTATATAAAGCACCGCGGTACCGATCATGATTCCCACGACGGCCAACACCACCACGATTTCGAGCAGTGTGAAACCTCTCGCGTGCAATCGCCGCATGAACGGAACCGGTCAGTCCAGTTGCCAGTTGCCGATATCCGCCGCGACATCCTCGCCGCCGGGCTGACCGTCGGCACCGAGCGAATACACATCGAACTTACCGTGTTCTCCGGGCTGCAGATACAGGTACTCGTTGCCCCAGGGGTCGACCGGCAACGCATCCAGATAACCGTCGTTCTTCCAGTGCTTGGCCTCCGGCGAGCCGCTCGGTTTGGTCACCAGCGCCTCCAAGCCCTGCTCGGTACTCGGATAGACGAAGTTGTCCAAACGGTACAGATTGAGCGAACCCGAGATCGCCCGGATATCCTGCTTGGCTTTGACGACCCGCGCCTCGTCGGGCCTGTCCATGACACGCGGTACCACGAAGCTGGCAAGCACGCCCAGGATCACGACGACCACCATGATTTCGAGCAGCGTGAAACCCGCGCTGCTTTTGCGGACGGACCCCGACGCATCGCGACGACACCTACGACAGGCGACATCCTTTTGCATGACGATAGATAATCGATTCAAATCAGTGCACACGAAGTATTCCTCACATTGGTTAACTCAGCGAACCAGTTGGTTCATGTCGAAAATCGGCAGCAGGGTGGCCAGCACCACGAAGAGCACGATGCCCCCCATCAGCAGGATCAATAGGGGCTCGAGGATGCCGAGCAGCAGCGCCACCGCGGCGTCCAGCTCCTTGTCCTGGGCGTCGGCGGCACGTTCCAGCATCGTGTCCAGGTTACCGCCGGCCTCACCGGCACCGATCAGCCTCAGCGTGATCACGGGAAACCGGCGCGTCTTCTCCAACGCGCTGGACAGGCTGACACCCTCCCTGACCTCCGCCGTTGCCGCCACCACGCTTTTACGCATCGGCAGATTGCTGAGTACCCTGGCGGACACCCGCAATGCATCCAGAATGGGCACGCCACTGGCAGAGAGGATACTCAGGGTGCGGGTGAACTGGGCGGTGTTGTGTCCGCGCACCAGCCGCCCGACGACCGGCAGGCGCAGCATCTGACGCTGCACCGTTTCCGCCACGATCTCGATACGGTAGAGCTGACGTGCCAGAAACAATGCCGCCAGTATTCCCAGCCCGAGCACCACCCCGTGTTCGCGCAGGCCGTCGCTGAGATTGATCAGCAACACCGTGATCCCGGGCAGCGTCTGACCGCTGGTCTCGAACACGCGAGTGATCTCCGGCACCACATAGGTCAGCAGGCCGACGACGACCAACAGGGAAACGATGACCAGTATCAGCGGATAGAGAAACGCCAGCATGATCTTCTGACCGGCCGCCTTGCGTTCTTCCATGTAATCGGCCAGACGTTCGAGCACCGCCTCGAGGTGGCCGGCCTGCTCGCCCGCCGCCACGGTAGCCCGGTACATCTCCGGAAACACACCGGGAAACTCATTGAGCGCATCGGCAAAGGCATAACCTTCCATCACCCGGCTACGCACCGCCAAAACGGTATTGCGAACCTTGCGCTTCTCACTCTGTTCCGCGACCGCCGTCAGGGCCTCGACCACCGGCATGCCGGACCGGGCCAGGGTGGCCAACTGTCGCGTGATGAGGGCGACTTCGGCGGTGCCGATACTGGTGCGCGACTGGCGGCGCCCCCTCTTGCCGGTGTGGTCGCTGTCGCCCTGTAACTCGCCAACCTGTAACGGCAGCAACCCGCGTTCACGCAAACGCTGTCGGGCATGTTTCAGGGTGTCCGCCTCCTGCACGCCACGTTGCCGGCGCCCGGCGTTGTCCACGGCGGTGTACTCGAAGGCGCCCATCAGCCCGCCTCCCCGGCCAGTACCTCAATCCACGCGGCCGCCATCTATGCCCCCTTGGCACCGGCAGAGACTTGCGTGACTCGCAGCAATTCGTCCACCGAGGTGCGTCCCTGCTCGACCAATCGTAAACCATCCTGCCAGAGGGTGGCGCTATCACGATGCGCCACCTGCACCAACGCCTGCTCGTCGTCGCCCTGATGGATCAAACGCCGAAGCTCATCGTCCACCGTGACCAGTTCGTAGATGCCGGTCCGTCCGACGTAACCAATGTGGTTGCAAGCGGGACAGCCCGTCGATTCGTAAACGTCCAGGGGCTTGCCGTCATTCAAACCGAGATCGGCGGCCTGTTCCGCACTCAGCGTTATCGGTTTGCGGCAATCCTCACAGAGCACCCGCACCAGACGCTGGGACAATACGCCGATCAGCGTCGACGAGAGCAAAAAGGGTTCGATACCCATATCGCGCAAACGTGTGATGGCGCCGACGGCAGAGTTCGTATGCAGGGTGGATAACACCAGGTGACCGGTCAGACTGGCCTGAATGGCAATCTCCGCGGTCTCGCCGTCACGGATTTCACCGACCATGACCACATCCGGGTCCTGACGCAGAATCGCCCGCAGACCTCTGGCGAAACTCATGTCGACTTTGGCGTTCACCTGAGTCTGGCCGATACCGTCGAGATAGTACTCCACCGGGTCCTCGACGGTCATGATGTTGCGCCGGTCGTTGTTCAATCGCGTCAAGGCCGCATACAGCGTCGTGGTCTTGCCGCTGCCCGTGGGGCCGGTCACCAGGATGATGCCATGGGGTCGATGAATCAGCGCATCCAGATTCGAGTAGGCGTTTTCGGTCATGCCCAGATGAAACAGATCCAATCGACCGGCCTGTTTATCGAGCAAACGCAGTACCACGCGTTCACCGTGCCCCGACGGAATCGTCGACACCCGCACATCGACCGGACGACCCGCAACCTTCAACGAGATGCGACCGTCCTGGGGTAGCCGTTTCTCGGCAATATCCAGGTGAGCCATGACCTTGATACGCGAGATCAGCAAAGGTGCCAACGTACGGGCCGGTTGCAGTACCGAACGCAACACGCCATCGACACGAAAACGCACCGACAGTCGGTTCTCGAACGGTTCGATATGAATGTCCGAGGCATTCTCTTTGATCGCCTCGGTCAACAGCGCATTGATCAGGCGGATGATGGGGGCGTCGTCATCGCTTTCGAGCAGGTCTTCCGGCTCGGCCAATTGCTGCGCCACCTGATCGAGGTTGGCATCGCTGGGAATGTCGGCCACCGCCTGTATCGCCGTATCCTTGCCCTGTTGGTAGCTCTCGGACAGCAGCTTGGCGAAATCCTCATCGGCGATCCGGCTCAGGCACAACGGTCTGCCCAAGTGTCGGCGGACTTCCGACAGCACGCCCAAGGTGACATCCGAACGATGCACCAAGGACATCGCGTCACCGTGCTCGCCCGTAACGACCACCCCATGCTGTTTGGCATAGGAGAACGACAACGGCGGATAGCTGTCCGCCGTCTGCGGCGGCTCGGTTCGCTCTTCGCCCGTTTCCTCCCGTTCCTCGACAGCCATGGGGCACCCCGTCACCATTCGAAATCGTGAAACACGGATAGCCCGCCGGCATTGTCGGGAGAGGCCGCTTTGGCGTCCGTCGGCGCCTGCCCTTTTTCCGTCCCCGTCGACGGCGCTTGCTGCGGCTCGGTCGGGACATCATCCCCCCCGACGCCGATACCCTCTTTCATGAAGACATCCAGCGGCTTGAGGGTCGGTGGATTGTCGTTGGGCCCCAAGCCGGAATCGCGCAGACGACCGGCCTGTTGAATACGACGCATGTAATTGTACTTACCGCCGGTCACCACCGATTCCATCTTGGCATCGCGCAGAATACGAGGATGTAAAAAGACCATCAGATTGCGTTTGGTCTTGGTGGCGTCTTGGTACTTGAACAGACTGCCGAGCATCGGCAAATCGCCCAGGCCGGGGATCTTGCGATAGCTGTCCTGCAATTGATCGTCGATCAAACCGCCGAGTACGATCACCTGTCCGTCTTCCACCAATACGCTGGTCTTGATAGACCGCTTGGTGGTCACCACCTCGGTGGTGTTGGCGGTGCCGGGCACCACGCTCGAGACCTCTTGCTCGACATCCAGGCGTACCGTATCGCCTTCGTTGATCTGCGGTTTCACTTTCAAGGTGAGCCCCACGTCCTGACGTTCGATGGTCTGAAAGGGGTTGGTGGGGTTGCTGCCGCTGTCACCGATGCTGGTGTAGGAGCCGGTCAGGAAGGGGCGGTTCTCACCGACGATAATCTCCGCCTCTTCGTTGTCCAATGTCACCAGCGTGGGCGTCGACAGGATATTGGTATTGGCATCCGTCGCCAATGCACGCACCAGGGCACCGAACTTGACGGTATCCCCACTGACCTTACCGATACCGAAGACGCCGAAGTCGGTACCGGTATCGATATCGATCAGCCCGCCCGTCAGCCCGCCCAGGGTCGGCGCCCTGCCACCGGTGAGATTGATCATCCCCACAGCACCCTTGCCGTTACCGGAAAAGCCGTCCGCCATCCACTGCACGCCGAGTTCACTGGCGGTCTCGCTGGACACCTCGGCGATGACCGCCTCCACCTGTACCTGGGCCCGGCGGATATCCAGTTGACGAATGACACCCCGCAACGAACGCATGAGATCCGGCGGCGCGGTAATCACCAAGGCATTGGTGGACTCGTCCGCCTGGATTCCGATGTCGCGCGTTTGCGGTGTCGTGCCCCCACCGGGTGCCTTTGTCAACGTCTCGCTCACGCCCTGCAGAATCCCCAACAAGGTGTCGGCCTTCGCATAGTGCAGATAGATCACACTGGTGTTGCCTTCCGACTGGACCGGTGTATCCAGGTGCGTAATCAATGCACGCAGTTTGAGACGCTGCTGATGATCCCCGCTGATCAGGATACTGTTGGTGCGTTCGTCGGCGACGAAGGTCGAACCCTGGCGCTCGCCGCTCGCCGCGCCCTTGCCCTGGTTCAAACTGGTGAGTACCCGCACGACTTCAGTCGCCACGGCATGGGCCAGATGCACCACCTCGACCTCGCTGTCGCTGACCTTATCGATACGCCGCACCATGGTCACCAGGCGATCGATGTTGCGCGCCCTGTCGGAGATAATCATGACGTTGGTCGGGGGATAGGCCGCCAAATGCCCCTGCTGCGGCACCAACGGCCTGAGCAGGGGAACCAACTGATCGGCGGCAATGTTTTCGACCTGCAGCACCCGGGTCACCAGTTCGTCGCCCTCGCCCGGCGCCACGTCGGTCACATGGGGTGCGCCACTGTGCTTGGCATCGGCGACAGGCACGATCTTGATGACCTTGCCCGAGGGAACGGCGGCAAAACCGTGAACCTGGAGAATCGCCAGAAACACCTGGTAGTACTCTTCCGGCTCCATACCGTGGGAAGACACCACGGTCACCTTGCCCTTAACCCGCGGATCGATGATGAAGTTCTTGCCGGTGACGCTCGCCACCATCTCGGCCACCGATGTCAGTTCGGCATCCTTGACGTTGAAGGTCATCTGCTCGGCGGCCGGTGACGGCTTCGACAGCAAACTCAGCCATATCGTCAGCAGCGCAATCCAAACGCTTGCCCCGCGTCTGTTTACGAACCCTGTCCCGGCGGCCTGATCGGACAAGTGTCGCCATCCAACTTCATTCGATCTTTCCATCAGGCATACCAATCCGTTAATTACTGCGTCGCCAGGGTCACGGCGCGTAGCTTGCCGTTGCGCAGCACCTCCAACTCCAGACTATTGACATGGGCCAATTGGGCAATGACTTCTTTGCCGGCATTTTCCGAACTCAGTTGCACACCGTTGGCCGACGTGATGATGTCTCCCACGCGAAGCCCGGCTCGACCCAATAAGCTGGGATTACGCCCCGGAAAGACCCGGTAACCTTTCAAGGTCTGCCCCTGACGCACCGGACGAAATCTCAACAAACCGGTAAGCCGCTTCGGATCACTCGACAACTTGGCCTGATAATCGGCCAGCTCCGGGAGCACCCGGGTATCGCCATTTCCGGTCACCGCGGAAGCCTCGCGCGATGATATCGGTTTGTTCGTCCCCTCCCGAACCGAGGCCGTGCGCCGGCTGCCGCCCGCCGACGCATTCGGCGCAGGCTTGCCGTCAGTCAGCATCAGCGTCTCCTGACGACCGTTACGGGAGATGATCACCCGATCGACGAGCACCTGTTCGAGCGTCGCCCCGCCCGGTATTTCATTACCGACTTGGTAGCCCTTTTCCGCATTGCGCTGTTCGGCGATCACCGCCAGCCCTTCCCCCTGCCTGTCCGAGGCCATCACGGCCAGCAATCGCAGCTTCAGCGGGGTCGGCGGTGCTTCCTGCCGCCTGGCCTTTGGCGCGGGTTTGGCTTTTGCGTCGCCGAACAACCCGACAAGGGCTTTACCCGGGCCCATGGCTTCAGCGGCCTGCGTTACCGGCGCGGCCGCATCCGCGGCGCGCGAGGAGGTCGCGTCCACCACCGGGAAATCACCCGCCACATGGCGTTGGTACTTCGTGTAGACACTGAGCGAAGCGAGGGCAAGAGCCGCCACGAGCAAAAGTCGCGGCAGAAAAACCGGCCACCACGCCGCACGTCGAATCCGCCCGCTGTTTCGCCCTTTAACCGAAAAAGCACTTGTACGGAGGACTGTGATCATAGACATCCCTGAAGTTAAACCCTTTAACTGTTACAACGGTCCCAATGGCCTAAATCCGAGACAAACCCACGTTGCGCAGCGGCATCCCGGCGATCCGCCGAACACCATCGCGTGCGTCCGGAACCCGGAAGGCCACTGCCCACCAATGCTTTACCCGACAAACCCCGCGAAACCTTTCGCAGGTGTTGCCGCCCCTACTTCCGACCGGCGCTCGGCGCCGTTTCCTCAATGCCGATAGCGACTTACTAACGACCGAGCGAAAATCAATTTAATCCGGGCCCCTGCCCGACCCGTATCGCACGCCTTTCACGCCCGTTACACTCATCCCGAGCACCCTGCAGACACGCCAATCGCAGCGGCCCGGGCGGCGTCCGCGTCAACAGGGATCTGGGGGATTCGCACCTGACCTATCCCTGTCTGTAGACGGACTCGATCCGTGTCGGCGGCGAAGGTACCGTTTCCTCTTACGGGCAAAAAAACACCATACCGCTCATCTCGCCGCCGCTTCCCGCAAGCCACAGCGCGACATATTGTAGGTCAGATCGGTCTGTGCAATTTTGATCCAGATCGTGCCAAAGCGACGCTCCGAATGGGCTTCCGATCCCACCGTTTGGCATACCGAGGCGGCTTACCGCCCCAGTTTTCGGCGTGAAACGGCCGAAACGCCGGGTGATCGGAATACCGTTCCCAGGTCATCGGGCCGCCGGCCGGCACCGGCTCACGGTTCGGCAGCGGCATTGTTCGAACCCGGCCGCACATCGGCTACCATGCGAACCGATCACCGGGGCCGCCATGACCTCACAGATCGCATCGGGCATGCCCGAAGGGAACTGCGTGCCGCCAATGCCGCCGCCCGCCTGTGCCAGGGAGAGAGCCATGAAGTCCGTCGTCACCCATGCCACCAGCTTTATCTGCGGCTTACTGGTCGGCGCCTACTTTCTCCATGAACCGCTTGAGCGCTACTGGCAAGGCCCGACCACCGCCGACACGGACAAACAGGCCCCGGTCCCTTTGCCGGCCGCCTCCGCACGGCAACCTTCAGCCGTCGCACCCCCGGAACCACCCGCCTCCCACACCGAACCCGGCGCCGCCCTGAACGGGATTGCCACCCTGATCCGGGAAGGCCGACTGCCCGAAGCCCGTGAGCTGCTGGACGCATTCCAGGACCGCGACCTCTACGATACCCGTGCCATGTATCTGTCCGCACAGATTCATCAACAGCAGGGCGACGAGCAAGCCGCGATACGCGAACTCTACCGATTGCTGGAGTTCAGACCGGACGGCACCCTGCGGCAAACGACCGAGCGCCTTCTTGCCCGGCTGATCTCGAGCCAGCGGAAACAGCTAAAGGAAAACGACGATCCGGCAAGACTGCTGGATTTCTATCAAATGCTTTCCACCAATGCACCGGAACGGGCCGACTACCGTTTCCATACCGCCCAGCAACTGCTGTCGATGGGCCGTCATCACGAGGCCATACTGGAGGCACAGCAAATCGAGTACGACCCAAACTGGGGAGAACGCGCCACCGCCTTACGCAAACAGGCCCAACGACAGCGCAAACTGGCCAATACCTACACCACGACCATACCGCTGGAACGCGTTGGAGAACATTATTATGCCCAGGCGCTGTTGAACCGACGCGTCGTTCTCAGAATGTTGCTGGATACCGGGGCGTCGATCAGCACGATCTCGCCTGCCGTCGCAAGCGGCAACAATCTGTCCTTGTCCGCCGAAAAGATCAACCTCAGCACCGCCAATGGCTTGATAGAAACGCCGCTGCTGAGAAACCAGCAGCTCTCGCTCGGCGGCCTCGAAATCGCTCAAATGAATCTCTCGGTCGTCACCCTGCACGACAGCATCGAAACCGATGGCCTGCTGGGTATGGACTATCTCAAACACTTCGAGTTTTTCATCGACCAGCAAACGGCACGGTTACACCTGAAGCCGCGTTCGTAGGATCGCGTGTGTTTCACCGGGACCGAAGAAACGCGTTCGGTATCGGCAACGCCGACGCGTGGACCCGTCGGCACACTGGCACGGCATCATCGAAACGGTCACCGAAATGGTCCGGAACGAACCGTTTCGATTGATCGGCCCTGCACGAAACCCCGCTTAGCTCCGGATTCTTTTTGGCGATAAAATGCTTCTCGGGTTCGAAAACCCAAACTGATGAAATCGGAATTTATCTGAAGGAAAATGCAATGGAACAACGCCGGAAAAACATCCTTGTCGGAGTCTTGATGGTCGCCGGACTCGGCGCGGCAGGTTTCATGGGCAAGCTGATGTACGACATGGTCGGCTACATGGGCACCATGACCGCCTCGGTGGCCGGGATGGCAGGGGACGTCAAACAGATGCGCAAGGATATGTCGGGCATGTATCGGGAAATCTCCAATATCGATAATGTCATTGTGGAAATGAACAACGATATCCACGGGATCCAGGAACAGATGGAAATAGAGCTGAGTTCCATGTCCGAAAACGTCACCCACCTGAACAACAACGTGGCTGCGATGAACGGTGCAGTCCAGGCGATGTCCGGTAACGTTTCGGTCATGTCGCGGGATATCAACTATGGGACACGCACCTTTACCGTCCCACAGAACCTGATGCGGAACGTGATGCCCTTGCCCTGATACGGTCGGCTCCCCGTTCAGGCAACGTAAACGCCGTCCAGCCCCAAAGCGCCGCCTCTTCGCGTCCGTTAGCGTCGGCGTTTGGCCATCGATCCGGCCGGCAATCTCCGGCCGGGCTTACGGCTATGTTCCCCAATCGTCAATACGATCGATCCGGCCCGCATCAAATGGTGGGGTACCGGGGCCGGCGTTTGCACATTGACCCACGAGCCGACGCTTACAGGCTCCACTCAAGCGGCATAGAACATTCGTCGTTCAGGCCCGGCGTCACAAACGGCGCCCGATCTCCGGGCTCGCCGGCTTTACCCATATACCAGGATCACTCGGCCCGTCGACTGCCCGGCGGCGGCAGGAAGGCCCAGCGGTCCCATATGGCGTAACTTTTGCGGAAGTCCGCCAGATGTTCCCAGATACGCTTGAAGTCCGGGTCTTTGGCCGACTCCTCGGCGACCACTTCGAGCCACGTGCGCTTGAAAGTCGCGAGCATTTCGTCCGACCAATAGCGGTTCTCGACGCCGCGTTCCTCGATGTTCCGCTGCATCACCGGTAGTTGAATCGCCTCGCTGAAGGCCAGGCTGTCGAGCACCGTGGCTTTGCAGGCGGTTTCGATCTGGGCGCGTTGTGCATCGGACAAACGTTGTTGCCAAACCTCGAGGTTGATCACCAGTTCCAGCAAGGTGGCCTGTTGATGCCAGCCGGGGAAATAATTGTATTTGAGGATTTTGTGAAACCCGAGATTTTCGTCAATCGACGGCATCGAGAACTCGGTTGCGTCGATGGCCCCCTTCTCCAGCGCCGGAAAGATCTCGGCGCCGGGAAGCTGACTGGTCGAAACGCCGAGCTTTTCCATCACCAGCGCACCCAGACCGAAGAAACGCATCTGCAGGCCTTCGAGGTCTTCCGGTTTGTCGATCGGCCGCGAGAACCAACCGGACGTCTCGGGAGGCAACAGGCCGCAAGGAATCGCATGGACATTGAACGCCGCCTTGCGATACATCTCCTGCCATAGATCGCGCCCGCCACCGTGGTAAAGCCAGGCCAGATATTCCGTCGCATTGGGACCGAAGGGAACCGAGGAGAAAAAGGCCGCTTTGCGCCCCAATACGCCCGACTGATTACCGGCGGTCGTGTAGCCTGCCTGAAGCTGCCCCATGTGCACCGCTTCGAAGATCTGATTGGCCGCCGCGAGTTTGCCGGGACCGTACAGTTTGAACTTGATCGAGCCCGCACTGGTCTGTTCGAGCTGTTCCGCCAAGCCGACCGGGATGGTGCCCAGTCCTTTGAGATTCAAAGGTACGTAGACCGCCGTCTTCAGGAGAACCCGTTTTTCGGCCAACGCCGGCATCGCGACGACCGACATCAGACACAGAAAAAGACCTAAGCGCAACGTATCGACCCACATGCATTCGACTCCCTTGATGATTCGGTTAACGTCGGAAGAATCCCAGCCGGTTGAGAAACCCCAACAGGTGTTCACGTTTCTTCCCTTGGGTTGCGGCCGCCGTCGCTCGACGCCAGTCGCTCAATTTCACGTTGGCGCCGCGACTGGCGTAATACGCTGCCATGCGGTCATCGTAGGAAGCCATATCGGTATCGGAGATATCCCGATAGACATCCTGTTTCAGAACGAACTCGACCGGCATGCGCGGCTTGACCTCGTGCGACTCGTCCGGCCAGCCCAGGCACATGCCGAAGACCGGCACCACCAATGCCGGCAACTCGAGTTCGTCGACGACGACCTGCGGATCGTTGCGAATGCCGCCGATGTAAACGCCGCCGAGACCTTGCGACTCGGCGGCCAGCAGCACGTTCTGCGCCATGAGCGCGACATCGACGATCGCCGCTACGCCGTGTTCGGTATAACCTTCCAGCTCACCGCTGCCGGACCTCCGGCAAGCATCGTCGACCCGACGCAGATCGGCGCAATACACCAGAAACTCGGGCGCACGCTCGATCCATACCTGACCACCGGCCGCCTTGGCGATCGCCGCCCGCGACGCCTGCCGGGTTACCCGGATCACCGAATAGGCCTGGATAAAACTGGAACTGGCCGCGGCCTGGCCGCAGCGAATCAGTGATTCGAGTTGACCCGGATCGAGCGGGCGTGATTGAAAGCGTCGTACGGAACGGTGATTGAGTTGGAGTTCCTGGGTTTCGGTAAGGGTCATCGAGCGATCGTCTCAAATGTCATGGCCGAATTCACGACGATTGTCTGCCGGCCTGTATTCGATCCCATGCGAAGAACACCACGAAAGCGATCAAGCCGCCCCAGTGAAGCCATGGCTGGCCGGGGAACAATAAACACACGGCAATCGCCGCCAACAACAAACGCGCAACCATGCCATGATCTCGTTCCAAATGCCCCTGAAAAGCCGCGGCAAAGGCATAGAGCCCGACCAGGCTGAAGAAAAAGATCTCGATCATCACCGCCCAGTCGCCATAAAGGAAGGGCGTATAGGCAAACAGCAACGGCATGATGTACAGACCCTTGGCCAGTTTCCAGGCCGTGAATCCTGTCCTTATCTGAGGCGTGCCGGCGATTGCCGCGGCCGCGAAGGCGGTGAGACAAACCGGTGGCGTGACATTGCTGTCCTGACTGAGCCAGAAGATGATCATATGTGCCGACAGCAATATACCCAGTATCAGCGTCGGATCGAGCATTTGCTCATACAGGCCGATCACCAGCGAGGGGTCGATGCTACGCAGCGCATCGATAATGCCGCGGGCCTCTTCATGGCTCATGCTTTGCCCCAACAAGGCCAGGCTGTCCGGCGCGGCCAACATCAACATCGCACCGGCGGCCTCGGGCAAGGCCTGGCCGGATGCGATCACGTTCACCAACTGGGCATCGGCAATGAGGTTGTACAACGCAGGCGCCGACAAGGTTGCCAATACGATATACGCCGCCGTTACCGGAAGCCCCATGCCCAGCACCAACGAGGCCAACGCGATCAGTATCAATGCAATCACCAGGCTACCGCCGGCCCAATCCTGAATCATCAGCGACAAGGTGTTGCCCACGCCCGTCATCGCGATCACGTTCACCACCAAGCCGACCGCAACCAACAACAGACCTGTCGTGACCATGTTACGGCTACCCAATGCAAGCGCGTCGATGATGTCCCTGATACCCATTTTGCGCGGCGTCAGCCAGCTCGATCCGATAACCGTCAGGATGGCAATCCCTGCTGCGTAGGTCGGCGTGAACCCCGAGACCAGCATCGCAATGAGCACCGTAATCGGCAACACGAACACCAAACCGCCTTCGCGCATCACCTTGCCCAAGGTCTCGCCCTCGGGGGCGGACGTGGTAGTGAAACCCAAACGTTTGGCCTCTATTCGGACGAAAAAGGCAACCGAGAGAAAATACAACAAGGCCGGCAGAAACGAGACCACGACGATATGGGTATAAGGGATCTGGGTATAGCTGGCCATGACGAAGGCGCCGGCCCCCATGATCGGCGGCATCAACTGGCCACCCGTGCTGGACGCCGCTTCGACCCCGGCGGCGAAACGTGGCGGGAACCCGGCCCTTTTCATCAAGGGAATGGTGATCACGCCCGTCGAGACGGTATTGGCGATGGAAGAACCCGATATGGTACCGGTCAGGCCCGATGACACCACCGCAACCAGACCGGGGCCACCGGTGACCCGTCCGGCGACGACGCGCGCTATCGCGATAACGAAGTCGCCCGCACCCGAGCGCAGTAGAAAGGCGCCGAACAAGATGAACATGAAAACGAAAGTCACCGAGATGCGCGCAATACTCCCGAACAGCGCATCGTCGCCATAGATGCTGCGAAACAGCACGGTCTCGACACTCAGCCCGGCGAACTTGAAGATGTTGTCGATCCAGCCGCCCCACCAGATGACATAGGTCAGCGCGATGATAATCAGCGCCGGGATGACCAGGCCGGTCGTCCGCCGGGTCAATTCGATCGCGGCGATTATGGTGACGACCGCCAGCCCCTGCTCCCAAGGCGTCATGTTCACGCCGCGGTCGTAGATGGCATCCTCGGCACCGATGATCCAAACGGTCGCGGCGATGAAGACCACGCCCAGCGCGATATCGATCGCCAACAAGGTGCGTGAACCTGCCGCCCAACCCGCACGCAACGGCGGATACAGCAGCATTCCCAACGCGGCAAGACCGATGAAATGCAGGGCGCTCTGCCACTGGGTCGAAAACAGCGTGGTGAAATTCATCACCAGATGCAGCACCGCGATCGCGGCGCCCAGCCAATAAACAGCCGCCGTCACCCAGGGTTGCTCTCGAAGCCCGGCGTAAAGGCCGCCGGATTCGGGCTGGGTCTCTTGAGTGCTCATGAAAAAGCCGCGGCCGCCCCGAAGGCGGCCGTCGTTCGCATGGGCTACTTGACCATCAGATGATCAGGAATGCTGAGTCCGGCCTCTTTGAAGTACTTGGCTGCACCCGGATGCAAAGGCATGGGCAGGCCGGCAATCGCCTTTTCCAGCGCCATTGCCTTGGTCGCTTTGTGGATGGCGTTGAGGAAGCCGAGATTCTCGTAGATGGTCTTGGTGATCATATAGACATCGTTTTCCGGGGTATCCGCCCGTACCGCCAGAAAGTTCGGCTGCGCAATGGTGTTCACATCGGCGCCCTGACCGGGATAAGTGCCGGCCGGGATCAGATAAGGCGTCCACAAACCGAGTCCACCGTCGGCCTGCTTGGCCTGCTCGGGCGTGAAAGACAGCAGTTTCACCTTACCGCTGCGCGCCGCCATCAGCTTGGTGACCGCACCGACCGGCACCCCGGCAGGCGTGCCGATGAGGTCGGCCTTGCCGTCCTGCAAAGCCCCGGCAAGTGCGCCGTAGCCACCGTAGAAAAGCTCGTATTGTTTATCGATATCGACACCCAGGTTGCCGAAGACGGTACGGCTGGAGCCCAGAGAACCCGAGTTCTTTTTGCCGAATCCCGCGACACCTTTTGCCGCCAATGCGTCGCTGATGCTGCCGGCGGGCGCCTTGTCGCTCGGCATGCTGAAGTGCTCGACGTTTTGCCACAGCATGGTCACGGCGCGCAGGCCGGTCTGTGGTCCGTCTTTCTCGAGAGGGCCGGTACCGTTCCAGGCATAGGAGCCGTAAAGACCCTGCAGGATAGCGAACTGGCTTTCGTTCTCGCGCAGGAGTTTGATGTTCTCGCCCGAGCCGGCCGAGTTGATCGCCGACATATTGATCTTGTGTTTGGGCTGCAACTTGACCTTGACCAGGGTCGACAATGCCACGCCGACCGGATAATAGGTCCCGCCCGTACTTGCGGTGGCCAGCAAATAGTCGCCCTGTGCCAGTGCGGCCGTCGACGAACCCGCACCGAATGCCGCGATCGCCAGAAACATCACACCTTTTCTTATCGCTTGCCTCATCTCTCCTCCTCAGGAATTCAATTCTTCTCGGCATTTGTCATCCACCGGCCTTATTAGCTTAGTAAAGGCAGGGAACATAGATACCTGAAACTTCGGGGCGTTTTGCGTCCGCGTGACGAGAACGGCTATGCGTCGTCGCGATGGGGGCAGGTCTTGCGGATGCAGCGCCCATAGATGATCAACGAGTGGTCCATGATCTCGAAACCCTTCTTGTCGGCGATCTGGCGCTGACACTTTTCGATGGTGTCGTCGACGAATTCCTCGACCCGCCCGCACTGCTGGCACACGATATGATCGTGGTGACGTCCGCGGTCCAACTCGAACACCGCCTGACCGCCTTCGAAATGATGCTTTTCGGCAAGCCCGGCGTTCACGAACTGGGTCAGCACGCGGTAAACCGTCGCCAGACCGATGTCCTCGCCACGCTCGAGCAGTTGCTTGTAGACATCCTCTGCGGTCATGTGGCGCGACTCGCTGGACTCCAGGATCTCCAAGATTTTGACCCTGGGCAACGTGACCTTCAGCCCCGCCTTGCGAATATCCTGATTCTCCACCCTTACCTCCAAGACATGTCATCTTGCCGAGGATTTCGCTATCATCCCCGCCTGCTCAGCCGTCACGACATAGTACCTATTTAGACATGCGTAAGCTTCTCATTTTCATCGCAACGCTCGCAACCGCCGGGTGCAGCACGGTGGGCGACGGCTTACGCTCGCTCGGTGGCGTGACCAATGTTATCCCCGACGCATTGAACGAAGCGCCGCTGATCTATCGACCGAGTATCCAACAGGGTAATGTAGTTAGCCAGGAACAAATCAACGCGCTGCGTCCGGGCATGACCAAACGCCAGGTGCGCTTTCTACTCGGCACGCCCATGCTGACCGACGTGTTTCATGCCAACCGTTGGGATTATGCCTATACCGAAGGCGTAGGCAGCACACCGGAAGAGTTCCGTCAGGTCACGGTCTATTTCGAGAACGACCGCCTCACCCGTATTGCCGGCGATATGCGCCCGCAGCCGGAATCGGAGCAGGAAGAGGTGAAGAAGGAAATCGTGGTCTCGGTACCGGACTGGGAGCCGCCGAAAAAATCGTTCTGGCGCAAAACCCTGGATACGGTCGGTCTGGGCGACGATTAATCCCCGGTACGCGCGCCCTTTTTCATCGCCTTGCCCTCGGCCGCCCGTTTTTTGCGCGCCTCTTTGGGATCGGCGATCAACGGCCGGTAGATTTCGATGCGATCGCCGTCGTGAAGACCGGCGGTCAGCGGCGCAGCCTTGCCGAATACCCCGACCTTATTGACCGAAAGATCGATCTCGGGAAAACGTTCGAGCAGACCCGACTGACGGATCACCGTCTCGACCGTCGCATCGGACGCAACGACCAACTGCTCGAGGACCTGTTCATCCGGTTTAGCGAACACCACCTCAACCGTTATTTGTGCGTCAACCACGGTAAACCTCTTTTGCCCGTTCCACGAACGACTCCACCAGCGTATTGGCCACCTGATGGAATACTTTACCGAATGCCGCATCGATCAACCGGCCGGCGAACTCGAACTCCATGCGCAACATCACTTTACAGGCATCCTCTCTAAGTTCGACGAACTGCCACTCGCCATGCAAGCGTTTGAATGGGCCTTCCATTAACTCGATACCCATACGGCCGGGCGGATCCAGTTCATTGCAGGTCGAAAAGGCCTGGGTAATTCCCAGCCGGGAAACCTCAATCCAACCGCACAGCCGCTGATCGTCGCGCGAGACCAATCTTGAATTGCTGCACCACGGCAGAAACTCCTGGTAGCGCTCGACGTCGGCCACCAAATCGAACATGGCCTGGGCCGAAAAAGGCACCAGGGCCGATTTCTCAACGTTGGCCAAATGCCCACCCTCGCGATGACGGCGTACTTCGGTCTTTGGTCATTCGTGTCGTCTCGAAACCATGCGGGGTTGCTGCAAGCCGCTCAAAGCAAACCCACGGAATTCAGGAATACCAGGGCGATTCCAATCGGCGATATATAGCGAATGATCACCCACCAGGCGTCAAACAGGCGTTGTCGACTGATCGACAGTTCTTCCAACGCCATCTGTCGGCCCGCACCGTACGCGACAAACAAGGCGATCAGCAATCCGCCAAGCGGTAGCATGATGTTCGACGCCAGATAGTCTTTCAGATCGAATAATGTCTTACCGAACCACCGGTACTCCTCGCCCGCCCAAAGATTGAAAGACAACACCGAGCCAATACCCAGCAGCCAGGCGAATACACCAATCACCATCGCGGCATGCGCACGCGCCCACTTACGCGATTCAACCAGCCAGGCGACCGCCGGCTCACTGATCGAGATCGCCGACGACCAGGCCGCGAAAACCAGCAGAATGAAAAACACCGTTCCGAACCACTGTCCCCCCACCATATTGCCGAACGCGATCGGCAGGGTCTGGAAAATCAGTCCCGGACCGGCTGCCGGCTCCAAACCGCTGGCGAACACAATCGGAAAAATCGCAATCCCCGCCAATAGCGCAACCACCGTGTCCGCCGCGGCAATCGTCACCGTTGCCCCGGTAATCGATGCATGGTTGGGCACATAAGCGCCGTACGCCATGATCGCGCCCATACCCAGGCTCAGCGTAAAAAAGGCTTGACCCATCGCGACCAGCAAGGGCTCACCGGTAAACCGACACTGAACCTGGCCGGCCTCTTCGACGCAGATCTGGAAGACCTTGGAGAAATCGATGTTGAACATGAAGCCCAGGCCACGCTTGATATCACCTTCCACAAAGGCGTAGCCCACCATGATCAGCAACATGACGAACAATGCCGGCATCAGGATATTGATCGCCCGCTCCAGCCCGTCACGCACCCCGCGCGCGACCACCGCCATCGTCATGATCATGAACAGGGAGTGCCAGATCATCAGTTGATCCGGCGACCCGATCAGCCCCTCGAACAGCGCCTTTGCATCGGTCGCCGAAACATCATTCAAGCCGCCGCTGGCCGCCTGAAAGATATAGGCCAGGGCCCAGCCGGCGACCACGCTATAAAACGACAAAATCAGAAACCCGGCCACGACCCCCGAATAACCGACGATGCTCCAGGCCGGAGACGAACCCTGCTCCCGCGCCAGCCGTTTCATGGTGTTGATCGGGCTGGAACGCCCACGTCGACCCAGTAACACCTCGGCCATCATGATCGGTATGCCGATCAATGCGATACACAGCAGATAAACGATGACAAAAGCACCGCCGCCGTACTCGCCGGTGATGTAGGGAAACTTCCAAATATTGCCGAGCCCGACCGCGGACCCCACCGTGGCCATAATGAAGACCGCCCGTGACGACCACATGCCGTGTACCGACACGCGCTGATTAGCCATCAAATTCCCCGAAATCGCGACAGTTCGTCTAGTTATCGCGCCATTTTCGCGAATCGCACCATCCTGCACAAGCGCGGCATCACAGGTGTCATCACCGTGTTACACTCGCGCGCCATGGCGAAGAAGGCGAAAAAAAGCGGTGCAGGTGGTGCCACCATCGCGCTCAACAAAAAGACCAAACACGAATACTTCATCGAAGACCGCTACGAGGCCGGGCTCTCACTCGAAGGCTGGGAGGTCAAAAGCCTGCGCGCCGGCAAAATCAATCTCACCGAGGCCTATGTCACCCTCAAAGGCAACGAGGCCTTTCTGTTCGGTGCCACCATCTCACCCTTGCCCACGGCCTCGACCCACATCCATCCCGACCCGACCCGCACCCGCAAGCTGCTCATGCATCGCGAGGAGCTGAACAAGCTGATCGGTCTGGTCGAACGCAAGGGCTACACCCTCGTACCCACCGCGATGTATTGGAAGCGCGGCCGCGCCAAGCTCGAAGTCGGGCTGGCCAAGGGCAAAAAACTGCATGACAAGCGTGCCGACGTCAAAGAACGCGACTGGCAGCGCGAAAAACAACGCATCTTCAAGCACGGGTGAGTGCTAAACTAACGGAACTTGCCGGCTGCGATGCAGTCGGATCAGGTACTTGGGGGCGACACGGCTTTCGACGTGGGTAGCGAAACCCGAGGTGCATGTCGAGGTGCGAAATACCTCGTTAATCCATTCGCAAACTTTATAGTTGCCAACGACGACAACTACGCTCTCGCCGCTTAATAACCGGTAGAAAGCCGTCTGACTGGAGCCGTGCTTGTGCGTCCAGCGTTCCTCGGAACAATTCAGGCGTCATATCTCACAAGATCGCGAGGAAGCACGTCCGGGGCAGAATCGCTAAAAAATTTACCGGAATCGCCGTGCTGTATGCCCTGTCGGTCGGGCGGCAGTACGGTTAAAAATAATCGACACGACTAAACATGTAGAACCGAAGGCAGAGGACTTGCGGACGCGGGTTCGATTCCCGCCGCCTCCACCATCACCGAGTTTTCAAGGCCTTGAAAACTCACGAGAAAGCGCTCTCAGCGGCGCTTTTTTCTTATCTAAATCAAGCAAATACGTTTAGCAAAAGGCTATCTCCGGATATCGCGCCATCTCCCGCCTTTTCACTCTTCCTGGGGGTATAAAATACCCCCAGTCAGGAAATACCCCCAGATGCTCACGATCCAGGAAATCAAGAACGCGAAGGTCGGCGAATGGACCGAAATCGCCAGCGACTTCGCACTCGGCGACGCCGAGGATCTGCTCCCATGCCCGGTCCGGTGCAGCGCGGACACGTTTGTCCTGCGGGTGCGCGGTGAGAGCATGGAACCTAAGTTCCACGACGGCGAGCTCATCTTCGTGGATCCCCAGGTCGCCCCGGTCAGCGGCCGCTACGTCGTGGTTCGTTTGGAAGACTCCCAGGAAGCGACTTTCAAGCAACTGATCATCGAAGAAGGCCATCAGTACTTGAAGGCGCTGAATCCGGACTGGCCAAACCGGATCATCGAAGTGAACTCGAATGCGACGATTTGCGGGGTGGTCGTGTTCAAGGGGGAGGTGGTTTAGCCCCGCCGATCACGACGAGCAAATTGAATCGACGAGCAATGATGACCATGGCGATAATCCAAACACGAGTAGAAGCCCCGCGCGACCGAATGGTTGATCTGCCAAGCACTCCACTCGCCGTCCGGTGGATACCCGGGCTCTCCCCTGACGAACGGAGGTAAGAGTGCGCCCCATCTCCTGGCTCCACGTGTCCGACATCCATATGAGCGTGCGCGACGCCTGGTCTCAAGATGTGGTGCTGAAGGCGATGTGTGAGCGAGTAGCCCAGATGCGCAAAGATGGCGTCGCACCCGACCTCATCCTGACGACAGGCGATCTCGCCTATTCTGGAAAGGCTGAAGAATACGCGCTTGTAAGGGATTTCTTTGACGCCCTTTGCAATGCATCGGGCGTCCCGACAGAACGGGTGTTCTGTGTGCCAGGGAATCACGACATCGACCGCTCTCGCCAAAAGCTGTGCTTTAAGGGAGCTCGGTCGTCGCTTGTAAACCAACAGCTCGTCGACGAGGTTCTCGCTCCCGACGATGATCTCGCAACGTTGTTAGAAAGAGAACAGAGTTACCGCCAGTTCCAGAATGACTTTTTTTCAAATCAAGAGAGAACGTCGACGCCCGACGGACTCGCTTACATAAGCCGCCTTGTCATCGACGACATACATCTTGTAATCGTCGGGCTGGACTCGGCGTGGGCTTCCGAAGGTGGCGCGAGCGACCACGGCAATCTTCTGATTGGTGAACGTCAGGTTATCAATGCCGTGTCGCTGACGCAGACCGGAGCTATCCAGCCACATGTTGTCATAAGCATGGCCCATCATCCATGCCACCTACTGCGGGAATTTGACCGATCACCCGTGCAGGGGCGCATCGAGCGTGATTCTCAGTTTTTCCATTGCGGACATTTGCATCTCCCGGAAGTGAGGGCTGTAGGCCAGAGCGGCACCGGCTGCCTTGTTCTGGCTGCAGGAGCGTCGTTTGAGACCCGTCAATCGCAAAACACGTTCTCGATTATCACGATAGATATCTTGAATGCGAAACGGCAAGTCACAACGCTTCACTACGAGCCACAGGTCGGATCGTTTTCAACTGAGTCACGTGAGAATTTCCCTTTTGAAGTCGCCCCAAAGAATACATGTAATGTAGGAGAGCTGATGGCAGAGCTCTGCGCCTATCGCGCAGAGCTGCGAAGTCTTGCAGCATATCTTGCCGCCCTGCTTCTCGACCAAAAAGCAGAGCTTCCGATACCCGCACAGAATGGGTACGTCTTCGGCTCTTTTGCTGTCCTTAGTCGTCAGGACGACAGCCCGCTGAAGGAGAGGACCTCACACTTTATAGCCTTCCGGAATGTGCTCCGCGCTCTATATGACCGCTTGCCGGTTCAGCAGATTTTGGCGCGACATGGAGCGTCAATCTGTACCTATGGTGCCATGCTCATTGAGCTCAGCAATCAGGATCCCTCATTAGCAACCCGCCTGCAGGTACAGGAGCAGGAAGCGCGGTCTTTGGCGAACACAGAACCATCGGGCAGCTTTGCTCACACGGTGTCGCTTCTAGATGAGCTTGCCCGCAATCATGAATGGAAGGAACTGCACGCGCATGCGGTTCGATACGTCGATATCGCTGATGCCGACCTTTCGATTCATGCTCGAAGAATGTTGGCGCTCGCTCTTGCACATTCAGAAGTGCCGGCGGACAAGGTGCAGACAATTGAACTCTATCGCGCGCTCTGCGCCGGTCCGGATGCAGTCCCTACCGATTTTGGCAATCTTGCGAATCTTTTACTAGAAACGGGCGACACGGATAGTGCGAAGAGCATTGTTATCCGAGCGATCGACGTATTTCCCGAACAACACGCAGAGTACTTTTCTCAGATCGGCCATCGGATAGTTGAATCTACGGGGGACAGAGCGTTTCGCGAGCGGATGGAGCAAAGACTGGGGAAGAGAGGTAAACGTGGCTGACGAGCATAAGTCATTTAAGGCGGGAATCGATTTTCCGAGCGTGCTGCGGATTATCTCGAAGCAGATCTACGAGACGCCGCTCGCTTTCATTCGCGAGAACGTCCAGAACGCCGTCGATGCTGTTCGCATCCAGGCCTACCGGGATCAAATGCAATCCAGTGATGCCGGGTACCGGATAGATATTACGGTCGAGGATCGGGTCATCCGCGTCCGCGACAACGGCACCGGAATGTCGGCCGATGACCTAAGGAACTTCTTTTGGACGATCGGGGCAAGCGGCAAGAGAACGCAGGAAGCACTCGCCGCAGGCTGCGTCGGTACGTTCGGCATCGGCGGCTTTGCAAACTTTGGCGTGTGCGAAGCCCTGGAGGTCACTTCACAAACCGAAGACGCGGCTGAAGGCACGCTGACACGGCTCTCCGAGAAGGATATTGATAACGCGGGGGGCGCCATTCCTGATGTCACGATGCGAAGCTCAAACGATGCCGCGCCGCGCGGAACGCTCGTCGTCGGATATTTGCGAGAAACGCCGAACATAGATCAGCTTCGGAACTATTTGCGGGATTTCGTCCGGTACGTACCGACTGCAATCTATTTCAATGGCGACAAAGTCTCACAGCGAAACCTTTCCGACCTCGAAGACCGGGAAAATCTCACCGAAATCTCCGGTGGATCGCAGGTCTGGCACAGCGGCAATCTGACCATCACCGGGCGTCTGTACGAAGATCGCGGCCACGCGTTGACGGCATCGATTGAAGGTCTGAGCATTGACGGCGAAGCCGTCAATCTCGTGGGTCACTTGCGATTCGAAAACGGTCCGATCGATGTGTTCAAGCGCGGCTTCAAGCTTTGCGCGACGCAGGTCGGCTCGACGATTGGAGTATCGGGGCGGCTTGATTGCGACCGCTTCGTTCCAACGGCCGGGCGTGACTCGCTTGATGGTGACACCACCAGCCTGCTGGGCCGGATTACGCAGGCAATGGAGCGCATCGCCGTTGAAGCGGTTCTGGAGAACCCGGAACGGATCGCGCAGCACACGCGCGTCTTTCGCTATATCGTTCGGCAAGGCCTGACCGACAGGCTTTCTCATGTCAAAGTCAACCTAGCCGATGGAACCGAAACCTTGCTCGGCACCATTCGCAAACGGGCTGAACAAGGCGGCGTCGGCGTGTTCTTCGGCACGGCGCAGAAACAGGCCCTCAATCAGATCATGCAGGCGCGCGGCCACATCGTCGTGCTTTTATCAGCGGACAGGTATCGCAGGGACGCGGAGACGCGGTACTTGCAGCAATACTGCGGAGCGAAGCCGTTCGACGGGATGATTGATTGTGCAGAGCGCTACGCAGAACTGAGCCGATTCGAGCGCGTTTTCCTGAGCGAATTGGAGTTGAGCATTTCGAAGTCATATGAGGTCGCGAACTTCCGACTTATACCTGGGAAGCTGACCGAAGACATTCCAGTTTTTGTTAGGGAGCATGGTGGCAGTCAGGCGATCGACATCTTTGTGGACGTTCGCCACCAGGAGATCGCAAAACTCGAGGACCTTGGCTATACGCAGCTTCTCTACTCGCTGATTGGAACCTTTTGCCGCGAGTATCTCGGTCCATCACTTAAGAAGTTCAGCCCGCGTTTTTTTGGGGACGGTGCGCTCAATCTTGAGATGCTCGCGAAGCGCCGCTCCGAGCTCTGGATACTTCTCAAGGACGATATCGGGGTCGTCCGCAAGGGTGGCAAGAAGCAAGTAGTCACAAGATCGGACATCCATGTCGTCAACGTAGGGGACAGACCGGCTCAGCCTCCTCAGGACCGCCCACCAGGGAAGCCACCTCGTATCATTCACGTCTTGGACGAGCAGCACACGACGAACTTGGCCGGATACTACATTCGCCTCCCTGACACAGCATTCAGGGCATACGGCGACCTACTTCCAGAGTGTGACAGCCGGGGTGTCGTCTGGGCAGGCAACAAGATCATGTACGTCGCATCGGATGCCGTCAGCGCGGCGTTTCAGTATGAAATCAGGGTCGATGAAGTTGTGGTCGCGAACCTCAACGGCGTTGCCAGGGCCGAAGGTGCAATCCAACTCGAGCAGCCGCTACAAGAGATGTTCGACGGCACCTACTTCCCGATCCCGCAGGCGCTGGAACAATTTTTGGTTCCTACCGGTGAAGAAGAGATCCGCCTGGAGCTGCATTGCGACTGGATTGACATGCGGACAGCGAAGCACTGGACGCCAAGAGATGTGGCCGCTCCGGTCGACTAACCTGCCTTTGTCTGCTTGCCCCGACTCGTTACAGCGATTCGATGCACGGCGGGCGGCCAAGATGGTTGACGCTCAACGTCGCAGGAGCTTGATGCGCTCCTGCAGGGCAAGGGCGGCGGGTATGTTCTTGGCGGCCAGCGCCGCCGCGACCTCGACCAGCGCTTGCCGCGCCTCGGCATCTTTGGACAGCGCCTGGGCGTCCGAACTCAAGGCCGCCGCCACGAGTTCGACCAGAGCGTTACCTGTGCCCTCGCGATACCAGTGATTGGACGGGTTCTCCGCCTTCAGCATTGCGGCGATCCAACGAAGGCCGTCCAGACGAAGCGGTCCACCGAAGGTCGTCGTGAGAAAGTGCGAGAAACGGGTCACGCACTCTTCATCACGAGCCAGATGCACTTGCGCCCACAGCTCGTAGACATCCCTCATCCGGAGAGCACTACCCGGCGCTAGCCGCGCGAGGGCATCTTCGTTCCCGAACCCGAGCAGGTCGCAGATCAGCCGCTCGCCGTAAAACCATAGGCCCGGCTTCGACCAATCGGCCGCCAGCCCGTACTCTGCGACCGCTCGCCAGACGGGCTCAAATGCTGCGGGGTCATCAAGTTCCCTGAGCCGTAGATAGAGACCCTGGATAAAGTGCTGCAGCGCGACATGCGCAGCCGGCCCGTGCGCGAGAACAGGCTCCCAAACAGCCCGGGCCTCATTTTCGGGCGCGGCGAGCGACAAGGCGGCGACCTTCAGGAGGGCATCGTAGCCCAAGTTCTGCGTCGGCAGGTCGTACTCGCCGCTCTTATCCGTCTTGGCCCGGGCCTTCGCGCGCGAAGCGTCGTAGTCCCAGATGCGGAGAGCAAGGCGCGTGTCCAACGACCGGTCGCCCGTTCCGGCGCCGTGGATGAGCCAACCGAACACTACTTCGAGGACATGCCCGTCAAGCGACACGCCCGGTCGGCGCTCCGGCTTTCCGCGCCAGGTCCTCTCACCGGACGTGTAGAGACGCATCTTCCTGTAGAACTCCAGCCGGCCACAGCCGGCCGCGATCCGTTTGAAGTCGAAACTGTCGGCGTTCGCGTCCTTGCCCCGCAACGGAAAGCGCCGCAGCCGCGCGAGCCAGTTGATCCACCCACGTTCAGTGTCTTCTTCGTCTCCGTGATGGGGCGCGAGGAGGATCAGGCCGGACCACAGGACCCCGGCCTGCAGAAGCCGCCACCACGTGGGCCCTAACCGGTCCCGGTTGGCGTGGGCAATCCCGACCACCGCCCCCAAAGCGCGCATATCGCCGCTCGTCAGGAGGCGAAGGACATCGGCCTCCCATTCAGGGCCGGCGTCACCGGACAACCACAGGTGCATCACGGCGTGAGCAGCGAACTTCAGTTCGTCGCGCATGCTCCCCATGCGCTGGTTGCGAATCTCGCCACTCGTCGATGGGATCCCGGAAAGCGCGGCACGGACAACTGCAAGGGAGTGGGTCTGCGCCTCGGGGGTCTTCGCCAACCACGCCTCGCCTAGGACGACCAACGTGGCTGCTGCCGCGAGCCTGCACTTGGATTTACCGGCCTCATCGTCTTCCGTGCCGGCCTCGCAGGTCTTGATTAGGTCGTACAGATACACCGCCTCTTCTTCGGTCAGCGCCTGCCCGGCTTGAAGGCGCCGCTCGCAGCGGTCCGGCATGAGAAGGTACGTGAGCGGCTGCGCCTTCTCGCTTTGCCACGACTGGACCTCAAAGCTCAGTTCACCGGGACATTCAAAGCGCTTGACCTCTGCCCCGGTCTCGGGATCCGTCACCGTCCGATAATTCGCACGGTCAAGGGCAGCATAAATCAGCTTAAACTCAAGCGCTTCCTTCGGGTCTTCAGGCAACGTCCATATCGGCACCAGCGCTTGAAGACGCCCGGCGACGTCGTCGTCGGCAAGCAGAAGTTCGACCACGACATCCAAGAACTTCTTCTGGCGATGGGGGGCGAGCACCCAATTGCGGGCAAAGTCGAACATCACCTCACCGCCCTGAAGCCAGCTCCAACCGATGAAGTTGTAGCCGATCTGCTCGACACGGACGCTGTCCCAATAGAACAGGTTCGGAAACGTCAGAAGCGGGCCGAGCGAGCCGGTGAGCAGTGACGGCCGATACTTGGCCACGTTGACGAGGACACTTACGAGTGCTGCGGAACTTCCCTCGCGCAGCAGCCGCTCGACGAACATGGTTATGTCCTCGCCGGCATCGAGTTTGAACGTCAGCCATCGCTCAAGCGCGTCAAGCGCGCAGAAGAGATTTCCGTTGTGCATCGAGTTGGACTGTGGCCAGTTGAACACATGTCCCCAGCCTGGGAAGGTCTTGTTCGACCCATCTTCGAACTGCAGTGTCACGCCCGGCGGCTCACCCTCGCTGCCCACCACCTCGGCGATCCATCGTTCCGTCGAGAAGTTCACTAGTGCTATGAGCGCACCAAGGGCAACATCGGGCGCGATTTGCAGGAAAAGAGAGAACGGACTCTTCCAGAAGGCGGTTGGGTAAGCGTCTTCCGGGAAGTCGAGGCCCAGGTTCACCTCAAGGCGGGCGGACTCATATTCCCGTTCCGGCTGGTCCTCGATGATGAGCGCAAGCAGAATTTCCGCTGCCAACTCTGGCTTAGCACGCATCAACGGCTGAATGCCATTCTGCTTGAAGCATGCTTTCCGGAAGTCCATGTCGACCCTGTGGCTTGCCCCGAGAGGCCAGGGCGGTAGGCGCTCACGGAACGAGCCGATCGAGATCGGCATTTGCCGCCGCTGCTCATGCCGCTTCTTGTACTCCGGGTCCGTCTCCAAACGCTTGGCGTGCGCCAAGGCTTGCTCTCGCCTGACCTCGGCTATCCGCCGCTCGACATCCGCGTCGACCTTGCGTCGCCCAGCCAACTCCAACGCCCAGTTGCCGACTTCTTCCGGGAGATCTGCAGCGCCAGCCAGAGGGGCTGTGTACAGCGAGTACTCCCGGGTCACGTACATGACGCCATGGCCTTTCTCGACCTGCACAGTCCGGGCCATGGCGAGTGCCATCTCGGCCATCTCGCGCCGGAACGGCAGCGGCGCTCTGTTACTCAGCTTTCGCGGCGTCTTCGTGAGCCAGGTTTCGATGACCATCGCCAGGGCGGGCGAGACAAGCCCGTGCAGTTGCTCGCGCTGCGCGATGAGGAAACGTAGGAGCGGTGGCCACCGGCCAAAGACAATGGAGCGGATTTGAGCATCCAGGTAGAGCCCGAGGACGGAGGTTGGCGCCATCGTGCCGCCAGTCGGAACCGTCGCGATGTGGTGGAAACGCTGGAGCAGCCGCGTTAAGACCTTGGCGTGATCCGCGAGCAGCAACTCGAGTCGGTCAGTCAGGAAGCGCTCGGCTTCCGGGTCGAGACAAAGTGCGTCGAGCAGGATGTCGCCTGATAGCTCGTTCTTCGCGGAGACGGCCGCATCGAAGGCTGTGTCCCACGCTGTCCCGCCATCGTCGGACTGCCGCAGGAGGAACTGACCCAGCATCCGCAGCGCGTTCGTCCAGAGCGGATTCCCGGCAAGCGTTGCCCATTGCTGCGTGTCTGTCCAAACCTGCTTCAGATACTGAAAGCGCGCCCAATCCGCGGCGAGATCGTGTTCGAACTCCACCCGATTCGTCCGATCGTTCTTCCTCAACGGAAATTCTGGCGGCCTCTTGTCGAAGGTCGCAGCATCGGCAGGATCCAGGTTGGTCAGCGCAAAGCTGCGCTCGAAGGATGCATCGCGCTGCGCAAGGCGCATCATGAGCCCCTGAACGTCGGATCGGTCCTGGGTCCAGTACTTCCACAGCCTATCCGCGATGGCGGTGTGCGACGCGAGTCCGCTGGCATTCGAGCCCATCGCAGAGCCCGCCCTGATGACCCAACCCAAGGTCCGGAGATTCGTCAGCGCCGCGATGGTGTCGTCATGGCCGACCAGCCAGCCCAGGGCCGGCGAAGGCAAAAGCGCCAGTTTCACATCGCCGCTGGTGAGTTGTCCTAACTCGACGAGCTTGGCCCTTCGCCCACCGAGCATCATCGCTTCGCCTTCGACCCATGCATGGATCTGAGTCACGATGACTACACGCCACGCTGCCTCGGCCTGAGCTGAAGCCGTGAGAATGGCATCGAGTAGCTGACGAATGACCCCGAACTCGGTCGCTGCAATGCGCTCCGCCGAGTCGATGATGAGGACGTTGTTCCGTGTAGCCGCTGCATTAAGGACCCGCGACAGCTCGTGCTGGAGCGACAGGCTTCCCCGCCGCGCTCCGCTCAACGCTTTCTCGAGCTCTTCAGGACCGAACCACACCTGGGTCCAAGATGGGAACTCGTTGTTCAACACGGACTTCACTAAGGCCGACTTTCCGCAGCCTGACTCGCCGAACACCACAATCACGTCGTGGTCCGCGACGGCGGTCCGGAACGATTCTTTCTCCGCGGTTCGCGGGACGGCATAGCCCGAAGGCAGTTCCGTCTCTATGCGAGCCTTGTGGTCCGACGTGATGTTGGAGAGCGACTCCCAATCTCGCTCGAAATCTGGTTGCTGGCGAAGCCCGAATTGGCCCCGCAGACGGGACCAGAGATCCGGAATCGTGATGGTTCCCTTCCGCAACCGCACGTCGGCTGCTACCTTCAGGAGCTCCTGCCAAAGAGCTTCGGCCTCGCTGATGGCACCAGACTCCAGTAGGCGCCGGCACGAGGCGATTGACTGGTTTGCGGTCTCGGAAGGCTCGAACTGCAGGTCCACTGGAAGCACATGGAGCCGGCGTATGAGTTCGATCGTTTCACCCTCGCTTGCGCCATCGCCCGGATTCATGACGCTATCGAAGACGCGCGACTGCTTGGAGTTGCTCCGAATGCGGCCCATCACGAGCGCGGCGTCGGATCCGCTGCACGCGTTCTTCACCTCTACCCAGGTCGCCTGAAACGCCGGGAGCGTCCCGCGCGTCACCAGCGCCAACCCATCGACGGCGGAATTGAACGGCCCGTGTGGGTCACGCCACTGCTCCCAAGCCCGTGTCACGAAGTCGGACGGCAGGCTGGAAGCGCTGACTTGTTGATTGCCCTTTGCGGAGATGGCAAGCCGGCGCGGCCCTCCTTCGGCTTCGCTAGTCACCAGCAGATCATCGACACGCCAGCCGAGGGTTGAGACCTGCGCTTGGAGCTGCGCCCCGACACCTCCGACCCCGGGCACTTGCTCGCCGGAGAGGGCCTTCACCAGTTGCCACGCAGCAATTAGGTCCTCGAACTCGAAACCGGCACCGCTCGTCGACCGCAGGGTCGCAGGATCACGGTTCCCCTGGTCGGTTGACCGGGTCGCCTTCGATGTTTTCCTAGGTGGAACCAATCAAGTCTCCGATATCGTCAGTGAAAATCTGTTCGCTCCATCAGTGGCCTTTGCCCATCTTCGCTGATGCAATTGCGTGCGGCATGATGAATTCAGCAATAATCGCGACCACATCGCCCAGGCTGCCAGGACGAAGCGCGACGTTCTCCAGAAAAGCATTCCACTGACGCTGCTTCTGCTCATCCTCGGCGAAGGCCGCGGTAAGAGCATCAGGCAGGTCGGCCGGGATCTCGGTCTCGCGCCGTTCGAAGGTCGCGGCGATTGCGCGGGCGAGCCGGTCGTCGTCGAACGGAAACGACTGGCTGAGGAGCCAAATGTCATAGAAGTCCTTCATCCGGCTGTTCGCGCGCCCAAGCGCCACCATGGCCTGGAATTTCTCGGCAATCACCGTTTCGCGGGCATACGCGCGCAGGCGAGGTGCGGGAAGGTCCAGCATGCACGGGTAGTCGATGACCTCGGCACCCGGCTCCAACGCGTCTCCGAATGCGACGTCGACTGTTACAGCGATACGGGCACCACTGATCGATGCGGTCGTGCGCAGCCGCAGTCCGCCGTACTCGAGTTCCTCCCGGATCTGGTCGACACGTACCGCGTTCGAATCGAATTCGACACCATCCTCGACGTCTATCGCGAGAATCTCCTTGAATGCTGCGACCATCGCCTCCGGGCTTGGATCGCCGAACCCCAACAGGTCGAGATCACGAGTAGCCCGGTGTGGGTCCGCAAACCAGCTCGTCAGCAGCATCGCGCCCTTGAGCACGAATCGGTCCGAGAAGGCCGACGTGCTGAGACGGTAAAGCAGGCGTTCCAACGCATAGCGGGTGAATATCAGCTCGAAACTCTGTCCCGTTTCTCGGGAGAGATTCTGCAGACGTGCCCGCACGGAGGCGCCGACGTTTCTGATCTCCCTAGGCATTGGCAGTCAGTGCCTCGAGATACGGCCGCACGACTGTGGACACCCCGCCCTTCTCGGCTTGACGAGCAATTTCCGCCGGAGTCGCCTTGCGTTGCCTCAGCGCCTCCTGGAGCCCCTCGATCGCGACAGACTGGCCCACTTTCCCGCGATGTCGGAAGCAATCTGCCACCGTCTTGGCCACGCCGAAGACTTTCACCGACACGCCTTCGATCACGTGCGTCTCGATGCCTTCCCTCAGCAGGCTGTCTGTGAAACGCACAATACGGATGCCCGTACCGCTGCGCTGCGGCGCCCAGTCCTTGGGTCCGATCGCCATCCAGACTTTCGGAGGTAGCTGGTCGGTCAGGCCAAGGAATGCCAGAGCCGAGACGAGACACACGATGCCCTTGGGCACCCGCTTCGCGGCCTCCGCCAGGCTGTGATTGGGGTCCAGGTCGGCATCTGGCAGCTGATAGACGCCCCGCGACAGGCGGATGACTTCGCCGGCCCGCTCCATACGACTCATTGTCGCCGCGGTCACGCCGGCCTCGCGCAGCTCGAGCAGGCGCATGATTCCCTGCTTCTTCAGCAGGGTTTGGGCGAGCTCACGCTGCGTTCGGGGCTTTGCCATTGATACAAATACTCGATGTGTAGACCCTAGATACCGAGGATTTGTATCATCTATCCGCGCGGCGCGCCACCTCAATGAGCGCTGGCGGGCGGATCTGGGGTCAGTCGAGCATCGTGATAGAGGAACAAGATACAACGCAGGTACCGGCGTCGCTGACCGACAGCAGCGAGGGCCCGGTCAGTCGAGAAGCGCTATACGAGATGGTCTGGTCCGAGCCCATGCTCCGGGTGGCGGCCCGGTTCGGCGTCTCGTCCAGCTACATGGCCCGCGTCTGCACGCTGCTCAACGTACCCCGGCCGGAGCGCGGCTATTGGGCGAAGCTGGCGGTCGGCAAAGCGCCGAAGCAACCGCCGCTCCCCGAACCGCGTCCGGGCGACCCGCTCGAGTGGACGCGGGACGGAGCCTTGCCGAAGCGGGCCCGATCCCTCCCGAAGCCACCCGACCAGCGGCCACGAGGGAAGCGCACGGTAAAGCGGCAGCTTCCGGATCGGCATCCACTGGTCAGCGGAGCCAAGCCGCTCTTCGAGGCAGGTCGTCTCTCCTGGCACGGCAAATACCTCAAGCCGACCAAGAAACTGCTCGTCGACCTGGCCGTCACCCAGACCGGGTTGGACAAGGCTATCGCCTTTGCGAACGAACTTTTCCTGGCCTTCGAGGCCAGGGACCATCGCGTGGTCATCGCGCCAAATTCGGAGCGATTCCATCGCGCGGATGTCGACGAGCGGGAGAACCCTGGGAAAGGTCACCACCATAACAATCTGTGATCACCGATGCGCTGCACGGTGGTCTACATCGGCACCGTGGCAATCGGCCTCACCGTCATCGAGATGTCAGAGGCCGCCGAGGCCCGGTATGTGAACGGCGAGTACGTTCGGCTGCCCGACTACGTGCCCAAGCGCCGTGGCCGATACGTTCACGACTATGGCTGGACGAGCACCCACGACTTCCCGACCGGGCGCCTCTGTCTCCAGGCTTACTCGCCGTACCCGCGGGCAGATTGGACCCAGCAATGGCGAGAGACACCGTCCCGGGAGCTGTCCGGCAGGATCCCATCCATTGTTCGGGAGCTGGAGAAGGCCACGGTCGAAATCGCGCGGCTCGTCGAGGAGGGGGAGCGCCAGGCGGAGATCGAACGAAAACGCCGGGAAGCTGAGTATGAGCGCTGGCGTCGCGAAGAGGAGGCGCGGCAGGCCGCGAAGGCGTTGAAGGACAGCAAAGAGGACCTGCTCCAGGTCATCGATGCCTGGGCGGAAGCCAAGCGACTCGAGGAGTTCTTCACGGACGCCGAACGCCGCGCGCAGGATTTACCTGACGAGCAACGGGAGCGCACAATAGAGCGACTTCGACGGGCGCGCGCCCTGATCGGCAGCACTGATGCGCTGGAGCGATTCAGCGCATGGCGAGCGCCTGAAGAGCGTTAAAATCCGCCGGAATCTAGCCAAAAAGCCAGGCGAAGTCATCTGGAAGTATCTATGGGGGCATTTTTGGCATTTAGCAGCGCAACGTATTGATTCATAAGGCGATGTGATTGTCGCCGCCTCCACCAACATCGAGTTTCAGGCCTCTGAAAACTCAGCGGATGATGCAATGCTGGGCGGACTACCTCGATTCCGTTGCAAAGGCATCGACGGAGACCCAGTGACCGGCAGATCACTTCACATTCACTGTCGATTTTTCTCAAGAGATCCACAATTTGAGACCCACGACGCCCGATGAATTGGTTTTCCGGGGCGCTTTCCAGCGCCACCGGTAGGATCACAAACCGTTAGCACCTGATATAGCAGGAGATGGCGGATGTTCCGACTGATAACCGACAAGCAGCTCCGGCAGAAACTCGGCGGCTGCTCAGAGATGACGATCTGGCACCTGCGTCGCGACGGGAAGCTTCCCAAGCCGAAGAAGCTCGGAAATCGCAACGTCACCCCGGAGGATGAGGCAGATAAAGCGATCGCAGAGTTAGTCGGATTGTAGTAGCCACGGGGTTCGGGAGATTCGAACCCTCCTTCAAGTGTGTGTTTCAACGCCCAAAGATCAACTCAGGCACGACCACCTCCCATTGATCGCACTTGATCAAGGACTGGTACTCTGCCGAGCTGTCCTCCCGGCACCGTTGAATAACGGCGGTCACACGTGCGCTCTCCAACGTCATATCTCTAGGCGGCACGAACGATTTAGCCAGTCGCCCTACAAGCCTTCCCCGCTCGTCCGATAGGTCCCAACGGCTACCGTTCGCCTGCAACCGAAGCCCATCACCCGGTTTTAGACTTGCAATAGCCAAATGGACGGCGTGGCCACTGATGAACCGACCAGCAAAACCAATATCGACGTCTTTCAACCTCAAGCGAAGATAACGCCTGTCGAGGCCTGTCTGGTCGTGATGTACGACCTCAAGCGCGGCTCGTTCAATAAACGGCTCGGAACCGGTATCCAAGGAATCGAGGAAAGGATGTGCTCTGGAGAAACGTAGCAACGACAACGTCTGTTTCGCACGACTCATGGCCACGTAGTAGAGGCGACGTGAAGCATCCCGATCTTCCCCCTTACCGATCTTCTCCCACCCACCATCCAGCACCACAACATGATCGAATTCCAACCCCTTGGCTCGATGGGCGGTGAGCAACAATAGCGCCGTCTGCCTGCGCCGAATCTCCCTACCCCACTCGATCAGCCATTCAGCAAAATGCTTTACCGGTATCTCGGCCTGCCCTACCTCCAGGCTCAGCGCTTCGACCACCTCCTCGAGCCGCTCCCACCAAGGTCCTCGGCCTTGCGACTGAAGCCACTCTCGAATGCTGGAGATATTCGTAAGGTGGGAACCGCGACTTTCCATCCAGCCCATCAACTGACGCGTTTCCCGCAGACGCCACATCGGCAGCGGCTGCTCGTCCGCCATTTGCACCGGAATCCCTTCGCGCTCACAGTAACTGCGCACCGGCTCCAGGAACTTCCATTCCCGAGCGATGACAGCGACATTCGACCAATCCCAGTCCGCGTCCAATGCCGCTGTACGTTCCAACTCCTTCATGGCCACCACGGCCTGGCTTATCAGGCTGTTTTCCGAGCGCAAGATCTGAACACACCCTTTCGAGACCGGATCCAGCGCCTCCCAATCGCCACCTGCGGGTGCCTTTTCGCGCGCTCGGTCCACCGTAATCGGATGGTCTACCTTCATCCGATTAGCCGCGATCTCAATCACCTGGTTTGCCGCATCGACGATGTGGCGTGCCGATCGATAGTTTTCGGTGAGATAGCCGGGTTTGGCTGAATAGTCTTGCTCGAATCGACGGATGTATTCGACAGAGGCCCCATTGAAGGCGTAGATATTCTGGTCATCGTCACCCACGGCAAACAAACTCAGTCGACCGTCGGGATCATTCAGTGTCCTTCCTGCCAACACAGAGATGAGTTCATACTGCTCGAGGGCCACATCCTGGTATTCATCGACGAGAATCCACCGGAAACCCGCGAGCAGCTGCTCTCGCTGCGCGTCAGCCTCATCCGGCGCCAATCCCTCACCTTTCAGCAGTGCGATGGCTTGCCTGAGAATCTCGTCAAAGGTGTCAGTGTCGGTGTCGGTACCACGCCCGACAAGGCTCGCCCCCATCATTCGCATGGCGAGTGCATGGCAGGTCAGTACCGTGACGCCCTTGGCATCGTTCCCTATCAGTGACACCAGACGGCGGCGAATCTCAACAGCCGCATGACGGTTGTAAGCGAGTGCCAATATCCCCCTCGGATTCTCGCGTCGCACCCGGACCAGGTAAGCAATACGATGCACCAAGACCCGGGTCTTGCCCGATCCGGGGCCGGCAAGCACGAGCACGTTCGTTTGCTCACGCTCGTCCGATACAATTCGTTGTTGGACCGGATTGCTGAGCTCATCGACTATGCGTCGCCAGGATTCCGGCGTCGTTTGCATGCCCAGTTCTTTCCCACGATCCGGCAGCCAACGCTTGATGAATTCATCTTGCGGCATGCTGAAGTAGTCCATCGCCAGATGAAGGGCATCGACCATTGCCTTCAACGCGCGCTGGGCATACTCCGCCATCACATGGATCTGGAGTACCTGTTCTTCATAGTGATCTTTGAGCGGAACGAAATCGGCTTTCAGAAAGCCCCGTTTTTCGTCCGACAGGTTTATGGTCATGGCCGGTCGGAAGACTGCCATACCTTTATTGAGCCGGATCACTTCCTGCTCATGCAGCCAGAGCAACGCGTAGTCGATGAGTTTCGCCGGATCTCTGATGTTGGCCGATCGCAAGGGGAGGTCTTCATCGATCGCCTGGCGGAGCTTGCCCAGAGTGGTTTCGGCCAGTAGATCGTTGCCTCTGGCGCCCTCTGGCAACGTCGACAAAAGCTGGTTCAGCAAGGCCGCCGCGCCAGCTCGACGCAACTTCGCCGTCGTGTCGAGGTCTCGCCAATCCCGTTGCAGGGTGACTTGCACCGTCTCTCGGTCGAGCTTCTTGAGGCGGATACTGCCCAAGCCTCCTGCATCGCTCCGGCCATCCATCGAGAGACTTCGGAGCAGTCGCCAGACTCTCTCCGGGAGTGCGTCTTGATGTCCTTGGTCCTTTAGACGTTGCGTCGCCTGACGAAGATGGAAGACTGAGGCCTCGCCTTTACTCAAGTCCGGTGCATCTTGACGCAGCAAGCCGATCAACTCCGATTCAAGCCCTTCAGCGTCTTCGAATCGGTTTTTCGATGATCGCGCCACACCATGATGTACGTAAGCGGTCAGTGCCGTATCGTTGGTCGCAATTCCGAAATGCTCGAGATCGTACAAAGCGCGACGCACACCATCAGCGGTGAGCCCTGTCGCCCCCATTAACTCGTCTGTGGAGATCCCTTCATCCGCATCGGCATCGATCAAACAGTCAACGAGTTCAATCAGTTGCTCCTTGTACTCTTTGACCATGTCCGCCTTTGCGAGACGTTTCTCCGCCTCCGCGGTGGTAGGGACGCGCAAAGACGACGGAAAAACCTGGACCCGGTTTTCCTCTCGGGTCAGAAGATGTGACTCCTCCAGCCAGAGTAATGCCGTTCTAACCCGGGTATCGTCCGTTGCAGAGTCGCGCTCGAATACGCCTTCCTCCTCGGCGAGTATCTCCCCGGCCGTCGCCACGATCTCATCACCCTGGCGCTTTTTGCTACCCAAACGCCGGAGAGACTTGAGGATCGCGACGATGCTCCGGTGAGACAGTCTGGAGTGCGCCGACATACTGAACTGCCGCTCGACATCGTCAATCGAGTAGAGCAGCACACATCGGGCTGCTTCACGGTCCCGCCCAGCCCTTCCGGCTTCTTGCAGGTAATTTTCCAAGGAGCCGGGGATATCGGCATGAATCACCAAACGCACATCGGGTTTGTCGATGCCCATTCCGAAGGCGTTGGTGGCAGCGATGACACGCAGCGCCCCCTTGATGAACGCCTCCTGAGTCGTCTTCTTCGTCTCAGGAGGCAGTCCGGCATGGAAGCCGTCTGCCGCCAGTCCCTTTTCTCGCAAAAACGCTGAAACCTCTTCTGTTTGCTTGCGCGTTGCGCAGTAGACGATCGCCCCTCCGGCCTGCTCCTCTGGTAAACCCGTTTCCAGCAAGCGATAGATATCCTCGTACTTGGCGACCCGGGTGGTTGGAATGACATCGAATTCGAGATTGTGGCGATTCGCACCCCCATCGAAAGCCTTGAGATCAACGCCCACTTTGTCCCGAAAATGACCACGAATATCGGCGATCACGTCGGGTTTGGCGGTTGCGGTAAGACAAAGCACCGGCGCCACATCTCCCTCCCCGGACCACTCTTTGATGAATCGTCCGACATACCGGTAATCAGGCCGAAAATCATGACCCCACTTGGAAATACAATGTGCCTCATCCAGCACCCAGGCGCCGACTTCCCGTTGGGCTAACGCCTTCCGCAACGTAGGACTGCGGAGTTGTTCAGGAGAGACAATCAGAATGCCGATGTCGCCCAAGCGCACACAGTCCAGCACATCCGCTCTTTCGGGCATCGACAATAAGCCGTTGAGCGCCGCACAGGCCGTGATGCCACGCGCCTCTAATCCCGCCATCTGATCCGCCATTAGTGCTACGAGCGGCGAGATAACCAGTGTCAGCGCACCCGTCTTCTCGTAACGAGAGAGCGCCGGAATCTGGTAGCACAACGATTTTCCGGTACCGGTTGGCAGCACCCCCAATACGTGCTCACCACGCATCGCCGCTTCTACGATGACACCCTGTAGGGGCATGCCCTGGTCGTCTACAGGCTCAGGGCGAAAATCATTGAACCCAAACCAACGTTTAAGCTCCTTTCGAGCGTCATGGCGCTCTCGGCACCATTCGCATTCGGGATTCTCGCAGGGGGTATCTCTGAGCTTTCGTACCCATTGACCGGCTTCTGGAAACTGGTGCCACACCCAAGGCGGCATTACGGAGTTCCCGCCGGCGACCGAGAGCCAAGCCATGGCATAGGCCAGCGGCCAAGCGTGTACCCCGACATCGGCCAGGGCTTCACGTGCGGCGGTCACACAGCAACGATCCAGCAGGTAGTTCTCGACGGCATGAATACCGGCATCATCGGTCGGTCGCGGCGCCTGACGTATAGATGTGAAGAAAGCGTTGAGGCCGGTTACGGCATCATTGCCCGTCGTGAGCCAATGCCAAGCAAGCAGAAGATCCGGCGCTTCGCGCGCAAGCTCAACAAACGCATCGCGCTGGTCATGAAAGACATCCAGCGTGAGCTGCGCATCAAGCTCTGGATCATTGAGCCGTCCACGGTGGAGCTGGCCATCCTGGTAATGCTTGACGAGGCGATGGTAAGGATTTCGCGGAAACGCCAACGGATTCAGCCATAGCGTATCGACCGCAGGCCACGCCAAGATCGCTAGATCCGGTTCCACTGCCGCAAGATGTGGTAGATCGAAAGCAATGAGATTATGCCCCAGCAGGAATGTCAAACCTTCAGCAAACGCATCCAGCTTTTTCAATCCGGCATGGAGGTTTTGGTTCCCACGGACCAAAGACTTCCCGTCATCACCGCGGACCGCAGCAAACTCGTGGATGCGATTATCCTTGACGCCTACTTCAAGGTCGATGGAAAGGCAGCGTGGCCTGAAATCTCCTTGACTCTCCCCCAATTTGCGCACCGCATCGGTAGTTATTCATACGGATTCCCTTCTACGAGACCGCAACACTTTTACCAGCCTATCGCAGATTGCGAAATATTATAATATTTAATGCCTTATGTGCTGTTTTCATCTGCCCTGTCGATTAAGAAGCGTGTTCTGCAACTTGGGCAGCCCACGCTCAAGCGAGCATGCCGAGCCTTTCCCGTTCCAGCTAGGGGTCTATCCAAGCGCGTCAGAACGCCCTTGGACAAACATTTCTTTGCTCGGCGGCTTTGGCGAATGCGCGTCGGAAGCAAGTTGGCAAATATTTAAAGGAACGATGCAGGCCAATTACCCGCTCTTTGCCCTACGCCTCGGAACCGATCGATGCACCAGCAGACAGCTTTGATAAATTCTCGCTCAACGTTCTTACTACCAATCCCGGATCCAAGTCCCAGCACCCTGCCAAAGCATCTACGGCCACTCCCACCTCCCAGGGCAAAATCGATCTTCCTCCTAGTTGTGCAAATGGGCCGTCAGACTCTGTAAGCACACGTTCCCTTGGCATTTTCATCACCAAGTCCTTTACACGTTTGCTCTTGAGCATTGCAGGGCCGACACTGAACCAGCACCCCAGAGAGATAGCCCGGTTCAGCTCACCAACTGTTCCTGTAAACCAGTGAAGTATCGGCGTACCCGATCCCGGATACTGTTCCAATAGATCAAGCACCGGTGAACTTGCTCGACGACTGTGAATCGACATAACTCTTCCACCGGCTTCATTGCACGCGTTAAGTACGTGTCGAAAGACATCGACCTGGTCTTGCCAATGAGTCTTGAACTCCGGCGCCTCATCCAATCCAACTTCGCCTACGTAGGCACTGCCGGGAAGTATGCGATCAAATAACGGCAACTCACCCTTTCTCTCGTGGGCAAGCTGAGGGTGAAGACCAAGTGCGGTTATGATCGTGCCACCGCCTAGAGCCGAGGTTCCGTCCCACGCGCTAGGCGTCGTGGTCACTGACAGCAATCTGAGGCTTCGCTCACGACATTCCCGAGCAATCTCATGCGGATTGGGGTACAGGTCGACGTGACAGTGAAAGTCAATCATCGAACACCTGCCGCCGCCAGAAACTGACCGACCTCTTCAATGCCGCGAGTCAGTAAAGCTTTATATGGTCGGAGATCACCCATGACTAATGCATTCAGATTGGTAGTCGCAAGCGCATCTAACAGGCTGTTGAAAATCCCCACCTGATTGGGAAGATACCGATAACGAAGCGAGGACGACAAACAAGACGATGCGCGGCCCCGATATCCAGCAAGACACCCTGTTCAGTACGACCAGTCCGGCATCTCGGGTGCCGAAGGACCATCCACTGCGGCCGATACGCACGATGGTTGATGAGGCACTGGCTGATCTTGATGCTGACTTCAATGCGATTTACTCCGACTTTGGCCGGGATTCGATTCCGCCGGAGAAACTGCTGCGAGCGCAACTCCTGATGGCGTTGTACACGATCCGCAGCGAACGGCAGTTGGTCGAACAGATCAACTACAACCTGCTGTTCCGCTGGTTCGTCGGCTTCTCAATGGACGACGCGGTCTGGAATCACTCGACCTTCACTAAGAACCGAGACCGCCTGCTTGGTGGCGAGATTGCCCGTCGGTTCTTCACCCGGGTTCTGGGTCAGGCCAAGCAAGCGGATCTGCTATCGAAAGAACATTTCAGCGTGGATGGCACGATGATCGAGGCACTGGCTTCGCTGAAGAGCTACCGCCCGAAAGATGAAGACGAGCCTCCGAGCAGTGGTGGTCGCAATCCTGACGTTGATTTCAAAGGCCACAAGCGCAGCCGCGATACGCACGAATCGAAGACGGACAAAGACGCCTACCTGTACCGTAAGAGCAACGGGACCACGGCCAAGCTGAGCTACCTCAGCCATATTCTGATGGAGAACCGCAACGGTTTAGTCACTGATGCTCAGGTCACGCAAGCGACGGGCACGGCCGAACGGAATGCAGCCATTGAAATGGTTGAAGCGCTCGGTGGCACGCAACGCGTGACGCTGGGCGCGGACAAAAACTACGACACCCGCGACTGCGTGGACAGACTGCGGTGTGCGAATGCGACACCGCACGTTGCGCAGAACACGCGCAATCGTTCATCGGCGATCGATGGACGCACCACCCACCACGAGGGCTATGCCGTCAGCCAACGCTTGCGCAAGCGCATTGAGGAATGCTTTGGCTGGGCCAAGACCATCGGCGGGATGCGCAAGAGCCGGTTTGTCGGCCGCGAGAAGCTGGACTTTCAATTTGTCCTGACGATGGCGGCCTACAATCTGGTGCGGATGCGCAATCTCGGGGTGGCCTCATGTCAGTGAGCAGTTGCAGTGGGGGTGGTCTGCCTGGAGGACGGGAAAACCGACTGCTGGGCGGCAATAGGGGCGCTTGCGTCGCGTTTGCCAACCTGCAAATTGATCTATTCGCTAGCTTGGTCGTAAAAGTCAGGCCATTTTCAACAGCCTGCTAAGGCAATAGACAGAAAACTCTTCACATTTTCTCCTTAGCTCCACAAAATACGTTATCAACCTTTTAAATATATATGACTATCCGTATCCTCGGTAAACAAAGGCCTGCCGCCGGGTGCGCTACATGAGCCAACGGAGATGCCAACTTGCTTACCAGCAGCCGAAGCGGCAATGGCCACAGACAAGATCTCTTTTTTCGCCGGGTGGTTAGCGGCAATCCAAATTTCTGGTGACGAACAACCAGATAGTTCGTAGGTGGTATCCAATTGGATAAATACTCCTCCATTACCCCAAGTCCCTGTATATAAGACATGTGCTTCAAGTGAATATGCTTGCATCGAGACAAACCATAATCCGACCATTACATGTAATTTCACCATTATTTCTCCTTCTCTCAGTAAAACCTCAGGACTGTTGAATTTACGAATGCGCAACAACCGATTCCCTTATCGACATAATCCAGTTTCATCGTTAATTTAGTGGATTTGGAGTAATGAGTTTTGGGTCAGCGTTAAAATAAATGGATACGCCCCTAGTGTTTGTCAAAAATCGAATTCCACAACGACCCCAATCACTCCGTCATTAGGAGGGTCATAATATCAATTTCATTTTACACTGCCCACTTGTCAACTCGCCCTTCATAGGTATTACCTTTTTATTTATATAATAAAGTAAACATCATCAACCGTATCTTCCACTTGCCCAACAATTGCCGAATCTGATAGAAATGGACACAGAATTGACAACAAACGTTTTCCGTCGGCATTCGGATCAGTCTTGCCGGATCCTAATAAAAATCAGTGTCACATCACGAACTTGCTCATCCGGATGCTTTAGCAGGCAGATAAATTTTTCTGGAAACCAGTCATAGTCAGACTCTTTATCATCCAGTCGTAGCGCGTAGATCCACAAGAACCCAAATCTGGCACACCCAACCATTCAAACAAAATTTTACCCTCAAAAATAAATGCGCCCCCTTATTCCCGCAATCCTTCTGACCGTATCCCCGTAATCCGAGCCATGCGAGATGTGGGATTTCCTTGTATTTTGACCCCAAGGAGGTCCCAAGATGAAGCGCAAACGCTACACAGA
>JANQLO010000072.1 GCA_028280505.1 Chromatiales bacterium | reverse complement strand
GGAGGGTGTCGAGATGGTGATGCCTGGCGACAATGTGAAGATGACGGTGAAGCTGATTGCGCCGATTGCGATGGACGAAGGTCTGCGCTTTGCAATCCGTGAGGGTGGCCGTACTGTCGGCGCCGGCGTCGTCGCTAAGATTATCGAGTAAGCGCGATAATCAAAAAGGGTTGGCGGGCCGCTCCGAACGGAGCGGCTCGTTTGTGTTTTTAGGCCAATAGCTCAATTGGTAGAGCAGCGGTCTCCAAAACCGCAGGTTGGGGGTTCGAGTCCCTCTTGGCCTGCCATTTTCGGTTGGTAATGAGCGCAAATACGGAAGAAGCTGGGTCCGCATTCGATACCGTCAAGTTAGTGGTGGTGGTCGCCCTGTTGGCCGGCGGTGTCTACGGTTTCTATAGCTTTGCCGATCAGGCGCTATGGGTGCGTTTGATCGGGTTGTTGGTGGTGATCGGTGTTGCGGTGTTTGTCGCGCTGCAAACGGCCATGGGGCGAACGGTTTGGCAGTTCGCTACCGATTCGCGTACCGAAGTGCGCAAGGTGGTTTGGCCGACCCGCCAGGAGACTTTGCAGACGCTGTTGATCATCATCGTCGCGGTGTTAATAACGGCGCTGTTTCTGTGGGCGGTGGATTCGATTCTGTTCGCCATCGTGCGTTATCTGACCGGTCAGGGGGGCTGAGATGGCGAAGCGTTGGTATGTGGTACATGCCTACTCGGGCTTCGAGAGCCATGTGAAGCGTTCCCTTGAGGAGCGTATCGAACGTGCCGGAATGCAGGACTTGTTCGGCGAGATTCTGGTCCCGACCGAAGAAGTGGTGGAAATGCGTGCCGGAACCCAACGGCGCAGTGAGCGGAAGTTTTTCCCCGGCTATGTGCTGGTGCAAATGGAGATGACCGACGACACCTGGCATCTGGTGAAAGATGTGCCCAAGGTGATGGGCTTTATTGGCGGTACCGGTGATCGGCCGGCACCGATTACCGATAAAGAGGCCGACGCGATTCTGCAACGGATGCAAGAAGGCGTCGATAAGCCGAAGCCGAAGGTGTTGTTCGAGCCGGGCGAAGTCGTTCGGGTTACCGATGGGCCGTTCAACGACTTCAACGGCGTAGTCGAGGAAGTCGACTATGAGAAGAGTCGCCTGAAGGTCTCGGTCTTGATCTTCGGTCGTTCGACGCCGGTCGATCTAGAGTTCGGACAGGTTGAGAAGGGTTGACCGCGACCGTCATGCCGGCGGCATGACGCAGCGCGGTCAACGCCCGGGCAGGATGCCCGGGCCGGGGGTAGAGAAAGCCTCCTAAAGTCGCGCCAGGGATGGCATGAACAGTTTTGCTTACGCAGAGCGATTTGCCGGCGGCATGACGCAGCGCGGTCAACGCCTGGGTGAATACCGGTCGCCAAAGGCGATCAAAAGCCACTTCAACGTGGCTTTTGAAGGCATGAACGCGAGGCCGTGGATGGCCGAGCTGGAAGGCGCTCCATGGATGGATGCCCGGCAACGGCTGGGTTAGACAATGAATTCTTGCTTGTGGGGCAAAACTCCGCCGGCACAACACACTCGGGGAGCCTGGGTAGTCAGTCCCAAGCGTTAGCACCCGAAGCGAGGTAAACGTGGCAAAAAAAATCCAGGCTTACATCAAGCTGCAGGTCAAGGCCCAAGAGGCTAATCCGAGTCCGCCGGTCGGCCCGGCTTTGGGCCAGCATGGCGTCAACATCATGGAGTTCTGTAAGGCATTCAATGCCCAGACCCAGAGTGTTGAAAAAGGCCTGCCCATTCCGGTGGTCATTACGGTGTACAACGACCGTTCGTTCACCTTTGTGATGAAGACCCCGCCGGCTTCGATCTTGCTGAAAAAGGCGGCAGGCATCCAAAGCGGTAGCGGTCGTCCGAATACCGAGAAAGTCGGTACGGTCTCCCGTGCCCAGCTCGAAGAGATCGCGAAGACCAAAGAACCGGACCTCACGGCGGCTAGCCTGGATGCCGCGGTGCGCACCATCGCCGGCTCGGCGCGCAGCATGGGTTTGAATGTCGAGGGGGTTGAGTGATGGCCAAATTGACCAAACGCCAGAAGGCGATTCGCGAGAAGGTAGACAGCGAGAAGCTGTATCCGGCGGAAGAGGCTTTCGCCCTGTTGAAGTCGCTTTCCAGTGTGAAGTTTTCTGAGTCCGTCGACGTTGCAATCAACCTGGGGGTGGACCCGCGTAAATCGGATCAGGTGGTGCGTGGTTCGACCGTGATGCCCAACGGCACCGGCAAATCCGTACGTGTTGCGGTATTCGCACAGGGTCCAGCCGCCGACGCGGCCAAAGAGGCCGGCGCCGACAAGGTCGGTATGGATGATTTGGCCGAAGAGGTGAAGGCCGGCAATCTGGATTTCGATGTGGTTGTTGCTGCGCCCGATGCGATGCGGGTTGTCGGTCAGCTCGGCCAGATCCTCGGCCCGCGTGGTTTGATGCCAAACCCCAAGGTCGGCACCGTAACCCCGGACGTTGCCCAGGCGGTGAAAAATGCCAAATCGGGTCAGGCGCGCTTCCGGACCGACAAGGCCGGCATTGTCCATGCGTCAATCGGTAGTATTGCTTTTGAGCCGGCCGCGTTGCAGCAGAACCTCGAGGCGTTGTTGAACGACATCAAAAAGCTCAAGCCGAGCTCGGCCAAGGGTGTGTTTATGCAAAAGGTCACGGTGTCCTCGACCATGGGGCCGGGCCTGACGCTGGACCAGGGCAGCTTGACGTTGCTGTAAGAATCGACCGGCCGGACGAGACGCGTCCGGCCGAGAGTATTGGGGGCGCCGTTCGGCCTAGGCCGGATGGTTGCCGTCAAAGACCGTAGGCGCCATCGCTTTGGATGGCTTAATTAATGCCTGCGCAGATGGCGCTCCGGAATCAGGTCTCCTGATAACGGGCACCAAAATAGGCGGGGTCTTATGGCCCTAGGTGTAAATCGGGACGCAAGTCCCACGTTGTCGGGAGGTGACGACTTTGGCACTCAATTTTGAGCAAAAGCAAGCCATCGTCGCCGAAGTTGCTGAAGTGGCAAGCACGGCCTTTTCTGCCGTTGCGGCCGAGTATCGTGGCATCACGGTAGAAGACATGACGGCGTTGCGTGCGCAGGCACGCAACAACGGTGTCTATCTGCGAGTGGTGAAGAACACGCTCGCCCGCCGTGCAGTCAAGGATACCGAGTTCGAATGCATGGCAGAGGGTTTGACCGGTCCGCTGGTTTTGGCCTTCTCGCAGGAGGACCCGGGTGCCGCCGCTCGCGTTATCAAGGACTTTGCCAAAGAGAACGACAAGCTGAAGGTCACCCTGGTGTCCATCGGCGGTCAGATGCTCGATGCCTCGGAGCTCGAGACCTTGGCGAAGATGCCTACCTACGATCAGGCCATCAGCATGCTGATGTCGGTGATGCAAGCACCGATTCAGAAGTTGGCGCAGACCATGAACGAGGTCCCGGGCAAACTTGTACGCACGGTTGCAGCAATTCGCGACGCCAAGGAAGCGGCCTGAGGGCGGCTTCATTAACCTTTTGTGCTAAAGCATTTTTTGGAGTTTTACCATGTCGAAAGAAGACATTCTTGAAGCCATCGCCAATATGTCGGTGATGGAAGTGGTCGAGCTGATTTCCGCGATGGAAGAGAAGTTCGGCGTAACCGCCGCTGCAGCCGTTGCTGTTGCGGCCCCGGGTGCCGGCGGCGATGCCGGTGGCGCTGCCGCCGAAGAGAAGACCGAGTTCGATGTTGTTCTCGCCAGCTTCGGTGACAACAAGGTCGGCGTTATCAAAGCCGTTCGCGCACTGACCGGCCAGGGCCTGAAAGAGGCCAAAGAGGCCGTCGAAGGTGCACCGACCACGCTGAAAGAAGGCGTGTCGAAAGAAGAGGCCGAAGAGGCCAAGAAGGCCCTGGAAGAGGCTGGCGCGACTGTCGAGCTCAAGTAATCGAGCTTGCGATCGTCGATGCCAATCAGGACTGGGCTGGTGGCCACCGAGCCGCCGGCCTTTTCCTGTTTGTGCATTGTTGCAACAGCGAGAGATTCACGCGGTGCGCGTGAAGCTTTGACCTGATCAACGTTACGGTTGATCGGCCACACATGACCGACTGCGGATTGTCGTAAAGATCACGACTGTTCGCTTCCGGTTTTAAAGATCATAGTCGAGGGAAGGCACGCATGGCCTATTCGTTTACCGAAAAGAAACGCATCCGCAAAGACTTTGGCAAGCGCTCGAGCATTTTGGAGGTTCCCTTCCTGCTCGCGACCCAGATCGAGTCCTATCGAGGATTCCTGCAGGCGGACAAACAGCCTGACGAGCGAGACGGTCTCGGCTTGCACGCGGCGTTCAAGTCGGTCTTCCCGATCGTGAGTTATTCGGGCAATGCCGCGCTGGAATATGTTCACTACCGTTTAGGTGAGCCGGTGTTCGATGAGCGCGAATGTCAGCTGCGCGGTGCGACCTTCGCTGCGCCGTTGCGCGTACTGGTGCGTCTGGTGATTTACGACAAGGATGCCCCGGCCGGTGCCAAGCAGGTCAAGGATATCAAGGAGCAGGAAATCTACATGGGTGAATTGCCGCTCATGACCGACAACGGCACCTTCATCATCAATGGCACCGAGCGGGTCATCGTTTCGCAGTTGCACCGCTCGCCCGGCGTGTTTTTCGATCACGACAAAGGCAAGACGCATTCGTCCGGCAAACTGTTGTTTTCGGCGCGAGTCATTCCCTATCGCGGCTCCTGGCTGGATTTCGAATTCGACCCGAAGGACTCGGTGTTTGTACGTATCGACCGTCGACGCAAACTGCCGGCAACCATTTTGCTGCGCGCGCTTGGCTATGAGACGGCCGAAATCCTCGATCTGTTTTTCGAGAAAGACACTTTCACGCTGACCAAGAAGAAAATCGAGCTGGCGTTGGTGCCGTCTCGCCTGCGCGGCGATACCGCCGGATTCGATATCAAAGCGGGACGTAAAGTCATCGTCGAGGCCGGGAAACGCATTACCGCGCGACACATTCGGCAGCTCGAAGAAGCCGGGGTCGAGAAGCTCGAGGTATCCGGTGACTTCCTGGTTGGTCGCACCTTGGCAGAAGACATCGTCGATCCCGAGACCGGCGAACTCTTGGCCAAGGCCAATGACGAGATAACCGAAGAGTTGGGTGCTCAACTGGTCGAAAAGGGCATCAAGAAAGTCGAGACGCTATTCACCAACGACCTCGATCACGGTCCTTTTATCTCGGATACCCTGCGGATCGATCCGACGACCAACGCGCTCGAGGCGATGGTCGAAATCTATCGCATGATGCGTCCCGGCGAGCCGCCGACCAAAGAGGCGGCGCAGAATCTGTTCCACAATCTGTTCTTCACCGACGAACGTTACGATCTCTCAGCGGTCGGTCGCATGAAGTTCAATCGCCGGCTGGGTCGAGACGAGGCCGAGGGTGTCGGCATTCTGTACGACCAGAAGTACTTTTCGCAGCGTGACGATGAAACCTCGAAGGGGTTGGTCGAAAAACTGGGCGAGACGTCGGATATCGTCGACGCCTTGCGCACCTTGGTCGATATCCGCAACGGTAATGGCGTAGTTGATGACATCGATCACCTCGGTAACCGCCGTGTGCGTTGTGTCGGCGAAATGGCCGAGAACCAGTTCCGCGTTGGCCTTGTGCGCGTCGAGCGGGCGGTCAAGGAGCGTCTGACCCTGGCCGAGTCGGAAGGCTTGATGCCGCAGGAGATGATCAATGCCAAGCCGGTCTCGGCGGCAATCAAGGAATTCTTCGGTTCATCACAACTCTCACAGTTCATGGACCAGAACAACCCGTTATCCGAGGTGACACACAAACGTCGTGTCTCGGCTCTCGGCCCCGGTGGTTTGGCGCGTGAACGTGCCGGTTTCGAGGTGCGCGATGTGCATCCGACCCATTACGGCCGTGTTTGTCCGATCGAGACCCCGGAAGGCCCGAACATCGGCCTGATCAACTCCTTGGCGGTCTATGCGCGTACCAACAAGTACGGTTTCCTCGAAACGCCTTACCGCAAGGTCGAGAATGGTGCCGTCACCGAGCAGATCGATTATTTGTCGGCCATCGAAGAAGGACGTTTCGTCATCGCCCAGGCGAACGCTGCACTGGACGAGAAAGGCCGTCTTTCCGATGAGCTGATTTCCTGTCGCCATCAAAACGAATTCACGCTGTCGACGCCGGACAAGATCGAGTACATGGATGTATCGCCGAAACAGATCGTTTCGGTCGCCGCGTCGATGATCCCGTTCCTCGAGCACGACGATGCCAACCGCGCGCTGATGGGCTCGAACATGCAACGTCAGGCGGTGCCGACGTTGCGGGCCGAAAAGCCGTTGGTGGGTACCGGCATGGAGCGCACCGTCGCGGTCGACTCCGGTGTGACCGTGGTCGCCAAACGTGGTGGCGTGATCGAGTCGGTCGATGCCGCGCGTATCGTGGTGCGGGTTAACGACGACGAGACGGTCGCCGGCGAGCCGGGGGTCGATATCTACAACCTGACCAAGTACACGCGTTCGAACCAGAATACCTGTATCAACCAGCGTCCGCTGGTGTTGGTCGGCGATGCCATCGAGCGCGGCGACGTGTTGGCCGACGGTCCGTCGACCGACTTGGGCGAGCTGGCTCTCGGTCAGAACCTGCGCGTCGCCTTCATGCCGTGGAACGGTTACAACTTCGAGGACTCCATCCTGATTTCCGAGCAGGTGGTCAAGGAGGATCGTTTCACCACGATCCATATCGAAGAGCTGACCTGCATGGCGCGCGACACCAAGCTCGGCGCCGAAGAGATCACCGGCGACATCCCGAACGTCGGCGAGGCTGCACTGGCCAAGCTCGACGAGTCGGGTATCGTCTACGTCGGTGCCGAGGTGCGAGAAGGCGATATTCTGGTCGGCAAGGTTACGCCGAAGGGCGAGACCCAGCTCACCCCGGAAGAGAAGTTGTTGCGCGCGATTTTCGGTGAAAAGGCGTCGGACGTAAAAGACACCTCTTTGCGCGTATCGTCCGGTATGGCCGGTACCGTTATCGATGTGCAGGTGTTCACTCGTGACGGTGTCGAAAAAGACGCTCGTGCGCTGCAGATCGAAGAGGCCGAGCTGGCGATGGTCCGTAAGGATATGAACGATCAGCTGCGGATCATGGAAGAGGACACCTTCGACCGGGTCGAAAAGATGCTGGTGGGTAAGGTTGCCGACGGTGGCCCGAACAAGCTCAAGGCCGGTTCGAAAATCACCAAGGCTTACCTCAGCGAATTGGAGCGTGACCAGTGGTTGGAGATCCGCCTGAAGAACGAAGAATCGGCGGCCCAACTCGAGGCCATCGCAGCCCAGATCGCGCAGTTGCGTGACGACTTCCGCGAGCGTTATGAAGAGAAGAAGCGCAAGCTGACCTCGGGCGACGATCTGGCACCGGGCGTGCTTAAGATGGTCAAGGTCTATGTCGCGGTCAAGCGACGCATCCAGCCGGGTGACAAAATGGCCGGTCGTCACGGTAACAAGGGTGTCATTTCGATGATCGTGCCGGTCGAGGACATGCCTTTCGATGAGAACGGTCGTCCGGTCGACATCGTGCTCAATCCGCTGGGCGTGCCGTCGCGTATGAACATTGGTCAGATCCTCGAAACCCACCTGGGCTTCGCGGCCAAGGGTGTCGGCGAGCGTATCGGGCGTATGCTCGATGCACAGGTCAAGACCAAGGAGCTGCGCGATTTCCTCAACGAGGTGTACAACACCAGCGGTAAGAAGGAAGACCTCAAGAGCTTCAGCGACGAGGACTTGTTCGCCATGGCGAACAATCTGCGCGGTGGCGTGCCGATCGCGACACCGGTGTTCGATGGTGCCAACGAGGACGAGATCCGTCATATGCTGGCACTCGCCGAGGAAGACCCCGATGGTCAGACACAGCTGTTCGACGGTCGCACCGGTGAGGCGTTCGAACGCCGCGTCACGGTCGGTTATATGTACATGATCAAGCTCAACCACCTGGTCGACGACAAGATGCACGCACGCTCGACCGGGCCGTACAGCCTGGTCACCCAGCAGCCGCTGGGCGGCAAGGCGCAGTTCGGTGGTCAGCGCTTCGGTGAGATGGAAGTCTGGGCGCTCGAGGCCTATGGTGCTTCGTACACCCTGCAGGAGATGCTGACGGTCAAGTCGGACGACGTGAACGGCCGTACCCGCATGTACAAAAACATTGTCGACGGCGATCACCGCATGGAGCCCGGCATGCCGGAGTCCTTCAACGTGCTGGTGAAAGAGATTCGCTCGCTGGGCATCAATATCGAATTGGAGCAGGACTGAGGGTTGCCCTCGGCCTCTTTATTAAGGACACAGAACGGGAGATACCGTCTTGAAAGATCTTCTGAAAATCCTGAAGCAACAAGGTCAGAACGAGGAGTTCGATGCTATCCGTATTGGTTTGGCATCGCCCGAAATGATCCGCTCCTGGTCGTACGGCGAAGTCAAAAAGCCGGAGACGATCAACTACCGGACATTCAAGCCCGAACGCGAGGGCCTGTTCTGCGCCAAGATCTTCGGCCCGATCAGCGATTACGAATGCCTGTGCGGCAAGTACAAGCGTCTCAAGCATCGCGGCGTGGTGTGCGAGAAGTGCGGCGTCGAAGTCACGCTGGCCAAGGTTCGGCGTGAGCGCATGGGTCACATCGAACTGGCCAGCCCGGTCGCGCATATCTGGTACCTGAAATCGCTACCGTCGCGTATCGGTTTGTTGCTCGACATTACGTTGCGCGATATCGAGCGCGTGCTGTATTTCGAGTCTTATGTCGTCATCGATCCGGGCATGACCCCGCTCGAGCGTTTCCAGTTGCTTACCGACGAGCAATACCTCGAGGCGGTCGAGGAAAACGGTGACGAGTTCGATGCCCGCATGGGTGCCGAGGCGGTCTACGAACTGCTGCGCACCATGGACATCCCGAAAGAGATCGCGCGCATGCGCGAAGAGGTCGAGGCGACCAACTCCGAGACCAAAATCAAGAAGATCGCCAAGCGTCTCAAGTTGCTCGAATCCCTGCAAGACTCGGGTAACCGTCCGGAGTGGATGATTCTGACCGTGTTGCCGGTGTTGCCGCCGGAACTGCGTCCCTTGGTGCCGCTCGACGGCGGCCGTTTCGCGACCTCGGACCTGAACGATCTGTATCGCCGGGTCATCAACCGCAACAATCGCCTCAAGCGCCTGCTCGACCTGAATGCACCGGACATCATCGTACGCAACGAAAAGCGCATGCTGCAGGAATCGGTCGATGCACTGCTCGACAATGGTCGTCGCGGCCGTGCGATCACCGGCACCAACAAGCGTCCGCTGAAGTCGCTGGCCGATATGATCAAGGGTAAGCAGGGCCGCTTCCGCCAGAACTTGCTCGGTAAGCGTGTCGACTATTCCGGTCGTTCGGTCATCGTGGTCGGTCCGACCCTGAAGCTGCACCAGTGCGGTATTCCGAAGAAAATGGCGTTGGAGCTGTTCAAGCCGTTCATTTTCTCCAAGCTGCAGTTTCGTGGTCTGGCGACGACCATCAAAGCGGCCAAGAAACTGGTCGAGCGTGGCGCGCCCGAGGTGTGGGACATCCTGGAAGAGGTCATTCGCGAGCATCCGATCATGCTCAATCGCGCACCGACCCTGCACCGCCTGGGTATCCAGGCCTTCGAGCCGGTGTTGATCGAGGGCAAGGCCATCCAGTTGCATCCGCTGGTCTGTACGGCATTCAACGCCGACTTCGACGGCGACCAGATGGCGGTTCACGTACCGTTGTCGATCGAGGCCCAGCTCGAGGCCCGCACCCTGATGATGGCGTCGAACAACGTACTGTCGCCGGCCAACGGTGAGCCTGTGATCGTGCCGACCCAGGACGTGGTGCTCGGGCTGTACTACATGACCCGCGAGCGCGTGAACGCCAAGGGCGAGGGCATGGCCTTCGCGAACATCGCCGAGGCACGACGCGCGTACGAGGTCGGTACCGCCGATCTTCACGCCAAGGTCAAGGTGCGCATTGAGGAGCGCCATCGTTCGGACGACGGCGACGCCGAGATCATTGCCGGCGTGAAAGAGACGACCATCGGGCGTGCCCTGCTGTGGGACATCGTACCGGCCGGTTTGCCGTTCGATCTGGTCAACAAGTCGATGAGCAAAAAGGCGATCTCGCGTCTGGTCAATGCCTGCTATCGCCGATTGGGTTTGAAAGACACCGTGGTCTTCGCCGACCAACTGATGTATCTCGGTTTCCGCCAGGCGGCGCGCGCCGGCGTTTCGATCGGGCTGAACGACATGGCGATCCCGCCGGAGAAGGCCGACATCCTGGCCGCGGCCGAGACCGAGGTCAAAGAGATCGAAAATCAATATGCGTCGGGTCTGGTGACCAACGGCGAGCGTTACAACAAGGTTGTCGATATCTGGTCGCACACCAACGATCAGGTGGCGCGCGCCATGATGGGGCAGCTCGGTAAAGAGCGGGTGACCAATCGTGAAGGCGAAGAGGTCGAGCAGGATTCGTTCAATTCGATTTACATGATGGCTGATTCCGGCGCCCGTGGTTCTGCGGCTCAGATCCGCCAGTTGGCCGGTATGCGTGGCCTGATGGCGAAACCGGATGGTTCCATCATCGAGACACCGATTACTGCGAACTTCCGTGAGGGTCTGGACGTATTGCAGTACTTCATCTCGACCCACGGCGCACGTAAGGGCCTGGCCGACACCGCGCTCAAGACCGCGAACTCGGGTTATCTGACCCGGCGTTTGGTCGACGTGGCCCAGGATATGGTTATCACCGAGCACGATTGCGGCACCGAACAGGGGCTGTTGATGCAGCCCATCATCGAGGGCGGTGACGTGGTCGAGCCGTTGCGTGAACGTATCCTCGGCCGGGTCGCGGCGATCGATGTTTTGCGTCCCAATACCGATGAAATGATTTGCGAGGCGGGTACCCTGCTGGATGAAGATTGGGTCGATGTGCTCGAAGAGGCCGGTGTCGACCAAGTGTTCGTTCGTTCACCGATCACCTGCGAGACCCGTCACGGTATCTGCGGCAAGTGTTACGGCCGCGATTTGGCGCGGGGCCACCAGGTCAATATCGGTGAAGCGGTCGGGGTCATCGCGGCCCAGTCGATTGGTGAGCCGGGTACCCAGCTGACCATGCGGACCTTCCATATCGGTGGTGCGGCGTCGCGTTCGGCTGCGGTCAACAGTATCGAAGTCAAGAACTCGGGCACGATCAAGCTACACAACATCAAGACGGTCGAACACGCCAACGGTAATCTCGTTGCGGTATCGCGATCCGGTGAGGTCGTGGTCGCCGATGAGGTAGGTCGAGAGCGCGAGCGCTACAAGCTGCCTTACGGTGCTGTCCTGCTGGTACATGACGGGGATTCGGTCAACGGTGGTCAGATGGTCGCTAACTGGGATCCGCATACCCACCCGGTCATCACCGAGGTGGCGGGTACGCTGCGTTTCATCGACTTCGTCGACGGCGTTACGGTACAGAAGCAGACCGACGACGTGACCGGCCTGTCGTCCATCGTCGTACTCGACCCGAAGCAGCGCCCGGCCAGCGGCAAGGATCTGCGGCCGATGGTCAAGCTGGTCGACGATAAGGGCAATGACGTCAATATCGCCGGTACCACGCTGCCTGCAAACTACTTCCTGCCCGGTGGCGCCATCGTCGGCGTTAGCGACGGCGCCAATGTCGGTGTCGGTGACGTGCTGGCCCGTATCCCGCAGGAATCGTCGAAGACGCGTGACATTACCGGTGGTTTGCCGCGGGTCGCCGATTTGTTCGAGGCGCGCAAGCCCAAAGAGCCGGCGATTCTGGCCGAGGCCAGCGGCACCGTGTCCTTCGGTAAGGACACCAAGGGTAAGCAGCGTCTGATCATCACCATGTCGGACGGCGAGCAAAATGAGTCGCTGATCCCGAAATGGCGCCACGTCAATGTGTTCGAGGGCGAGCATGTCGAGAAGGGCGAGGTGATCGCCGACGGCGAGCTCAACCCGCATGACATCCTGCGCCTGCAGGGCGTGACCGAACTGGCCGAATACCTGGTGAAGGAGATTCAGGACGTTTATCGTCTGCAGGGCGTAGGCATCAACGACAAACACATTGAGGTGATCATTCGCCAGATGCTGCGCAAAATCGAGATCATCGATGCGGGTGAGACCAAGCTGTTGCGCGGCGAGCAGGTCGAGCGTGCCCGTCTGCTGGAAGCCAACGAACAGGCTGCGGCGGAAGAAAAGCTGCCGGCCAGATTCGAGCCGCTGTTGCTCGGTATCACCAAGGCGTCGTTGGCGACCGAGTCGTTCATCTCGGCGGCGTCTTTCCAGGAGACGACCCGGGTGCTCACCGAAGCTTCGGTGCGGGGTATGCGCGATACTTTGAACGGCTTGAAGGAAAACGTGATCGTCGGGCGTCTGATCCCGGCCGGTACCGGTTTGGCGCATCATAACGAGCGTCGCCGTGCCCGTCAGGAGGCTTTGACTGCCGGTGCGCCGGTCGAGATGGCGACCGAGGAAGTCGAAGAGGCCATCAAGCAGGCCTTGAATACGACCGACGGCGAATAACTCTGTGAGAATCCGTGCCGACCGCTGTTGACAGCGGTCGGCACGGCGCATAGAATTCGCAGCCTTCGCTAAAGGCACGTCTGCTTTTGTGCCTGAAAAATTGCGACAAATCAGTCGCTTCGCGAACAGTTTTGAGATTCGAGAAATCGCGATTGCGCCCGGCGCTTCCCACAGGTCGTCGGACGGGGGCAGTATGCGATTTTTTTCACGTCGATATACACGGTATCGACACCCCGGAAACGGAAGGTTAGATGGCTACTATCAATCAATTGGTTCGCAAGCCGCGTAAGCGCAAAGTGGAAAAGAGTACCGTTCCTGCGCTTGAGGCCTGCCCGCAAAAACGCGGTGTCTGCACCCGCGTCTACACGACCACGCCGAAGAAGCCGAACTCGGCTCTGCGTAAGGTTGCTCGCGTGCGTTTGACCAATGGTTACGAAGTCTCCAGTTATATCGGTGGTGAAGGTCACAATCTGCAGGAGCACAGCGTGGTCCTGATTCGTGGCGGTCGTGTCAAAGACCTCCCGGGTGTGCGTTACCACGTGGTGCGCGGCAGTCTCGATACCTCGGGTGTCGAGAAGCGCCGTCAGGGTCGTTCGAAGTACGGCGCCAAGCGTCCGAAGGGCTAGGTCCTCGGCCGGCGTTGAATGGGGCTGCCGATGGGTGGTCGCGAGTAGATCAAGAGTGAAGCGAAATGCCTAGAAGAAGAGTTGCAGCCAAACGTGAAATCCTGCCGGACCCGAAGTTCGGAAGCCAGGTTTTGGCCAAGTTCATCAATATGGTGATGGAAGACGGCAAGAAGGCCGTGGCCGAGCGTATTCTCTACGGCGCGCTGGATACCGTAACCGACAAGCGTGGCGGCGATCCGATGGACACGCTTGAGCAGGCGCTGGAAAACGTGCGCCCGGTGGTCGAGGTCAAGTCGCGTCGTGTTGGTGGTGCGACCTACCAGGTGCCGGTCGAGGTTCGCCCGATTCGTCGCAATACACTGGCGATGCGCTGGCTGATCGATGCTGCGCGCAAGCGCAGCGAAAAGTCGATGGCGGCCCGTTTGGCGGGTGAGCTGCTTGACGCGTCCGAGCACAAGGGTGCGGCGGTCAAGAAGAAGGAAGAAACTCATCGTATGGCTGAGGCGAACAAGGCGTTCTCTCACTACCGCTGGTAGTTACCAGCTCAATCGTTCTTTTACATTACGGGGCGGGATAAGACAGTGGCACGTACCACACCCATTGAGCGTTATCGCAATATCGGCATCATGGCTCACATCGATGCGGGTAAGACGACCACGACCGAGCGTGTGCTCTACTACACCGGTGTCTCTCACAAGATCGGTGAAGTACACGACGGCGCTGCGACCATGGATTGGATGGAGCAGGAGCAGGAGCGTGGTATCACCATCACGTCGGCTGCGACCACCTGCTTCTGGAGCGGCATGGGTCAGCAGTTCCCCCAGCACCGTATCAACATCATCGATACCCCCGGGCACGTCGATTTCACCATCGAGGTGGAGCGTTCCTTGCGCGTGCTCGACGGCGCGGTTTTCGTGCTGTGTGCCGTCGGTGGCGTTCAGCCCCAGTCCGAGACGGTATGGCGCCAGGCCAATCGTTACGAAGTGCCGCGCATGGCCTTCGTCAACAAGATGGACCGCATGGGCGCGAACTTCTTCCGTGTTGTCGGTCAGCTCGAAGATCGCCTGGGCGCGGTCGCGGTGCCGATCCAGGTGCCGATCGGTGCCGAGGAAGATTTCGCCGGCGTCATCGATCTGATCAAGATGAAGGCGATCAAGTGGAGCGAGGAAAACATGGGGGCTCAGTTCGAGTACCTCGATATCCCCGCCGATCTGGTCGACACTTGCAACGAGTGGCGCGAGAAAATGGTCGAGGCCGCGGCCGAGGCCACCGAAGAGCTCATGGAGAAATACCTCGAAGGGGGTGAGCTCAGTGAGGACGAAATCATCGAGGGTCTGCGTTTGCGCACCCTTGCGCTCGAGATCGTCCCGATGACCTGTGGCACGGCGTTCAAGAACAAAGGCGTGCAGGCCATGTTGGACAAGGTCATCGAATTGATGCCGGCGCCGACCGACGTGCCGTCGATCAAGGGTATCCTCGACGACGAGTCCGAGGCCGAGCGTCATTCGTCCGATGACGAGCCCTTCTCCGCGCTGGCATTCAAGATCGCGACCGATCCGTTCGTCGGTTCGCTGACCTTCTTCCGTTGTTACTCGGGTGTGCTGAATTCCGGCGACACTGTGTACAACCCGGTGAAGCGTAAGAAAGAGCGTGTCGGCCGTATCCTGCAGATGCATGCCAACTCGCGTGAAGAGATCAAAGAGGTTCGCGCCGGCGATATCGCCGCGGCGGTAGGCCTGAAAGATGTCACCACGGGTGACACGCTGTGCGACGTCAACAACATCATCACGCTCGAGCGTATGGAGTTCCCGGAGCCGGTCATCTCGGTCGCGGTCGAGCCGAAAACCAAGAGCGACCAGGAAAAGATGGGTATCGCCCTGGGCCGTCTGGCGCAGGAGGATCCGTCGTTCCGTGTGCATACCGACGAAGAGTCCGGACAGACCATTATCTCCGGTATGGGCGAACTGCACCTCGATATTCTCGTCGACCGCATGAAACGCGAATTCAAGGTCGAGGCCAATGTCGGTGCGCCGCAGGTGGCTTATCGCGAAACCATTCGCGCCAGCACGGAATCCGAAGGCAAGTTCGTACGTCAGTCGGGTGGTCGCGGTCAGTTCGGTCATGTCTGGCTGAAGATCGAGCCGCAAGAGCCGGGCGACGGTTACGAGTTCGTCAACCAGATCGTCGGCGGTGTGGTGCCGAAGGAATACATCCCGGCCGTCGACAAAGGCGTCCAGGAGGCAATGGAAGGCGGCGTTATCGCCGGTTATCCGGTCGTCGACGTCAAAGTTACCTTGTACGACGGTTCCTACCACGAGGTCGACTCGAACGAGAACGCATTCAAAATCGCGGGCTCCATGGGTTTCAAAAGCGGTGTGCAGAAGGCCAAGCCGGTCATTCTCGAGCCCATGATGAAGGTCGAGGTCGAGACCCCGGAAGAGTACATGGGCGACGTGATCGGCGATCTGAACTCCCGTCGCGGTATGGTCCAGGGTATGGAAGACGGCCCGACCGGCAAGTTGGTCAAGGCCGAGGTGCCGCTCGCCGAGATGTTCGGTTACGCGACCTCGTTGCGCAGTTCGACTCAGGGTCGCGCGTCTTACAGCATGGAATTCGCCAAATACAACGAAGTGCCCAGCAGTGTTGCTGAGGCGATCATGAAGAAACAGTAACGGTTAGTGATTGCACGGCCTGTCAGTTAGATAAGGGGTACAACGGTGTCCAAGGAAAAATTTGAACGCACAAAACCGCACGTTAACGTGGGCACGATCGGTCACGTTGACCACGGTAAGACGACGCTGACGGCGGCGATCACGA
>JANQLO010000020.1 GCA_028280505.1 Chromatiales bacterium | reverse complement strand
CTCCTGACTGTACTCCTGTGTTCTCTTCGGTCCCGCCTTCGGCACTTCTCACCTCCACTTACGTTAGTTGGAGGTGTCTACTTTTTCGGGTAAAGATCCCCTGGTTAGAAGTGGTTTTCATACTCGGCGATCTTTTCTCTTAGGTTCGACTGGGTGCACTGAATTAGCCGCTGAATCTTTGGGAGTTTTGAATCGAGTGCCTGATAATCGAAGCCCTTGAACGACACCGGAAACCACTTCTTCTGCTCAGTTGACCAGTTTGAGATTTTGGGTTGCTTGTAGCTGAGGTCAGTATGTGCGAAAAGCTGCTTCCTTAGCTTCAAAAGCTCCTCGTGCAGTTCCTCCATCTCTTCATCCGGAAATCGGTTGTCTAAGAAATCCTTTTTAATCCCGATACCCCGGCTCTCGGTAAATGGCCTGCAGTACGAAACAACGATATCTCGCAGAAGCGGAAACCGTACATCGCTTTTTCGATAGCGTTTCAATACTTTGATCGTGTGCAACGCCATTTCGAAGTCTTGATCGTACAAGCGTAGGAACGCGTACTTTTCGACTTGATGCTCAGGCTTCACCATCACTTCTAACGCCAAGCATAGGAGCGGCTTGCCGCGACGTCCCAGTTGCCCGATAGGGCAACGACATAATGCTTGTTAGCCTGAATTCCTCTTTTCTAATGTTCAACTTGATTTCTAGAATCACTACGTAAAATAAATTCTGTGACTAAATTGATACCCAAACCAATTAAAGGAGCAGGAATAACGTAACCCCAAATTTTTGTATGCAAAATTGCTTCGGCGCCTTGTGACTGGGCAACCGCCTCAGGGTTATTCAAGAGCCATTCTGCTGTGGCGTGGATAAGCTGCTCACTCATTGCAATCAACACGGCACCAATTCCGATGAACAATAGACCGAAAATCCAGTAAAGATGAAACTTACGCTTAAAGGAATTGAGCATGAACAACAAGATCGCTCCGGGCACTAAGCCATAGAGCGAAAAAGTGACTGCAATGGTTAATCCTGGACTCATTTCTCTTCCTTGGGGCTAACGCCCAGTTAAGCGGCGGCTGGTATGGAGCGACGTTCGCGCAAACATGGCGGAAAAGCCGCGGAGTACCAGATGTCCGAGCGAGCATAGCGAGTGGCTTGAACCCCTTGTTATATTTCATGTTTTCTAGGCTAACCTTGACAATGCGCACCATTATATTGACAATAATCGGTGATAACCTTGACAAGGAGCGAACTGATGGTGGGCGTACGGAGCCGTGGGGAAACCATCCGGCAATTCATCGTTGACAATGTATCCGCACACCCAAGCTCGATTGTAGCGCTTACGTCGGAGAAGTTCGAAATATCGCGACAGGCTGTTAACAACCACATAAAACGTTTAATTACCCAAAAGGCGCTGGTCGCAGAAGGCAATACACGGAATCGCGTGTACAAACTTCATCCAGAAATCATCACCTCTGAGAACTTCCAGCTTTTAGACTTGGAGGAGGACTTGGTTTGGAGGGAGTTTGTTCTACCGAGGCTTGGCGCACTACCTGATAACGTAATTGACATATGGAATTACGGATTCACGGAGATGCTCAACAATGCCATTGACCACTCCCAAGGTCAGCATGCACTAGTATCTATAGAAAAGAATTCAGCATTCACTCAGATAACGATCACGGACAATGGAGAGGGAATCTTCTTACGGATTCAACGCCTCATGAATCTTCACGATGAGAGGCATGCCGTGCTTGAGCTAGCAAAAGGAAAGCTCACTACCGACCCGGAAAACCACACTGGCGAGGGTATTTTCTTTTCCTCTCGAATGTTTGACGAATACGCGATTCTGTCAGGTGGCGTCTACTTTTCACATGAGTTTAGCAAACCGGAAGACTGGATCATGGAGCGGGAAACCCCGCGAAGCGGAACAACTGTTTTCATGCAACTAACCAATAACTCTTCAAGAACCGTTAAATCAGTATTCGACAAGTATGCTTCTGGTAGTGAATACGGATTTGAGAAGACTGTAGTGCCAGTGACTATGGCGCGATACGGGAATGAGCTTTTGGTATCTAGATCGCAGGCCAAAAGACTGCTCGCGCGTGTTGATCGATTCAAGATTGTGATTTTTGACTTTTCAGGCATAGACCAGATCGGTCAAGCTTTTGCGGATGAGGTTTTCAGAGTTTTCAAGAGCAAGCACCCAGAAATGCAACTCTACTTTTCCCAAGCAACACCGAAAGTCGAAGACATGATCATCCGAGCGCTTCGCTCTGATGAGATATAACGCCCATGGTTAAGGAGCCGAAGCAAACGTTAGCTTGCGGAGTTCGGGAAGTCCTTGTTAGGGCCAAATCTTCGCGGCATTAAAATTTCGGATGACCCGATACTTGATGAACTCATTTGTAGCCTCCAGAATTTCCAGCGTGGCGCCCTTGTAGCCGATAGTGTTGGAGGCTCCTAAGTCGTACTCGACATCATTATTGAACGCCGGCCTAGCCATATTGCCGGAAAATTCGCGGTATCCAATATTGATTTTGTTTCCAATTTTTCCACTGTAGATGAGGGTTTGCTGAAATGCATCGCCTCGAAGCACCGGTTTCTTCTGCCTGGAAAAGCTTGCCCCTTCTTCACATACCTGCATGTTAAATACTGTTACCACACAGAGCTTTTGTTCCTGTTTATATGCTTGAATGCTTTTCCAAGGATCAGCTATTGCTGCCTTATCAACGCCACCACCATCTGACCCTGGTGCAGGTTTATAGAATGCACTGGCTTCATCATCGCCTTGCTTCAAATAATACCCATTTAATATCGTATACGCCCAACCTATGCCCTGATCCTCTTGCACATAAATTGAATCGTGTTCTGTGTAACTTCCCTGTTTTAGTAGAACATCACCGACGTATATGGTATTGATGCTACCAATCGGAGGCTCACTTACTTCCATTGCTACAGGGCGATAGTTGTACTTCGGTGCAGCGCACCCGGTAATAAACGCGCAAAGGAAAAGAGGTGTGATTCCTTTTATGTTCATATCTGTATTCCTTTCTTAATCCCGCTACCCATCTGACAGCTAACGCCCAGCATATGGGGCGGGCCGCCGCGCAGCGGTGGCACGTCCCAGTGAGCCGAAGGCGAACGACTTGATGCGTGTTAGAGATTACTGAGGATGAACTTCCCAACCCGTTACGTGAACATTACCGCTTCCACTACTTCTTTTGTCAGCATTGCATCCTGAATAATAAGCCTTTATTTTTTGTCCCATAGCGAAAGCAGACAAAAAAAGACTTGTGCTCGCTTGGTAATTTACCGAGGTATTCAAATAAAGTTGAAGAGTGCTAGGGTAGCCACAGTTTGGATTTACATTCTCTGCCACTTTAACAATAAAACCACTTTCATAGGTTCTAATATTTTGAATGGTAAGAAAGTCACTTGTTTCTTGAGCAAGTGACATACTTGAAACAAGTAATAACGCAAAGGATATTACGAAGGTTTTCATTTTTTCTCCTAATCGTTTGCCTAACGCCAAGCATCAGCGGCGCGCGCCTTTGGCGCGTCCGCTGGATGCACTTGTTGGGCAATTCACTCATATATCTTTGGGTTACATGCGTTGGATGTGAAACGAAGCGCCTTTTCACCGAAGTCACTATCTTTCCGATCGAACCGCATATGAGCTATATATGCGCAATTGTTTTGAACAAACTCTATTCCCATTGGTTTTATCAGACTTTGTGCAGTTGCTTTATCACAGATATCATTCTCAATACATACCTGCAAGGCATTGTAATAATCAAATAACTCAGCCGTCGCCGAAGATAACTTGTTTGAAGAAATAAAATTCACAACTTCAGTTTTCCACTGCTTGAGCTGGTGTGCCGATTCTTCTTTAGTTTTTGGCTTCGAAAACTTTGCACTTATTAAGGGCCACTTAGTTTCCCATGCCTCATTCAAGCTCATTCTTGCATCGAACAAAGGATTTGAGGAAAGCCGCTTATAGAACCCAAGAGTTTCTTTAACCTGGCCCTCCTCCAAATGCGAAAAATACTGATTCAATGTAAACGCTGCGGCAACTAGTACTGCAACTAGTTTTATAGAGTGCTCAAACTTCCTTGCGCACCACTCCGTCTTTCTCAGTATGTGCATGGCTGACATAGGCAAGGATTCCAATCACAGACGGAATACTGAGGATTGTCGCCTGGTCCACCTCCACCAGTACCACCGCCTGGGTATCCTCCCCAAGGCTCCGGGCCGCACATGCCGGATGGGCCGCAGTAATACCCACCGTTAGGATGTGGCGGAACAGGATATGGGGGATATGGATAGAACGGTGGACTTGTTGATTGATTATTTGGTGTATGACTATACGGCGAAGGAAAATACGCCGGTGGAGAATCTGCTTGTTGTTCTTGAGCTTGCACCTTTCCCACAAAGAAAACGAAAACAAGTGCCAGCCATAGCATTGTTTTTTTCATAATGTATCTCCTTTACTTTGCTGCCCAACAGCGAAATAGACAGACTCCGTGTGAAATGACACAGACAAAGTTTGCCTATCACCCCCACAGCAACATTATGCAGAAAAAATCGAGTCGAAAAACAGACACTTTAGAAAAAGTCGTCATCAGCATACCGGTGCTTTGACGCAGCCGGTGCTGACTCTTGCGGCATCACTTCAGCAGATACGAGAGGGATCCTGCGAATTTGCATGCAAAGCACGTAAATGCCGATGTCGCCTTCGGAGAATTGTTCAGCCGGATAGGCCGAGCGACACACCACACGGCAAACCATGTGGTGGTGCACTCGCCTTTCCAGCGTTCCGGATTAATTGGTCGGCAGTAACCCGTCCATATGCCTTGGAACGCGCCGCACCACCGAAGACATAAAAAGACGTTTCGTCACCCGGGCCACCGCCATTCCCGGATCTCGGGCTTGTCGACGCCATGACGATGAGCATAATGCCGACAATCGAGTTGCATGTCCCTTAGCCGGTCCTTGGCATGCGCGCCCGCCACCTGCAGACGCGGCACGCGGTCGATGACGTCGATCGCGAGGCTGAACCGGTCGATTTCGTTGTTGATGGCCAGTTCCAGCGGCGTGTTGATATTGCCTTTTTCCTTGTAGCCGCGCACATGCAGATTGCGATGGTTGGTGCGGCGATAGGCCAGCCGGTGGATCAGCCACGGGTAACCGTGGAAGTTGAAAATGATCGGCTTGTCGACCGTGAACAAACTATCGAAGTCTCTGTCCGACAGGCCGTGCGGATGCTCGCCGGCGGATTGCATACAGAACAGATCCACGACGTTGATGAAGCGGATCTTGAGATCCGGAAACATCTCCCGCAGCAACGCCGTCGCGGCCAAGGCCTCCTGCGTGGGGATATCGCCACACCCCACCATGACCACATCCGGCTCGCCACCCTGGTCGTTACTGGCCCAGTCCCAGATACCGACACCCTTGGTGCAGTGTTTGATGGCGGCGTCCATGTCGAGGTACTGCAGATGCGACTGCTTGTCGGCAACGATGACGTTGATGTCATCATGGCTGCGCAGACAATGGTCGGCCACCGACAACAGCGTATTGACGTCCGGCGGCAAATAGATCCGCGTGACCTGCGGGTTTTTGTTGACCACCACGTCGAGAAAGCCCGGATCCTGATGCGTGAAGCCGTTATGGTCCTGGCGCCAGACCGTGGACGTAATCAAAAGGTTCAGCGATGCAATGGGCGCACGCCAGGGGATTTCTTCGCAAATGGCCAGCCATTTCGCATGTTGGTTGTACATCGAATCGATGACATGCACGAAGGCCTCGTAGGTGGAGAAGAAGCCGTGCCGGCCGGTCAACACATAACCTTCGTACCAACCTTCCAGGGTATGTTCCGACAACATCTCCAACACGCGTCCGTCCGGCGAGAGTTCTCCGCCGCCGGCGTCTTCCGGCAGATAGTCGGCCAGCCAGAGTTTCTTGCTGACGTCATAGATGGCATCGAGTTTGTTGGATGTGTTTTCGTCCGGGCTGAACACACGAAAGTTGTCCATATTGCGGGACATGACATCGCGCAGGAAACGTCCCAGCGCCTTGGTGTTGAAGGCCTCTTCCCGTGCCGGCCCGGGCAGGGTTTCGGCATAGTCGCGAAATGCCGGCAGACGCAGCGGCCGACGCAACAGGCCCCCGTTGGCATGCGGACTGGCGCTCATGCGGCGCCGGCCGGTAGGCGCCAGGGCCCATAGTTCCGGTTTGAGCCGGCCGGTGTCGTCGAACAGCTCGTCGGGACGATAGCTCTTCAACCAGGCTTCGAGTTGCTCCAGGTGCTCGGCATTGTCGTGCACCCCCGACAGCGGCACCTGGTGCGCACGCCAGAAGCCCTCGACCTTGCGACCGTCGACCGCCTTGGGGCCGGTCCAGCCCTTGGGCGTGCGGAACACGATCATCGGCCAACGGCCGCGTGTCGCCGAACCGCTGTCGCGCGCGGCTTTCTGGATTTGCCGGATCTCGGCGAGACAGGTTTCCAGGGTCGCCGCCATCTGCCGATGCATGGGCATGGGGTCGTCGCCTTCGACGAAATGGGGCGTCCAACCGTAACCCCGGAAGAGTTGATCCAACTCCTCGTGACTCACGCGCGACAGCAAGGTGGGGTTGTTTATCTTGTAGCCATTCAGGTGAAGAATCGGCAGTACCGCGCCATCGCGAATGGGATTGAGATACTTATTGGAATGCCAGGCCGTCGCCAACGGACCGGTCTCCGCCTCGCCGTCGCCGACCGCCACGGCAACCAGAAGCTCCGGATTGTCGAAAGCGGCACCGAACGCGTGCGACAGACTGTACCCCAGTTCGCCGCCTTCGTGGATCGAACCGGGCATCTCCGGCGTGCAATGGCTGCCGATGCCGCCGGGGAAAGAAAACTGCTTGAAAAAACGCCGCATGCCCTCTTCGTCTTCACCCATCTCGGGATAAATCTCCGAGTAGGTTCCCTCGAGGTACACCGGCCCCAGTACGCCGGGCGCACCATGACCGGGGCCGGCCAGGAAAATGGCATCCAAATCGTGTCTCAGAATCATGCGGTTCAGATGCGCATACATGAACGCAAGACCGGGGCTGGCGCCCCAATGGCCGAGCAGACGGCGTTTGATGTGTTCGGGTTTGAGCGGTTCGCGCAGCAAGGGATTCGCCTGCAGGTAAATCATACCGGCGGCGAGATAGTTGGCGGCGCGCCACCAGGCATCCAGTTGCGACAACTCGTCGTCGCTCGGCGCGTGGGAACCGGTCGATTCACCAATGGGCTCTAACATATGCTCCCTCCCATGAACTAGGATCTGTCAACGCAAACTGACGTGTTGCGAACCGACTCGGCATCGCGCCCCTTTTGGAAAGGCCGGCCATTCAGGACAAAACATGCCTTGGCATGACCGAGCGACGGGGCTTTGAAAAACAAAGAACATCCAACTCAAAAAACTAAATGTAGACGCCCTGGATGTACTTCGTGCTACAGATAAAATTCAGACCCCAGCGGTCTGACCACCGGTCCACTACCGAACCCGCTACCAGATAAGGCGACCCGACTTCAGGCAGGCTGGTGTCTCGCCCGGGATTCGGCCGCGTCTTGCACCCGGTGGGGTTCGATTGTCGAGCCGCACCTGAGCGAACCCGGCGACACGCCGAGGACTAAACCTTTAAGCCGAGCTTTTGGATTCGGTAACGAAGCTGGCGCGGCGTCATACCCAGGCCCATGGCGGCACGGGTCTTGTTGCCCTGGTGGCGACGCAAGGCCTCGACGATGCGCGCGCCCTCGTCTTCCCTCACCCGCGCATACGGCCGCAATCCCTCCGTCAAGGATGTACCGGCAAAGTCGTCTGCGGCCGGGGGATTGTCCTGCGCCTTCGGCGATACCGTGCCCATGGCGTGCGTATCGGGCGAGTTCACGCCATCTTCATCGATCAAAATCTGTTTGATCAGTTCGCGGGGAATCTGTTTGTCGGTACACATCAACACCGCGCGTTTCACCAGGTTCTCCAACTGCCGGATATTGCCCGGCCAGGGGTAACCGTCGAGCATCTCGATGGCGCCGGGGCCGAAGATCAGCTTGCGGCCGTACTCCTGATTGGCGGTGTTGAGAAAGTAGCGCGCCAGGATGGGCACATCGCCCTGACGCGCGCGTAACGGCGGCAAACGAATCGGAAAAATGTTCAGGCGGTAGAACAGATCGAGCCGAAAGCGATTGTCGTTGACGGCTTCCTGCAGGTTTTTGTGGGTGGCCGCGAGTATGCGCACATCGACCGGGATCTCCTTGCTGCCGCCGACCCGTTGGATCACCTTGTGTTCGAGCACTTTCAGCAGCTTGGCCTGAAGCTCCAGATCGAGATCGCCGATCTCGTCCAGAAACAAGGTACCGTTCGACGCCAGCTCGATCTTGCCGCGCTTCATGCCGGTCGCGCCGGTAAAGGCGCCCTTCTCGTGACCGAACAGTTCGGACTCGATCAGGCTGGCGGGGATCGCCGCACAATTGATGCTGACGAACGGCCCCTCGGCGCGTTCGCTGGCCAGATGCTGCATGCGCGCGAAACGTTCCTTGCCGGTACCGGATTCGCCCAGCAGCAACACCGTGGTGCCGGTGCGCGCCACCTGCAAGGCCTGTTGGATCGCCTGGTGCAGTGCCGGACTCTGACCCATGATCCCGTAACGCGCCCCCCTGCTCTGCAGCTTGTTCTTGAGCAGCTGATTCTCGGACATCAGATGTGCGGTACGTTCGGCAATCATTTCATTGACGCGTAGCACCTGACCGATGAAAGTCGCCAGCACCTGCAGCAAGGCGACGTCGCGCTGAAAAGGTCGTTCGCGCTGACGCAAACGATGCACCGCCAGTACACCGACCGGGAATTCCTCGATCACGATCGGCACGGCAATGAAGGCGACCGCCTCGTTCGGCAGGGTGGTGCGATCGACGGCGCGCGCCAGATAGGTCGGTTCGTCGTCGATGTCCTGGATCAGGGCCAGTTGACCGCTCTGGTAGACCTTGCCGGTCACACCCTCGCCAACGCCGTAACGTCCGCGCTCGCGTTCGCCCGACGTCAGTCCGTAGGCAAAGCGAATCTCCAGGGTGCCGCTGCCCGGCGTCGGCAACAACACCCGTCCCCGATTGAGGCCGAGCAATTGCGACAGCAGGCGAAGAATGCCCTGGATCGCGGGTTCGGGGTCCGTTGATTTGGTTATCAGCCGGGCTGCCTCCTGCACCACCAGCAGTTCCGATTCAGGGGTCAAGGCAAATACATCGCTGCCCATCGTCCACTCCTGACATTGTCGACACAACATGTACTGCAAAACCGGGGCCAGCCAACGAGAAGATGACCGGAACATTCGGGTTTTCAAACGTTTGTGTTCATGAAACGGACGCATCCGGGCGGGCAGTCGCACACGGAATCGCACCAGCCTGGTGCCCGGACACGCTATAAATCGGTGCGGCGTCCTTGCCGGGAAACCTCAATCCTGGTGATGCCAGCTAAAGCGTTTGATCAGCGTGACGCAGATACCGTCGAGCACGAACCCGATCACGCCGATCACCACGACCATCGCCGCGAGCGTGTCGTACTCCAGGGTATCGCGGGCATCGTTGATGGCGTAACCGAGCCCGCTGGTCACCCCGAGGTATTCCGCGGGGACCAACACGATCCAGGCAACGCCGACCGCGAGGCGAATGCCGGCGAAGATATCCTGCCCGATCGCCGGCAGGATGATCCGGCGCAACATTTGGAAGCCGTCGGCACCCAGGTTCTTGGCGACCTTGAACCACAGCGGATCGATCCGGCGCACACCCTGCGCGGTCGAGAACAACACCGGCCAGACCGCCGCAACGGCAACGAGAAACACGATGGCGCCATCCCAGGTCGCGAAAGCCAGCACCGCGATCGGCATCCATGCCAGCGGCGAGATCATTCGCAGGAACTGAAAAGGCACATGCGTGATCTCGCGCAACGCGGCATAGATACCGATACCGACCCCGACCGGCACGCCGATCACGATCGCCCACAGCAAGCCGAGGCCGATACGTTCCAGACTCGGCAGACTGGCCTCGAGCACATAACCGTTGGCGATGAGTTCCAGCAGGCGGGCGAATGCCGGCTCGGGCGCGAATCCGGCGAACGGCTCGGTGTCGGGATTGCTCGCAATCACCCAGCCGCCCAGCCACCATATCGCCAGCAAGGCGGTGATGCCGATGATCGGATAGGCAAGCCCCGCCAACAGTCCTTTCCCGAACCGCGCCCAATCGATGGCCGTCGTTCCGCGGTGCATGCCCGCGGTCACGACCGACTCTGGCGTACTCATATCTTCACCACTTCCTCACGCTCGAACGGATTGGCGGGATCGACGCCGGGCGCGGTCTCCCAGCCCTTGTGTTTTTCCATCGCCACGCGCACGTGCTTGTAGTCGACCAGGTCGTCGGCCACATGCTGCGCATCCAGACCGTTCAGGAAGGTGGTGTCGCCGCCGACCAGGGTCTCGTTCATCGCCTCGACGATCAGCTTGGTGGCGGACGGATAAGGATAGGGTGAGAAATCGATCCGGCCGTTGCCGAACTCGGCCTTGTTGCGAATCGCATGCGGCGTCGCATAGCTGGACTCGTCGTAGTAGGTCATCGCACGCACCACGGCCTTGCCCGGCATCGGCAGATAGCGCTTGCCGTCCTTGGACATCATCATCGCAACCTCTTCCTTGTTCTGTTGCGCATAGACTTCGGCACGCACGATGGCGTTCATGACCTTCTGCGTCCATTCCGGCTTGGCGGCGACGGTCTGCTCGTTCATGCACACCACGCAGCACGGATGGTTCTTCCACATGTCGCCGGTGAAGCGCAGCATCTTGCCGCCGGCCTTCATTTCGCCGAAGGCGTTGAACGGCTCGGCGACGATGAAGGCGTCGATCTTCTTGGCCGCGAGCGCCGGCGGCATATCCGGCGGCGGCATGATCATCAGGTTGACCTCGTCCTTGGCCAGGGGTGCTTTTTGATCCTTGATCACCGGCTTCAGGCCGGCCTCGCGCAGCCCCATCTGCAACACGATGTTGTGCATGGAATACCAATAGGGCACCGCGATCTGCATACCGCCCAGGTCTTTGAAATCCTCGGCACCGGTGTGCTTGCCGACGATCAAGGCCGAACCGTTGATATGCGCCCACGACATCACCTTGACCGGGAAGCCGTTGTTGTAGCGCATCCACAATGGGATCGGCTTGAGCAAATGCACCAGATTGAACTTGCCGGCAGCGAAGCCTTCGACCAACGGCGACCAGCCGCGGATCAGGGTCGGCTTTTCGGCCTTCAGACCTTCGTCTTCGAAAAAGCCCATGCCGTGCGCGACCAGCAGGGCGGTCGCGTCGGTGATCGGCAGATAGCCGATGCGCACGACCTCGTCATCGGGCGGAGTCATATTCGCCCAGCCCATGCCGGGCAGTGTCATGCCGGCGGCCAGGCCGCCCATGGCCATGGCGTCGAGCATGAAATCGCGCCGGCTCATCTCATGCGTCTGCAAATACTTCAGATCGTCGTCGTTGCTCATGATGCTTGTCCTGTAACTGCGTTGGGGATCTCAGGCGGCTTGCTGGGCGTCCGCATTCGCGTCGTCCGGTTCTTTCTGTTGCTGTGAGCGGTCGCCGTCACCACCCACCAGTTGTTCGAAACGGGTCATCAGACCCTCGCGCGCACGGCTGAACTGAGCCGATGCGCGATTGCGCGGAAACGGCAAATCGACCTTCACCTCACCGACGATACGCCCGGGGTTGGCCGCCATGATGAGGACGCGGTCGGCCATCGCCACCGCTTCGTCGATGTCGTGGGTGACGATGACCATGGTCAGTTGCTCGCGACCGACGATCTGTGCGACTTCGTCCTGCAATGACGACCGGGTGAAGGCATCGAGCGCGGAGAAGGGTTCGTCGAGCAGCAGCAGTTCGGGCGAGGTCGCCAGGGAACGGGCGAGCGCCACGCGCTGCTGCTGGCCGCCGGACAGGCTTTGCACATTGGTCTCGGCCTTGTCGCTCAAACCGACCAGGGCGAGCAGTCGGTCGATCTTGTCCTTGTCGCGCTGCCCGGCGAACACCAGACCCAACTCGGCGTTCTCGCGCACGCTCATCCAGGGATACAGCGAGGGCTTCTGGAACATCATGTTCCACTTGGCGCTGGGGCGGCTGACCTGATGGCCATGAATACGTACACAACCCTCGGACGGCATCAACAGCCCGGCCAGCATGTGCAGCAAGGTCGACTTGCCGCAACCGCTGCGGCCGATCAACGCGACGCGCTCACCCGGCTGGATGCGCAATTCGATGTTCTCGAGCGTCGGGGCCGGCTGGCCTTTAAAAGTATGGGTGATGAAATCGATACTGATGTTGGCACTCATGACAAAACCTTGAGAGTTGTTTTGTCATGCCCGGTGCAGGGATCATGCCATCCGTTTTTTCAACCGTCGCGGCGAACCTGCGACCCGAAAAACGCGGCTTTGTCGCGCGAAGTGTCCACATTGTCGACTATGTCCGACAATGGGATTGCCCGGGCCGGCATCCGGGTATTGTACGGGCGGAATCGGCCGCACGTGTCCGATGACGGCGGGAAACGCCGGACGCGTCCCGTAAAGAGGTCGCGAAAAGGCGGCCGTGACGGAAAAGCCGCGCCCGCGACGTGCGAATCGATCTATCGCGCCGCCCTTAACGGAGTCGCTTGCAAAACCGGATAGGACGTGCGGATCGGAACGGATTGATCTCGACGACCAAAGCGATCCGCTGCCATCCCGCACGTTCAAAGGCTCTGAGCGACGGGACATTCGAGTGCCAGATCCTTGCGTAGAGCTTCCGAAATCCCTGCCTCGCCACTTCCACGGCCGACCTGTCGATCAGCATCGTCGCAACACCGCGACCGCGGGCCTCTGGCAGCACGATGATTTGCACCAGCTTGGCCTCGCCATCCTGCAACGGCCAGAAATTACGTTGCCGGTAGCGATCGCCGTACCAATAAAAACACAGACCGACGAGGCGATCTTCCAGGAAACACCCGAACCCCAAGGACTCGGCGCCGAAGTAGTCGGCCTGCTCGCGCATGACCGCGCTTTCCGTCGACGCCAGAACCGAATCGTCGATCGACCGCACGCTCAGTTCGTGATCCGGTGCCTGTGACGCTGCGATCCGATCGCAGGCCAGACAATAGATGTAGTACGGGGAATATTCACCGAGCAGTAGGCGGGCAAGTTTCTTGACAAGCCCTTTCAGCGAATCCGGCATTTATGCTCGCCTGAGCAGTCTTTTGATCTTGGCTTTCAGACCGAGCCTGTCCAAAACGGATCCCAGCCATGTCGAAAACCGATCTGTAAAGTGATGGGAATAAATCAGCAGTGCGTTGACCGGGCCACGCTTCACAAACATGACGTTGGCGCACAATTGCTGATGGGTCGCGAAAAGCCGTTTATGGGCCGACTGCCCTTCGGTGAAATCGAAGTAGCGGAACTTCCCTTCTTCGAATAGCTGTTCGAGCGCAAGCCACTGCAATACGGTTCCAACCGACATCTTCTGATAATCCGGGTCGTATCCCAGGTAAGCGTATATCAACACGCCGTCCTTGGCGGGACAATACAAATAGGAAACCGGCTTGTCCCCGTCAAACAGGATAAAAGCGCGCACCCGGTCTTCACTCGCCAGCGTGACGGCTTCTTGTTTGAAGGACGCCGTATCGGGCAAACCGACATCCAGCAACCGCTCTTGATAAGTGAGCTTGGAGACCTGACGTCCGAGGCGAAGAAACTCGGACATGTCGTCGGGGCTGGAATAACTGGCCCAGGACAGCGAACCGCCGCAGTGCTTTTTGTACTTGCGAATCTTGCGTTGAATGGTCGAGCGCGTTTTCGAAGAAAACTTTTCCACGTACTCGTCGAAAGACCGGCTCAGGTCTATATAGCAATGCAGGTACTGTAAGGGGATGTAACACAGGTAGTTCCCAACGCGACTGAGCGTCGGCTCCTCGTTTGCCATCGGCAGGCTTCGGATGACATACCCTTTGGTGTCCGCGACAGGCGCGTCGCCCGGGGGCTCCAAACGCTCCACCGGCGCAACGCCGTCGAACAGATTCTCCGTGCGCACCTGCATGGGTAGAGAGAGTTTCAGGAACACCCAGTCACTCAGCTGAAATCGCAATGCGACGGGTTGGCTACGCCATGAGGTCATTGATAAATCCTTCGATAGGACTGTTCCAGCAGGCGCTCGATCGTTTTCCAGCGCGGCGAAGAAAGCGGTTCAGGCTGTTCCGAAACGACACGGGGGCTCAGCCCGTCGAATCCACGGACATTGAAGCAATCGCGATTCCGATCCAGGAACCTGCACAATTTCTCAAAGCGTTTGACCATCACCCAATCCGCACGGTCCTTTTTGGGATTCAGCAATTCGAAATTGTGGGAGAGAATGACAAAGGCGTTTCGTTCAGCCGCCAAACTGTTCCACAGCAACCCCTCGAGTTCGCGGAAGGAACAGGCGGCAAGTTGGGCATGACGCAAACCGCCGGTACCGTCATGAAACACGGTCATCGGGTATTCGAATACGTCCTCACAAACGACAGGTTCTACCGCCACGGCGCCGGGCAGGACACCGCTGTCCAGACCGAACATGCTTGCGTTGTAGCTGCTGTCAAACGACATACCGTTGGCCGCAAGCGCTGTTAACGTGTCTTTGTTGAAACCGAAGCTTCCGGCGCGAAAAGCGTTGACGGGAGGAGAACCCGCCTCATGCAGCAGTTTCGCCCCTGCGCCGATCAAGGTGATTTGCTCTTCGAGATTGAAGTTCCGGAGATACTGTCGCTTGGAAGCCACATCGCCCAGCAGCGGTTGAACGGATTCATCGACCCACTCGGTATGCAGATGCAACTGCACCTCTTGTTTTCCGTCATTGAGCAGGCCGACGACTTCCGCGAGCGGTTCGATACCGAAGCGTGTGGAAAAAAGCGGCTCAACGAAAAAAACGCCGGTCAGGCCATGCGAATCCAAGACGTCGAGCTTGTGCGGAAGACCGTATTGACCATGGCGGGTTTGACCGTAGACGTAGCGGCGAAACGCGTCGGGGAACTTTTCATCTATATCGTTCCAGCCGTCGCACCATATCTCCACGTCTACAGTAAAAAATACGTCTAACATCCCGAGAAAGGTTGGCAGTAAGACCTGGAAAGGACCCCAAGGCCGACAAATTGCAGCATAAAGCGGTTCAAAACAAGCTTGGCGTGGTTGCCGCCTCGCGTTAGCACTTACCCGTTTCACGGGTGTGACCGGCCTGTCCAGCCCGCAAAGCCTCCCTCCCGCACTCGAGCATCATCAATGGCTCGCGGCCATGGCAACGAGTTCCCGGCCGGGTGTTATCGACGCCAGTATACCAGTCGGCTACCCGGTGCCCGGCACGGGTGCAATCAACCGGGATGTACCACGCCGACAACCGGCATTGCGCCGGTATTGCGAAAGACGCGTACGTGCTCGGCAAACCAGAAGTCCGACGCAGGCGGCAGGCACCTGCGTCCGGATGGGGCTCGGACGGCATGGCATGAATCGCACGCCAGGCGCCCCCGTTGGCATGAAAAACCGATTCAGGCGTCGCCGATCCGCCCGCGCAGCAAATCACGACGCGAGAGGGTCTTTTCCTCGACCTTGACACCGATGTCCTTGAGCCCGCGTACCGGGCGTGCGGGCGGCGGTTCGGCGTCCTGGCCAAAGGCGACCGATTCGAGTGCGTCGACATCGATCTCCGGTGTTTCTTCACCGCGCATGACGCGACCGAGCAGATCTTCGTCGATGGGGGCGTGTTCGGTTTCGGCAGCAGGCTCCATGGCCTGGCGCAGGAAGGCCTCGGCGGCGGCTACCGCATGGCCCTGACTGGTGAACTCGCGCATGGGCGAGTACAGCGAATGGGTCTGGTAACGGCCGATGCCGTCGACCTCGTTGATCATGAACTTATAGGTACCGGCCGGGAACGCCTGCGGTTGCTTGTGCCCCAACTCCACCGTGTTCCAGTCGTCGCCTTCGCCGGGCAGCATGACGACGTTCATCAACCAGGGGGTGATCAGAATGCCGATGACCCGTCCGCCGTGCAGCTGAAAACCGAAGGTCTCGACGTGCAGCCGGGTATTGAGCAGCGGCAGACCCTGCATCTGCTCCCGATGCACCTTTTCGAACACCTCGACAAAACGTTCGGCCGCCGCCTGTGGATCTTGCATCAGCTCGCCTCTTTCTGGGTGCCCAGGCCCGGGAAGTAACGGTCGACATCGATCTCGTCGGCGCCGTTCATGATGGCGTTGAGCCCTTCGAGGGCCTTTTCGATATTTGCGGCATCCTCGGCCGAAATCACCTCGCGCGCCCAGCCGAGATGACTCAACACCCAGGTGCCGACCGGCTGCTCGCCGACCAGCATCATGCTGATGTGTTCGTCACCGTTGGGACCGCGGCACAGAGCCATACAGTCGCCGGCCTCGATCACCTGCATCGGTACGCCTATGCACATGCCGCCTTCTCCAGTGCAGCCTGTCGCTGCCAGTGTCCGATACCGGCCTCGTCACGCGGGCGCAGCTCGATACCCAGACCCGCCAGTTCGTCGGCCAACATCTTCACCATACCGGCCAGCCCCGCGGTCGCCTCCGGCGTCAGGCCGAGCTTGTTCTCCAAGGAGTGCGGCACCATGCCGATGATGGCGATGTGTCCGGGCGCCTCGCCCTTGAGGGTCAACAAGGCCAACAGATCGGACAGACCGAGCTGATGGTTCGACAGCTTGGTGCGGAAGAAGGCACGGATCTCGTCGTTGGCGATACGCACCAAGGAGCCGGGCGGCACATTGGCATTGACCGCGTCCGCGACGATCAGGTGGTCGCATTCACGCATGGGCTCGAACAATTCCATGCCGGTGGTGCCGCCATCGACCAGCGTGACGCCGTCCGGGATATGGTAACGGTGTCCGAGTGCCTCGACGGCACGCACGCCGATGCCTTCGTCCTGCATCAGGACATTGCCCATGCCGATGACCAATACCTTCTTTGCGCCGCCCCGTTCCATGATCAGAGCGCCTTGACCCGTACGATCTCTTCCTGCTCGTTGTCGAACATATGGATCGCACAGGCGATACAGGGATCGAAGGAATGCACGGTGCGCAAGACTTCCAAGGGCTTTTCGGGATCGGCGACCGGATTTTCCAACAGCGAGGACTCGTACGGCCCCGGCTCGTCGTTCGCATCGCGCGGACCGGCGTTCCAGGTGCTGGGCACGACCGCCTGATAGTTTTTGATCTTGCCGTCGTTAATCACCACCCAGTGCGACAAGGTACCGCGCGGTGCCTGGTGGAAACCGACGCCCTTGATTTCGCCCTTGGGGAAAACCGGTGCATTGAAGGTGTCGGTATCGCCGGTGCCGATATTGTCGACCAGCTTCTGCCATTGAACATGCAGCGTGTCGATCATGACCGCGCAACGCACCGCGCGGGCGGCATGGCGACCGATGGTCGATTCCAGTGCGGACAACGGAATGTCGGACAACTGCGATACCGTCTTCATGGTACCGATCGCCTGGTTCAGGTATTTGGTGTAACGCTCGTCTCCGCCGGCCACCGCCACCAATACGTCGGCCAGCGGGCCGACCTCGGCACGCTTGCCATAGAAGGTCGGCGCCTTGGCCCAGGAGTACTTGCCGTCGTCCTGGAAGTCGGTGTACTGCGGTTCGGTCTCACCCTCGTACGGATGCAATGCCGCCTCGCCCTCGTACCAGGCATGCTTCGAGCTTTCGGCCACGCCGTCGCGGAAGTACTCGTCGTTGAAGGTGGTGATCGGCTTGAGCGTACTCAGATCGCCGTTCTCGATGTAACCGCCGGGCAGATCGAACACCGTACCCTTGGTGTCCTGCGGACAGTCCGGTACGGTCAGATAGTTGTTCACACCGCCGCCGATACCGGCCCAATCCAGATAAAAGGCGCCGATCGCCGGCACGTCGGTCAAGTAGGTCGACTTGATGAAATGATCCAGCTTGTCGATGAAGTTCTTGATCAGCGTGAGGCGCTCGATGTTCAGCACCGACGGCGCATCGTGACTGATGGAGTTACTCACGCCACCGACCGCGACGTTCTGGATGTGCGGGCTCTTACCACCGAGGATGGCGACGATCTTGTTGGCGTTGTTCTGGATATCCAGCGCCTGCATGTAATGCGCGACGCCCAGGAGGTTCACCTCGGGCGGCAGCTTCATGGCCGGATGGCCCCAATAACCGCTGGCGAAGGGTCCGAGCTGACCGCTGCCGACAAAGGTCTTCAGCCGGTCCTGCACCGCCTTCATCTCGTGCGGGCCGTTCAGATGCCAGTCGGACAAGGATTCGGCCAGCTTGGCCGTGGCGACCGGATCGGCCTCCAGCGCCGACACCACGTCCACCCAGTCGACCGCCGACAGGTGATAGAAATGCACGATGTGATCCTGGATCGCATGCGCGGTCTGGATGATATTGCGCACCAGTTGGGCGTTGACCGGGATTTCGAGCTGCAGCGCGTTCTCGACCGCGCGCACCGAGGTGATCGCATGCACCGTGGTGCAAACGCCGCAGAAACGCTGGGTGTAGGTCCAGGCCTCGCGGGGATCGCGGCCAACCAGGATCTTTTCGATACCGCGCCACATCTGGCCGGAAGACCAGGCTTTGGTGATTTTGCCGTCATCCACTTCGACATCGATGCGCAAATGGCCTTCGATACGCGTGATCGGATCAACAGTAATACGTGTCGTCACAAGGAGTCTCCTCTAAATCTCTGGCCTCAAGCGGCTTTCGCCGACCCATGCTCTTCACGGGGAAGCACGGGAAACTTCTTGACCACGAACAAAAAGATCATGATTTCAATGGCAACCAAGCCAACCGTCACCATGATTTCGGGCATGGCCGGAAAATAGCTGTAGCCCGGGCCCGGATCGTAGGTGATCAGGAAGGCGTTGAAACGATAAAGCGAACCGGCGAACAGCATGGCTACCGCAGCCCACAGCAGCAGACGCCCGTTTTCTCTCGCACGCGGCGACAGCAAGACGACCAGCGGATAGACGAACAGCGCCGTCTCGATGATGAACATCAGACTGGCGAGGTCGCCGGCGAAGATCAGGCCGAACTTGCCGTTGATGAGAATCTCGCCGAAACGGATCACGAGATAGATGCTGATCAATCCGACGATGAATCTACCCAAGCCGGACAACAGATGGGTCTCGGGCCTGCGGCGGAAACCGACCGACGACAGCGAGCCCTCGAAGACCACGATCGCGAAACCCATGGTGAAGGCCGTCAATACCGCAAGCAGCGGTTGCAGGTGCAGCGTCTGCCACAAGGGATGAATCTTCCAACCCATCGCGACCAGCATGGTACCGAGCGAGGACTGATGCATGGTCGGCAACAGCACGCCCAGGGCAATCACGAAGAACAGCACCTTGTTGAGCATCTTCAACAGCTTTTCGGCCTTGAACTTCTCCAGCACCGTCGGCATGAACTCGATCATCAACACCATGATGTAGGCCGCGACACACAGGCCGACCTCGAGCATCACCGAGTTGAAGTTCATCTGCCACGGCAGAAAGATGTTGTAGAACTGCCACCAGCGGCCCATGTCGATAAAGGCACCGATACCGCCGAGCGCATAGCCGAGCAAGCTCGCCAGCAGGGCCGGGCGGACCAGCGGGTGATACTGACCTTTATTGAACACATACACGGTCACGGCGAGCGCATAACCGCCACAGGCGAGCGCGGTACCGACGACGATGTCGTAGACCACCCAGATACCCCAGGGATAGCCGCCGTTCAGGTTGGTGACGGAACCCATGCCGAAGAAAAAGCGTTCGGCCAGGTAATAAAGGCCAATCAATGCCACCACGCCGAGGAACAAGAAGGGCATGGTGACGATACGTCGTTCCAGAGGCTGGTAATGACTCATTCGTCGTCTCCTTCTTTATCCATGTTGCGTTTCACCACATAGCTCAGGCCGCCCAACACCACCGCGGGTAGCGCCAGATAGCTGTACAGGGTGTGCTGTATGGTCTCGGAGATGGAAACGTACGAACGCTCCGGCAAGGGCGGCATGCCGAGCTTCTCGAAAGGAATCGACGAGATATGCATCACGTTGGTCCCGCCGGCCTCTTTTTCGCCCCAGACGTGTTGCTGGTAATCGGGTACCTCGGCCTCATGGGTGCGCGATGGATTCCGCACATCGCCCATCGGATAGTTATAAATATCGCCAGGCTTGAGCGCCAAGCGACGCTTGGCCTCTTCGAGCAATGCTTCGCGCGAACCGAACAATGTCGCGCCGGTCGGGCACGCCTCGGCACAACCGGTCATCATGCCTTTGTCGATACGCTCAACACCCTTCTGGTTACAGAGCTCGCACTTGTGCAGCGCGCCGAAGGGATTGTCGTAATCGAACTGCGGCACGTTGTACGGGCAGCCCGTCATGCAGGTACGGCAACCGATGCAGGCATCGACGTCATAGCTCACGACGCCGGTCCTGGGATCCCGAATCAGTGCGGTAACCGGGCAGACCGAAACACAACCCGGATCGACGCAGTGCATACAGCTTCGCTTCTCGAATGCGAAGCCGTCGGTCTCGGCATCCTTGGTCACCGGATTACCGTTGGTGTACACCTTGATGACGTTCAGGGTCTCGTGCGACAAGTCGCGCGCCGAGTCCCACTGTACATCGTCACCCATCATCGTCGGCGGCATGTCGTTGACCGCTTTGCACGCCGTGACGCAGGCCTTACAGCCGACGCACAGTGTCGTGTCGAACAACATCCCGACCGCCTCCGGGGCCGGCTCGAGGTTCTGCCGGGCGACCGCGCTCGTGCTGGTCGCGGCGGCCGCCGCACCGCCCAGAGAGGCTTTGAGAAAATCTCTGCGATTCATCACATGCCCTCGCTCATTCCTGGTCGGTTTCTTTCTTGCCCAGTTTGCTGCCCGCAACCGCCGAGGCACCGAGTGCCGCGCCGACCGCGGCGCCGGCCAGGGCGGCCGTGGTCACGGTCGCGCTGCTCGTGCCTTCACGGTCTTCGATGGTCGGGAAGGCATTCGGCGGGGTATGGGTATCGACATCGGACAGGCTGAACAAGGCCTTGTGAAAACCCGTACCTTGTTCGGAACAACCGAAACAAGGGTGGCCGACACCGATCGGCCAGACACCACCACCGATGTTGTTGAATTCGAGACTGGCGCAGTTGTTGTAGGTCTCCGGGCCTTTGCAGCCGAGCTTGTACAGACACCAGCCCTTGCGATGGCCCTCGTCGCCGAACTCGGTCGCGAAACGACCGGCATCGAAATGCGGGCGGCGATAGCAGTTCTCGTGAATCAAACGACCGTAGGCCCACTTGGGTCGACCCTGCTCGTCGATCGGCGGCAATTTGCCGTAGGTCACGAAAAACAACACGGTACCGATGAAGTTGGCCGGGTTCGGCGGACAACCGGGGATGGTCACGACCGTCTTGTCCTTCAGGAATTGCGGTGCACCGACGGCACCGGTCGGGTTCGGCGCGGCGGCCTGAACGCCTCCCCAGCTCGCGCAGGACCCGTAAGCGACGATCGCCGCGGCGTGCTCGGCCGCCTCGGCGGTCGCGTCGGTCATGGTCTGACCGCCGATCTTGCAAAAGATGCCGTTCTGCGCCAGCGGAATCGCACCCTCGACAACCAGGAGATACTTGCCCTTGTTCTCCTGCATCACATGGCGCTTGATCTCTTCGACATGGTGGCCGGCACCGGCATCCAAGGTCTGGTGGTAGTCCAACGAAATCAGATCGAGGATCAGATGTTCGAGGCTAGGCTGTTCGGAACGCAGCAGCGCCTCGGTCGGACCGGTACATTCCTGACCGTGCAGCCAGATGACGGGCGGGCGGCGTTTCTTGTCCGCGACCGCTTCGGCCATCGCATAGGCGGCACTGGTACCCAGGCCCAGCGAAGCCGCCACCCCGGTACAGAACTTGAGAAAAGTACGTCGGGAAACGCCCAGCCGTTTCTCCAACGCCGAATAGTCGAAATCGTTCTCCGCCATGCAAGACTCTCCGCTTCGGGACCATAGAAAGGCGCAAGGGCACGCGCCAAAATTGGAACAGTAGTCGCAAAAACCATGCCCTAAAGAGGGAATCCGGAGAAACAGTGACTTAGCTCAAAAAGAGGGGGTAAAAAAACGCCTCGACGCAAAAACACCGAACAACACGCCACTCAAAGCGGAAACCTGGTTACCACCTCGAGAGGCATTCCGGCGCCGTTTTCCCGGGCACCGACAGCATGCTGTCCGTCAGGCGTTAACCAAGTATCCGTGTCGGTTACTTGTCGAATCGGCACGCCCGATCGCCGCTGTCCCGGACGCCGTACACCCGAGTACCCGACGCCCTACACTGCGGCATTCATTAAGTCGAACCGATCATGGGTATCGACATGCGGACGACGGGCCACACGGCGGAAACCCATCGTCCGCAATCCACTCGCCTTGCCAACCAAGCTCAGTGGCCGTCGTCCACCCGGCGGTCGTCTTTGAACATGCGCCACCCGCTGATCATGGTGCTGATCAACGATTGCCGCGACATGATGTCCTCGCGTATCGCGACGTACACGTGAATGATGATGAAGCAGACCATCGCCCACATGATCAGATGATGCCAGGTGTGCACGTCCTGACTCTGGCCCATCAGCGGGATCACCCAGGCACTGAACCACTCGTACTGCCAGGTGCCCATGCCGGTGCCTTCGCCATAGAGCGCGAAACCGGTGACGATCATGAACACCAGCAGCCAGAGAAAGAGGAAATGCATCACCACGACCGCGAGCGGATTGTGTCCGGTGTATTTGCGCGGCTCCTTCACCGCGAAGGCATACCATTTGATCTCGTGCCAGACGCCGTCCCAGAAATCGCGGTTGAACAAAGACGGCGCGAACAACTGGCGTGCATGATGGTTACCCATGACGGCCCAGTAGATCCGGAACAAAAAGGCGATCGCCAGGACATAACCGGCAGCGAAATGGGCGAAGCGGATGTAGCCCATCAGGAAGTTGTCGCTGGCCTCACCCGGCACACTCGGCAAGGGATTGGCTATCAGATAGCCGGTCACGATCAATACCACGATCGACAAGGCGTTCACCCAGTGCCATAGGCGCAGCGGCGCCTCGTAGACATAGACCGCGGGCTCGGCATGCGGCTTGGTTGCCATGGTCGTCATCGCTCATTCCTCCTGATCACGTTGAGAGCCAAGGAACCGCGGTAGCAGCAGTGCAGCCAGCCCCAAGGCCGCGAACAACAACACGTGCTCCAGACCAACGAAGGGATGCAACAGACCATGATCGTGCTCACCGATGGGGCCATGTCCGGGATGCGCGATAACGAACGAACTGAGTGCGCTCAATAAAATGCCGGTAATCATTGCTTTCAATTTCATCGTGATTCCTCCGCGCCTCAGCGCACCTTGACCCGGGTAAGTTCCTCACCCGATTCGGACATGACATGGGTGGCACAGGCCAGACAGGGATCGAAGCTGTGCAGACTGCGCAGGATCTCGACCGGCTCGTCCGGACGCTCCATCGGTGTGTTCATGAGGCTGGCCTCAAAGGCACCGATATTGCCGGCCGGATCGCGTGGCGAACCGTTCCAGGTGGTCGGTACCACGCATTGATAGTTCTCGATGCGGCCGTCTTTGATCTTGATCCAATGACCCAGACCGCCACGCGGCGCCGCGACCGTACCGACACCCTTGGCCTCCTTGGGCCAGGTCGACGGATCCCATTTGTCCATATTGGCCGTTGCGCTATCACCGGCCTTGATGTTCGCGATCAGCTCGTTCCAGTCGTCGACCATCATGTCGGCGCAGTACTGGCCTTCGAGCGCACGCGCCAGGGTACGGCCGATGGTCGACTGCAACACCGTCTTGGCGTCCGCATCGGTGCCGGCCAGCTGATTGAACGCGGCGACACTGCGATGGACCTGTTCCTGCACATATTCGACGTTCTGTGCATAGGCCAGGGTGTAGCGTGATAAGGGGCCGACCTCGACCGCATGCCCACGCCAGCGTGGCGCCTTGATCCAGGAATACTTGGCACTCTCATCCAAAGCCTTGATGTTGGTTCGCGTCCCCTTCGTACCGGCACCCAGCTCGAAGTTGCCCTCGGTGACGCCGTCCCAGGGATGCAGGCCTTTTTTTTCGTCGGGGTAGCTGTACCAGGAATGCGCGACGAACTCCTGCACCTGCTCGGGATCTCGTGGATCGATCGGAAACACCTCGTTCCAGTTGTCGTTGAGGATGACACCACCCGGCAGCTGGTCGGTCGACTTGTCGTAGTTGACCTTCGGATAGGCCCCGTAATCCATGACGTTCTTAGCGCCATGACCGCCACCGTACAGCCAGGTCTTGTAGAAGCTGGCGATGCCGATTACGTCCGGGATATAGACGTTGTCGCAGAAGGTTTTCATCTCGTCGATGCGCGCCTTGACGAAATTCAACCGCTCCATATTCAACGGCGCACCCGCCGATAGCGGACCGTCCATATTGATTGCGCAAGGCACGCCACCAACCAGGTAGTTCGGATGCGGGTTCTTGCCGCCGAACACGGTATGTACTTTGACGAACTCCTTTTGCATATCCAACGCTTCGAGATAATGCGCAACCGCCATCAGGTCGACCTCAGGCGGCAGCTTGTATGCCGGGTTGTCCCAATAGCCGTTCTTGAACGGCCCGAGCTGACCGGACTCGATGAACTTGCGGATACGTGTCTGGATGTCACGGAAGTAACCCGGGCTCGACATCGGATGACTCGGCGAGACCAGCTGTTGAATCTTCGAGGTCTCTTTCGGGTCGGCCTTGAGCGCATTCACCGGGTTCACCCAGTCGAGCGCATGCAGGTGATAGAAATGCACCACGTGATCGTGCACCTGCAATGTCTTGGCCATGATCTCGCGGATCAAATGGGCGTTCTTCGGAATCTCGATGCCCAATGCATCCTCGACCGCGCGCACCGAGGTCAAGGCATGACAACCGGTGCACACGCCACAGATGCGTTCGACGAAGGCCCAGGCATCGCGCGGATCACGGCCCTTGAGAATCACTTCCAGTCCGCGCCACATGGTGCCGGAAGACACGGCGTTACGAATCACGTTGTTCTCGTCGAGATTCACCTCGCAGCGCATATGGCCCTCGATACGGGTGACCGGATCGACCACGACGCGACGACCACTGTCGTTCAACTCGTAACCGTTGGGGGTCTGTTTGACGCTCATTCCTGGTCTCCTTTCTGCTGGGCACGTTTCACGACACTGACACCGAGATGCACCGCGGTCGCAGCACCGACCGTTGCCGCCAGAGTGCCGCCGATCACGTCGGCCGTGCTCTCGACGCCGAACTGTTTGATGTCGGTAAGACGGGCATACCAGGAGCCCTTGTCCCAGAAACCGTCTTCGGAACAGCCGATACAACCGTGCCCGGCCTGGATCGGAAATGAGGTGCCCTCGTTCCAGCGAGTGGTGGAACAGGCGTTGTAGGTAGTCGGACCTTTGCAACCCACCTTGTAGAGGCAGTAACCCTTGCGCGCACCCTCGTCGTCCCAGCTTTCGACAAACTGGCCGGCATCGAAATGCGGCCGCCGATAGCACTTGTCGTGGATACGCTGGCTATAAAACATCTTCGGCCGCCCCTGACGATCGAGTTCAGGGATCTGATCGAAGGTCAGCATGTAGGTGATGACCGAGGTCATCACCTCGGCAATCGGCGGACAACCCGGCACCTTGATGATCGGCTTGTCGTGAATCACCTTGTGAATCGGTACCGCACGGGTCGGGTTCGGTTTGGCTGCCTGCACACAACCGTAGGAGGCGCACGACCCCCAGGAGATGATCGCCTTGCAATGCGCCGCCGCATGCTTGAGCTGTTCGAGATAGGGCTTGCCGGCGATGATGCAGGACATGCCGTCCTGGTTCAGCGGCGGATTGCCTTCGCAGGCGAGGATGAAGTTGCCATCGTACTTTGCGATGGTCTCGTCGATGATCGCCTCGGCCTGCTCACCGGCGGCGGCCATGATGGTGTCGTCATAGTCCAAAGAGATCATGGACAAGATCACATCCTTGGCCAGCGGATGCGCGGAGCGAATGAACGATTCGGTGCAGCAGGTACATTCCAGACCGTGTAACCAGATCACCGGAATGCGCGGTTTGTTTTCCATCGCATGCGCGATCTTCGGCACGAACGCCGGACCCAGGCCCAGTGCCGCCGCCGTCAGGCTGCAGTACTTCAGGAAGCTGCGGCGCGTTATGCCCTGCCTCCGCATCACTTCGTAGAATGTCTCGGTCATACGCCTCTCCCGTTTTTTATCGCCGACGGCTTTCGACCGGACTTCTGCAAGGAACCTGCCAGCTGAAATTTTGTGTTGTTTTTCAGTGTTTTTTGTCGTTTATGGAGTTTTCGGCGCACACGGAATCGAAAACCGGTCAGGAAAACCCGATCATGCTTCGGTAAGTTGCTTTGCATCAAAGACAGCGCAGAAAAAACACGATAGAGAATTTCCCAGCCCAAATCGCAATGCCAAATATCCGTACGACTGCAAGGGCCTTTCGGCAACTCGTATTCCAGCTCGGAAATGATCACCGCCCGCTCTTAGCGCCATCGCAAAGTCGACAGCCGGCCCGACTGAACTAAACTTTCCAAATCGATCGATCTATCGGAAAGCTATTTTCCGCCCAGAAAAAACCGACAAAATTATTCGTGCGAAATCACGAGTCAACTCAGTTACTTAATTGATCAGCGTCAAATCGGCACACTACTTGCCGGTATCGAAGACAAAGGGTTTTTGATCCAGGAGCCACGATGAATACACCCAAGGTCACCATCCTGGGTATCGGTAATGTGTTGTGGGCCGACGAGGGCTTCGGGGTCCGCGCGGTCGAGCAATTACACCGGCAGGTTGCTTTCGATGACGAGGTCAAACTGATCGACGGCGGCACCCAGGGCATCTATTTGGTACAGCACGTACGCGATGCGGACGTCCTCGTGGTATTCGATGCCATCGACTATGGGCTGCCGCCCGGCACATTGAAACGCATCGAAGGCGACGATGTACCCAGCTTCATGGGCGCCAAAAAGATGAGCCTGCACCAGACCGGGTTCCAAGAGGTGCTGGCAATGGCCGAGCTCATGGGCGACTACCCGCAGCACATCCTACTAATCGGTGTGCAACCGGAAGAGCTGGAAGACTACGGCGGTAGCCTACGCCCCAGCGTACGTGCACAAATCGACCCGGCCATCGACGCCGCACTCGCCTGGTTGGCATCCAAGAGCATCGGCCATCAGCGGCGAGAGCTGGTATTGACCGGCGATGCCGGATTGCACCCGGAGCAACTCGCCATCCAGCCGTACGAAAGCCAACGACCGGATTCGCACAATGCCTGTCGTCTCGGCGACGAACGCGTATTGCGCGACGACAACTTCACTTTCGATCCCAAGCCGCAGCAGTTCGACTCGGGCGGCATCCGGGTCGATATCGACCATCGGCGGAACGACTGATGCCGGGCTCACAAACCAGCAAGACCGCATCGGTCAGCCAATCCCATTCGAGGAGGACGAACACCATGTCTTCACCCCTGATCGACCAACTCATCGAACACCACGGTTATCCCCTCGTCACCACGGACAATCTCGAAGGCTTTTTACAACGCGAGACCACCCAAGTGCTGTTCTTCAGCGGTGACCCCAAGCGCTATCCCGAGGCCAATGATGTCGCGGTCATCCTGCCCGAGTTGGTGCGCGCCTTTCCCGCAAGGTTCAAGCCGGTGGTTGTCGACCGGTCCGTCGAAGAGGTGTTGAAACATCGTTACGACATCCATGTCTGGCCGAGCCTGGTTTTTCTGCGCGATGGCCGATTCCTCGGCAAGATCTCGAAGGTGCGCGACTGGTCGGAATACATGCAGCGCATCCCCGAGATCCTGAATGCCGAACCACGCCACAACCCGGGGGTCGGAATACCACTGGTCAACGAACCGCTGGAGCAGGCCCATGCATAAGTTTCGTGACATCCCCGTCGTCGCGGTCGGCCCCGGCAGCCAACCGTCGGAACAGGACGACGGACTCGAATACCTGTCCATGCCGTCGGAGATGCAGACCTATCATCAACCCATACTGCCCGAGCCCGAAGAGATCACCCAGGTGGTCGAAGGCAAAGGTGTACTCGAACAAGTGCTGCATGAACTCAGGCAATGGCGCCCCGATGCACCGGTCGGCGTGGTCGATCTCGGCGGACTCACCGAAGACGACCTGGACTTCGTCAACCAGGCATTGGGCGAAGGCGAGGTCAGCGTCACCTGTGACGGTCCCTCACCTATTCGTGCCCAGGAGGCCGTACTCGCCGGCATATGGCGCGTGCAGCACTTCGATTCGCATGAGCGGGTGATACGCGACACTATCGAAATCGGCGCGGTGCCCGATATCGTGTGCAACACCCCGTTCGATGCGTCTCATGCAGCCATCGATACCGACGTCGACACCGGCGATCCGGCGATCCAGAACGCACCGGCCCTATTGGTCGAACTCGCCGAAAAGCTGCACGATTACCGTCCCGGCGACCCCGGCCATACCATCAACCTGTCGTTGCTACCGCTGACTGACGGCGACCTCATGCTGCTCGGTGAACGCCTCGGTGTCGGCCCGGTGACCATCTTGTCACGCGGCTATGGCAACTGCCGCATCGGCAGCACCGCGCACGCCAATGGTTGGTGGATCAAATACTTCAACTCGCAGGACGCACTGATCCTCAACACCATCGAAATCGTCGACGTACCCGCGGTCGCACAGGCCGCCGCCGAGGATCTCGCGGACAGCGCCGAACGCCTGGACGAAATCCTGGAACTCTACCGATGAAGACCTTCGAGGGTTCTTATGGTGGCGACGCCGCCCGTCTGGCCGACGATGCGCGCATGGAATGCAAGATCTGCTGGCATGTCTACGATCCGACCGAGGGTGACGACTATTGGCAGATCGCCGCCGGCACGCCATTCAGCGCCTTGCCGGAGCACTGGCGCTGCCCGGAATGCGACGGCGCAAAAGAACAATTCATGGTGATTCTGGGCGAGTAATTCGCTGATACGACATGAACATCGAATCCGATCTCCATATCGATGCACTCACCCAGGGGCTGGAACGGCATTTCCGCCATGTGCAGCAAACCCGAATGGCCGATGTACCCATCCTGAACCCGGCACTGCAGGTTCAGGCACTTGGTTTTCGACGCATCGACAAGGGTTGCTTCGGTGCCTTGATAACACCCTGGTTCATTAGCTTGATCATCCTGCCCGAAGAAGGCGACACCTGGGCGGACAATGCTGTCGGCAGCCGCCATATGCAAACCTTCGCCTCGGGCAACTACGAGTTCCTCATGGCAGCCGAAGAGTCGATCGGGCGCTATCTGAGCTGCTCCTTGTTATCACCGGTGTTGGAGATTGCCGACCAGGCGACCGCGGTCGAAGTCGCGCGTGCCGCATTGGCGGCGATCGACGACCCCGAATGTCGCGATGAAACCGCGCACACCCATGCCACCGAAATCGAACGTCGCTGGCATGGCGAGGACGACGACGAAAACGATGCGCAAGACGCGCCCCCACAACGACCGTTGGAGGAAAAGCTCACCGAGGTACCGCTTAGCCGACGCGAATTTCTCCGCGGACGACTCAGGGAACCGACATCATGAACCTGTCCGACGGCAGCATCGAAGGTCGGCTCGACATTCACCTATCGCCACAAGGTGGCGATGCACGCATCGTCTCGACCCGTCCTTTGCACGCCGCCCAACTGTTCGAAGGCAAGGCGATCGGCGAAACCCTCAAACTGATTCCGTTGCTGTTCAACGTCTGCGGCCAGGCTCAACGCATCGCCGCCGTGCGTGCGATCGAATCCGCCGCCGGTACCCCGGCGGGCAATGCGGTCGAAGACGCGCGCGATCGACTCAAGCAAATCGAAACCCTGCGTGAACACCTTTGGCGTGTGTTGCTCGAATGGCCCGAGTTCTACGGCAGGCAACAGGCCGGCGACACCCTGGCCACATTGATCAAGATTCTCGAGGCCGCAAAGCTGGCCGTCGATCCACGGCAAAGACTGTGTACCCGACCCGGGCTGGCGGATGCCGATACACGGCACGGCGTCTTCGACGAGCTCACCAAAGCACTCAACGAGGCGTTGACACGAACATTGTTCGGCAGCACGCCGGATAAATGGGCGGCGCTGGATATCGATGACCTCGATATCTGGGTCGCAAACACCGACACACCCGCGGCCAATCTACTTCGCATGGTCGCTCAACGCGGCTGGCAGACACTCGGTCGCACCCGCACCGATGTGTTGCCGGATCTCGACAGCGGCCGTCTACTCGAACGTCTCGATGGCGACAACGCTGATGACTTCATTGCCACACCGTCGTGGGATGGCATCACCGGCGAGACCGGCCCGGCAGCACGTCTGCAGACACATCCCTTGTTGGGTGAACTGGCCAATGAGTTCGGTCATGGTCTGCAGTTGCGATTGGTCGCGCGATTGCTCGAGATCGCGCGTCTGGCCGGCGCGCTGCGCCAGGCATCACCGGACGAGTCACGCTTCTCCGAAGCACCGGGCCTCTCGCAATTGGAGGCGGCGCGTGGTCGTCTGTGTCACCGCGTTGTCCTGGACGGAGACCGTATTGCCCGCTATCGCATCCTGGCACCCACCGAGTGGAATTTCGGCCCGCAGGGCCCGGCAATAGCGGCTTTGCGCGAAATCCATGAGGACGATGCCGCGACGGCTCGCAGCCAGGCCAAGCTGCTGATCCACGCGCTCGATCCCTGCGTCGGCTATAACCTTGAGGTGGAGGAGGACGCCTGATGCACGAGATGTCGCTTTGCGAAGGCATACTGCAGATCCTCGAGGATCAGGCCGCCGCGCAGCAATACGACAAGGTCAAAACCGTCTGGCTGGAGATCGGCGCACTGGCCGGGGTCGAGATTCAGGCAATGGAATTCAGCTTCGACGTGGTATGCCGCGGCACCTTGGCCGAAGGCAGCCGCCTGGAGATTATTCAATTACCGGCGAACGCCTGGTGTCTGCAATGCGATACCTCGGTCGACATCAGCGAACGCCATCAGCCCTGTCCACGTTGCGGCGGTTATCAGTTGCACGTCAGTGGCGGCGATGAAATGCGAATCAAAGAGTTGGAGGTCGAATAATGTGCACCGTCTGTGGATGCGGCGAAGGCGAAAGCCGAATTGAAGGCCACGCGAACCATCAAAAGCATGATCACACGCACGAGGATCATCATACGCACGGTCACTCACACGAGCATGACCATACCCATGATCACCATCACGACGGTCATGCCCATCACCACTATGGAAAGGGTCCGGCACGCGCCCACGTCCCCGGCATGAGCCAGGCGCGCATGGTGCAGATCGAACAGGATATCCTGAGCAAGAACGACGGCTACGCCATGGCCAATCGCGAACGTTTGGCCGACCTGGGCATTTTGGCGCTGAACCTGGTCTCCAGCCCCGGCTCGGGCAAAACCACCTTGCTTACACGCACCCTCGACGACCTCAAAGACGCATTGTCACTATCGGTGATCGAAGGCGATCAGGAGACCAGCAACGATGCCGAGCGCATCCGCGCCACCGGCGTGCGCGCCATCCAGGTCAACACCGGCAAGGGTTGTCATCTCGACGCCCATCAGGTCGGACACGCGATGGGCAGCCTCGATCCCGAACCCGGCTCGGTGTTGTTTATCGAGAACGTCGGCAATCTGGTCTGCCCGGCGGCGTTCGATCTGGGTGAGGCACACAAGGTCGCGATTCTGTCGATCACCGAAGGCGAAGACAAACCGATCAAGTATCCGGATATGTTTCATGCCGCCGATCTGATGCTGCTGAACAAGATCGACCTGCTGCCGCATCTCAATTTCGATGTCGGCAAGTGCATCGAATATGCACAGCGGGTCAATCCCAGGCTCAAGGTATTGCAGGTTTCTGCAACCACCGGCCAAGGCATGAACCATTGGTACGATTGGATCCGTTCGACCCGACGTATCCGACTGATCGGCCATCCGCTGTTGAACCTCGATACCGATACCGAACTGACCGGGAGTGCCGCATGACCGCCAACCTGCCGACCGTGTTGGCGGTCGACGACGAGCCGCGCTCGCTCGAGACCCTGCGCCGCACGCTCGAAGAGGAATTCGAGGTACTCACCGCACAAAGCGCCGAAGAGGCGGAAGAGATTCTCGAGAAGGAATGGGTACAGGCCATTCTGTGCGACCAGCGCATGCCGGGACGTACCGGCGTGGAATTTCTCAGTGACGTGCGCGACCGCTGGCCCGAGGTGGTGCGGATCATCATCTCCGGTTTTACCGATGCCGGCGATCTCGTCGACGCCATCAACCGCGCCGGGATTTATCAATACATCAGCAAACCCTGGCATCCGGACAAGCTGTTACTGAAGCTGCGCAATGCCATCGAGCTGTTTCATCTGCAACGCCAGAACACCGTACTCGCAAACGAACTCAAGCTACGACCCGAGACGCTGTCGCAAGACGTCGAGGCCAAACGTCAGGTCCTGCGCGAACGTTTCGATTGGGACCAGGGTATCGTACGCGGCCCCGACAGTTGCATGAACGGCGTCTGCGATCTGGTGCGCCGGGTCGCCCCCTACGATGTCAGCGTGCTGATCAGCGGCGAATCGGGTACCGGCAAGGAACTCTGCGCCCGCGCCTTGCATTACAACAGCCTGCGACAAGACGGCCCCTTCGTCGCCGAGAACTGCGGCGCCATGCCGGACGAGCTGCTCGAAAGCGAGTTGTTCGGCCACAAACGCGGCGCCTTCACCGGCGCCAGCGAAGACCGGGTCGGTCTGTTCGATCTGGCCGACGGCGGTACAGTATTCCTGGATGAAATCGGCGAGATCTCGCCGGCCTTCCAGGTCAAATTGCTGCGGGTATTGCAAGAAGGCGAAATCCGCCCACTGGGCAGCAATCAACGCCGCAAGGTCGACGTGCGCGTGGTTGCGGCAACCAACCGTGATCTCGAAGCCGACGTAAGAGCCGGCCGTTTCCGCGAGGATCTTTACTATCGCCTGGCCACCTTCACCATCGAGTTGCCGCCGCTGCGCGAGCGTCGCGACGACATCGCGGTACTCGCGCACGCCTTGCTCGACGATCTCCAACGCCAACTCGGCAAATCGGTCAAGGGCATCAGCCGCGAAACCCTCGCCTGTCTGGAGGCCTATCATTGGCCCGGTAATGTGCGCGAACTGCAAAACGAATTGAAACGCATGCTGGTACTCGCCGAAGACGACACCCTCGCGGCCGATCTGCTATCGCCCCGTATCTTGCAGGGCGCGGCCGAAGAGGAAACCGAAGACCTCGGCATTATTCGACAAACCGAAGGCAGCCTGAAGGAACGTATGGAGAACCTCGAGGCACGCATCGTCAAAGAGACCCTGATACGCCATCGCTGGAACAAGACCCGCGCAGCCGAGGAACTCGGCCTGTCGCGGGTCGGCCTGCGCAGCAAGCTGGAACGCTACGGCCTGGAGAAGGTCGACGGTATGGAACCACTAAGCGCCAAGGGACGCTAATCTCACCATGAGCAGCACCAAGGAAGACTTCATGGAAAACGACGTCGGCGGCCTGCTCGAACGGGTCATCCAGACCCCGGAGTCGGTATCGGACGAAGCGGCCTGGATCGAGGTGATCCAGCGCATGGACAGCATCTATGCCGATATCGTGCGCTACCAGGTCGAACTGGAGGAAAAGAACGCCGGGCTCGAAGAGGCCCATCAATTCATTCAGAGCGTGATCTCGTCGATCAGCGACGTCTTGATCGTTGCCGATATCCGCGGCCGGGTGCAGCAGGTCAACCAGGCACTGGCCGGATTAATCGGCCGCCCGATCATCGAGGTCACGGGACAACCCATCGCGACGCTGTTCATGCCCGAATACGCCCCCATGATCGAGGACTTCGCCGAACACATCCGTACCGGCGTGGTCACCGACTGCGAGGTGGAACTGCGCGGCGCCGACGGCGAAGGCGCGCCGATCGCGATCAACTGCACCCCGCGATTCGATCACAATGGTCGCCTGTCCGGCCTGGTGATCACCGGGCGACCGCTCGGCGAATTGCGTCGCGCGTATCAGGATCTCAAAGACGCCCACGACCAGCTCAAGACCACCCAGCAACAACTGGTGCAATCGGAAAAAATGGCCTCGCTGGGTCAGCTGGTCGCCGGGGTCGCCCATGAGCTGAACAACCCGATCAGTTTCGTGTTCGGCAACATGCACGCCCTCAAACGCTATGGTCAGCGGCTCACCGAATACCTCAACGCCATTCATGGTTCCGTCTCCGACGACGAGCGCGAGGCCTTGCGCGAAAGCCTGAAGATCGATCGCTTGTTACAGGATATCGGCCCCTTGATCGAAGGCTCGCTGGAAGGCGCCGAACGTGTGGGCGAAATCGTCGAGGATTTGCGACGTTTCTCGACGCCGAATCAGCAACAATGCCAGCACTTCGATTTGATTCGCGTGGTCAATACCGCGGCCGAATGGGTGATCAAGGCCAGACGCGAGCCACCGACGCTGTCGACCGACATGCCGAGCGAGTTGTCGTTGCTCGGCTACGAAGGCTATGTCCATCAGATCCTGGTCAACCTGGTGCAGAATGCCGCCGACGCGGTCGAAGGCAAGACCGACGCGCGCATCGACATCCGTGTCGAGCGTTCGCAAGACCGGGTCATCGTACTGGTACGCGATAACGGCCCCGGCATCCCGGCGGATCAATTGTTGCGCGTGTTCGACCCCTTCTATACCACCAAGGCGGTCGGCAAGGGCACCGGCCTGGGCCTGTATATCAGCTACAACCTCGCGACCGAACAATGCGGCGGCCGGCTCGAAGCGAGCAACCCCAGGGACGGCGGCGCCCAGTTCAAACTCATCCTGCCGCAGGCGAGTCCATGAGCGCGCCCTTTCGTATTCTCTGGTTGCAATCCGGCGGCTGTGGCGGCTGCAGCATGTCGCTGCTGAATGCCGAATCCCCGGATCTGTACAACACCCTCGAACTGGCCGGTATCGAACTGCTCTGGCATCCGTCGCTCAGCGAGGCCTCGAACGAGGAATTCATCGCGCTGCTCGAACGCGTCGTCGACGGCAGCCAACCGCTGGACGCCCTGTGCCTCGAGGGTTCCGTCATGCGCGGACCGAACGGCAGCGGACGCTTCCATGTGCTGGCCGGCACCGGCCGTCCGATGATGGACTGGATTCGCGACCTCAGCGCGCGTGCCCGCTACACGCTGGCGATCGGCAGTTGCGCGGCCTTCGGGGGTATCACCTCGGGCGGCGACAACCCCGGCGAAGCCTGCGGCCTGCAGTACGACGGCAGCGACAAGGGCGGCCTGTTGGACGGACAATGGGTCAGCCCCGACGGCCTGCCGGCGATCAACGTCGCCGGCTGCCCGACGCACCCCGGTTGGGTGACCGACACCCTAATGCAACTCGCCCTCGGCGAACTCGGTACCGCCGAGCTGGACGAATTCAACCGGCCGCGCAGCTATACCAATCACCTGGTACATCACGGTTGCACACGCAACGAATACTACGAGTTCAAGGCCAGCGCCGAACTGCCGTCCGACCAGGGCTGCATGATGGAACACATGGGTTGCCTCGGCACCCAGGCACATGCCGATTGCAACCGTCGCCCCTGGAACGGCGAAGGCTCGTGCATCCGCGGCGGCTATGCCTGTATCAACTGCACCGCACCGGGCTTCGAGGAACCCGGCCATACCTTTACCGAAACACCCAAGATCGCCGGCATCCCGATCGGACTGCCGACCGACATGCCCAAGGCCTGGTTCATCGCGCTGGCGTCCTTGTCCAAGGCCGCGACACCACGCCGGCTACGCGCGAATGCGGTCGCCGATCACATCGTCGTGCCACCCGGTGCCGGCAAGAAGCCGACGCTCAAATGAGCGATCCGAAACCCACCCGTCGATTGATCGGCCCTTTCAATCGCGTCGAAGGCGATCTCGAGGTACAGATCGAGATCGCCGACGGGCAGGTATCCGCGGCCTGGGTGAATTCGCCGCTGTATCGCGGCTTCGAACAAATCCTCAACGGCAAAGACCCGCGTGACGCCCTGGTCGTGACACCACGCATCTGCGGCATCTGCTCGGTGTCGCAATCGGTCGCCGCGGCCCGCGCACTGGCCCAGATCGAGGATGTCGAGATGGCGGACAACGGTCGACTGGCGACCAATCTGATCCTGGCGTGCGAGAACCTGGCCGACCATCTGTCACATTTTTATTTGTTCTTCATGCCGGACTTCGCGCGCGCCGGCTATGCCGACAAGCCTTGGTACAGCATGATCGCCGAACGCTTCACGGCGCAACGCGGTAGCGCATCGCGTGAGTTGTTACCGGCACGCGCCGAACTCCTGCATACCACCGGCATACTGGCCGGCAAATGGCCGCATTCCCTGGCATTGCAACCCGGCGGTACGACACGCGCGATCGAGTCCCGCGAACGTCTGCGTCTACAAGCCATCATGCTCGGCCTGCGACGCTTTCTCGAACGCACCTTGTTCGCCGACCGGCTCGAAGCGGTCACGGCATTGGCGAGTCAAGACGAGTTACGCGAATGGGCCGAGGCCCATCCCGACAGCGACTTCGGCCGCTTTCTGATGCTGGCCGACGACCTCGCTCTTCACCGGCTCGGTCGCGCCAGCGACAACTTCATGAGCTATGGCGCCTATCCCACAAGCGAAAACAACAGCAAGCCGGTGTTCGCCATCGGCACGTGGCAACAAGGCCTCGCGCCATTACGCACCAACGCGATCACCGAAGACATCAGCCACAGCTGGATGCATGCACAACGCAAACCGCGCCATCCTTTCGAGGGCAGCACCTTGCCCGATGCGGATGCCGAGGGCGCCTATAGCTGGTGCAAAGCGCCGCGCTACGACGGCGACGTGATGGAGGTCGGCGCGCTCGCGCGTCAGCAGGTCGACGGACATCCCTTGATTCGTGAGCTGGTCGCCGAGTCCGGCGGCAATGTCCGCAACCGCGTAATCGCACGACTGCTCGAAGTCGCGCGGGTCTTGCCGGTGATGGAGCAATGGGTGCAGGCGATGGACATCGGCAAGCCCTTTTGCAATCACGGAAAACTGCCCGAAGAGGCCGAAGGCTTCGGCCTGGTCGAAGCGGCACGCGGCAGCCTCGGCCATTGGATCAAGGTGAAACATCACCGCATACTCAACTACCAGATCGTGGCGCCCACGACCTGGAACTTCTCACCACGCGACGAACAGGACAGTCCCGGCGCGCTGGAGCAGGCACTGGCGGGAACGCCAATCGACGGTGACGGCAAGGACACGGTCGCCATTCAACATATCGTGCGTTCATTCGATCCGTGCATGGTCTGCACGGTGCACTGACACGACAAGAGGTGTCCTGATATGTGTTTAGGCATACCCGGCCAGATCGTAGAAATCATCGATGCCGACGACCTCATGGCCAAGGTCGACATCGCCGGCGTGCAGCGTCCGGTGAACATCGGTTGTATTGTCGATGCCGCACACCCGCCGGCGCAATGCATCGGCGACTGGGTGCTGGTGCATGTCGGCTTCGCGATGAGCCGTATCGACGAAGACGAGGCACACAAAACACTGGCGCTGTTGACCGAACTCGGGGAGGCGCAGGAAGAACTCGCCGCGATAAAAGCTAGCAAGGGCTAGCCCGCATATTGCACGAAGGCGGAACCAGCATGATCGAGAAAACCCTGGTTATCAAACAATCGCACATCACTTTGCTCCCGATGGCGCAGATACACTTTATCCTATTCGGTTTTGTGAAAGATCTGGCGTCGCATCTCGGCCGATCCCCCTCGATCCATAGTAGCGGCTATGCATCTTCGGGCGATCAGCCGACCTGCTTAGCCAGCTCTCCCACAAAATCCGAATCCTTCGTGCAATACGCGGGCTAACCATGGCCGACGACGAACTTCAATCGCTCTACCCCTTTCTGCACGGCGGCAAGAAAGATGCCGCGGCCGAACAGGCCGCGCTGCTCGAATCGGTCAAACAGAAATCGCAACACAGTCTGCAGGAAAAGGAACGTTTCTTCGCCGCCAATGCCGAGGCGCTGATCGAGGCCGCGCGCGCCGTCGCCGGCATCTATCAAAACGGCGGGCGCATGTTCAGCATGGGCAACGGCGGTTCGAGTTGCGACGCGGCGCACTTCGCGGTCGAGTTCCAGCACCCGGTGACCACCGGCCGGGTCGCGCTGCCGGCAATGAATCTGTGCATGGACACCGCCATGCTCACCGCGGTCGGTAACGACGTCGGCATCGCCCATGTGTTCGTTCGCCAACTCGAAGCGCACGGCCGTGCCGGCGACGGCGTCATGGGCTTTTCGACCAGCGGCAACTCGGACAACCTGATCGGCGCCTATCGCAAGGCCAAACAACTCGGCCTGATCACCTTCGGCCTGGCCGGCGCCAGCGGCGGCGAGATGCGCGCATCCGGCCTGGTCGATCACTGCCTGGTGGTCGAAACCGATTCCATCCACCGCGTCCAGGAGGTGCACGTAGCCTGCTACCACATCCTCTGGGACCTGGTGCATACGCTCATGGCGGACGAGCGCGGAGCACTTGGCTCCGCCAGGGGTGAGGGACGAGGTTCGAGGGACGAGGGAGAAAACCCGGCGGCCGAATCCGACACAGGAGAATCATCGTGAAAGACAACACTTCGAATCAGCAAAGGGATGCCAAAAGCGACACAACCTCGACCCTGAGATTTGTCGACGAATTCCGCGATCCGACCAAGGCCCGCGCATTGATCAAGGAGATCGAAAACCTGCTCGAACAGATTCCGCAGGCCACCGACCGGCCCTTGCAGATCATGGAGTTCTGCGGCGGCCATACCCACACCATCTTTCGCTACGGCATCGAGCAGATGCTGCCCGGGCGGATCGAACTGGTGCACGGGCCCGGCTGCCCGGTGTGCGTGCTGCCGATGGGCCGGGTCGACGACTGTGTCGCTCTGGCCGAGCGCCCGGACGTGATCTTCACCACCTTCGGTGATGCCATGCGCGTACCCGGCTCGAAAAAGAGCCTGCTGCAGGCCAAGGCCGACGGCGCCGATATCCGCATGGTCTATTCGCCGCTCGATGCACTCGACCTCGCGCGCAAAAACCCCGAGCGTCAGGTGATCTTTTTCGCCCTCGGTTTCGAGACCACCATGCCGAGCACAGCACTGACCGTGCAGCAGGCCGAGCGCGAAGGCATCGACAACTTCTCGCTGTTCTGCAATCACATCACCACGGTGCCGACCATCAAGGCCATCCTCGACTCGCCCGATATGCAACTCGACGGCTTTCTCGCACCGGGGCACGTCAGCATGGTGGTCGGTGAAGCACCCTTCCGCTTCGTCGCCGAGACCTATGACAAACCCATCGTGATCACCGGCTTCGAACCACTGGATATCCTGCAGTCGCTGTGGATGCTGATCAAACAACTCGCCGAGGGCCGCTGCGACGTCGAGAACCAGTATTCGCGCGTGGTTCCGTCCGGCGGCAACCCGGCGGGCCTGTCCGCGATCCACCAGGTATTCGAACTGCGCGAATTCTTCGAGTGGCGCGGTCTGGGTTCGATCGATCATTCCGGCGTGAAAATGCGCGATGCCTATGCGCGCTTCGATGCCGAACGCAAATTCTCGGTGCCGAATCTGAAGATCGCCGATCCGAAGTCCTGCCAGTGCGGCGAGGTACTCAAGGGCGTGATCCGCCCGTGGGAGTGCAAGGTATTCGGCGGCGCCTGCACACCGGAGACGCCGCTCGGCGCGCTGATGGTGTCGTCCGAAGGTGCCTGTGCGGCCTATTACAACTTCGGCAACCTGCCCGAACTGCTGGCCAAGCGCCAGCATAAACAAAACAAGGGGGCCGCCGCATGAACCGGCCCGCGACCAAACCGAAACGTACACTCAGGGCCGAAACCATCACCCTTGCCCATGGTGCCGGCGGCAAGGCCATGCGCGACCTGATCGCCGACCTGTTCGTCGACGGCTTCGCCAACGACACACTGTCGCAACTCGAAGACCAGGCGCGCTTCGATGCCAACGCACTGCTGAACGCGGGCGATCGACTGGCGCTGACGACCGATTCATACGTCGTCGATCCGCTGTTCTTCCCCGGCGGTGACATCGGCAAGCTCGCGGTCGCCGGCACGGTCAACGATCTGGCCGTCGGCGGTGCCGTCCCGCGCTACCTCACCTGCGGCATGATCATCGAAGAAGGCATGTCGGTTGCTGATCTGCGGCGCATCGTCGCCTCGATGAAGGCGACCGCCGATCTGGCCGGGGTGCAGATCGTCACCGGCGACACCAAGGTGGTTCACAAAGGTGCCGCCGACAAACTGTTCATCAACACCGCCGGCGTTGGCGTGATCCCGAAGGGTATCAACATCGCCAGCCATCAGGCCGGGCCCGGCGACGCCATCCTGATCAACGGCTTCATCGGCGACCACGGCGCCGCGATCGCCGACGCACGCGGCGACATGGGCCTGGAAAGTCATATCGAAAGCGACTGCCAACCGCTCAACGACTTGATCCAAACGATGCTCGCGGCCTGCCCCGACATCCACTGCCTGCGCGACGCCACGCGCGGCGGCGTCGCCACCGTGCTGAACGAATTCGCCGAGGCCAGCAAGGCCTGCATCCGACTCGACGAAACCGAGCTGCCGGTCCGACCCGAGGTACGCGGACTCAGCGAAATCCTCGGCCTCGACCCGCTTTACCTCGCCAACGAAGGCAAACTCGTCGCCATCGTCCCCGGCGACCACGCCGATGCCGTACTCACCGCCATGCGTGCTCACCCCGCCGGCGAGCACAGCGCCATCGTCGGCCATGTGGCCGAATCCCCCGCCGCGACCGTGATTCTGGAAACCGGTTTCGGCGGTGAACGTATTGTCGATATGCTGGTTGGGGAGCAGTTGCCGAGGATTTGCTGATCAGCAAAACCCGGCCGGCATTGAGACCGGCCGGCCAATAAGAGAGAATACGCCCGTAGTTCAGCTGGGTGAGCGCCGGTCGCCACAGGCGATCAATCGTCACACACATGGCGATTGAAGGCGCGAACGCCCAAACCGGCAGGTTTTGGGCCGGAGAAGCCGCGCAGCGGCGTGAGTACCGCCCTTGTCGTTCGAAGAACGACCCACATGTCGCAACGGCATGGATTAGACAATTAGTTTTTGCGCCCGTAGCTCAGCTGGGTGAGGCGCGGTCGCCGACAGGCGAGCTAAAGTCATTTAACATGGCTTTAGCAGCAACGAACGCCCAAACCGACAGGTTTTGGGCCGGAGAAGCCGCGCAGCGGCGGGAGTACCGCCCTTGTCGTTCGAAGAACGACCCACATGTCGCAACGGCATGGATTAGACAATTAGTTTTTGCGCCCGTAGCTCAGCTGGATAGAGTACCGCCCTCCGAAGGCGGGGGTCAGAGGTTCAAATCCTCTCGGGCGCGCCATTTCGAACATAGGTATGACACGGATCGTGAAAACCGAAGTCGATAGACCTCACCTTTGCAGCATTGTTTTCTACGCCGAACCAAGCCTACCTGCTGGCTTTCTTTCGTATCTAAAATATTGATAACTAGGAATTATCTCGAAATTGTCTGAGCTGATTGAATTCGTCAACAGAAATGAGGAACTTGCCTTCCTTTTGCGTCATGCGCCACCTAAATCCAAGGAGTCTTGCGCGATTGCTTTACGTGCCCCGTCCGGCTACGGCAAATCAGCACTTATGACCAGGTTTTGCGCGAACTTGTCGGATTTAGGCATCAATCACGTCATCGTTGACCCCGATGTTCGGGGGAAAACTGAAAAACGGGAAATCCACGATGGGTTCTTTGCACAAGCATGCGCTGTCGCCTTGGATAAAGCGGCTCAATCCGGTGAGATTTCTACTCCCACATTTAGTGCTTTTCTCAAAAGCAAGCGGGGCAAGCTGGTTGCTAGTCGCGGAACTGGAGATCTTTATCGAAAAGCTCCAGGTTTCAAGACATGGTATGAAACACTCGTTGACTATGCAGAACGCACGCTGCTGAAGGGAGAGTATGCGCCACCAAACATTTTGAACAGTACGAATGATCCCGCCGTCGATCTCGCCAGGTCATATCTATCAGAGTCGTACCCTTCCTCAACGGTATTCGTGTTTCGGGAAGCGCAGCATTTCGATCAAGTAAGCTTCCGGTTTGTTCTGGATGTTGTTCGTAAGAACAATGGTTTCTTTGCTTTTTTTGAATACACATCTGATCAGAGCGAATTCAGAGCACAGCACCACGAAATAATCAAAGCTCAAGGTTTACTGGGGCTGCGCTTCCACTGGTACCAGTTGCTCAAGCTGAAACCGCATCATGTAACTTATCTTTTACGACTTTATACCAATCGGGATATAGAGCTTTCCTCAGACTATTACCTATCATGGGATGGAAATCTCAGGTCAATTGAAGAGCTTAGATATCGCGTCACGATCGGAGGTGATGAGAGCGCCTCCGACGATTTAAGTCCTTGGTTGAATGACGCGGTCGAGCAATATCGGAAACATATTATTTCTCTGAATGGCGATCAACGAATGTTGTTAGCGTTGATCAACGCCAACATCCAACCGTTGTCTTCTGCAGTTTTATCTGACGCATACTCCCGAATTAATGCCCGTACTGCTTACTCTGATCCAAATGCAGACGTTGATGCATTGCTCAACACACACAATTTAATCACACACACAGAAAAAGGCGAGTTGCGTATTGACAATGAAGATGTAAGCGAAGCAATCGAGACCATACCGGCGATGGTTAGCTTTTTGGCTTATGCGCGTAAGGCGTTGAAAGAGTGCTATTTAGAATACATTGAAAAAGCCGAGCCAGGCGATGTGCCTCTTATCGAGAGCGTAGCGCAGGCCTTTATGTTCAGCGGGGTAACAGCTGATTCTGGCGCCTTGGTTCTTCTTGTTAAAAAGGTTGAGAGTTTGGTTGGTGGTGCGATTAACCCAAAGCGGCTTATCGATACCGTTTATCCTTTAGTGGAATCTGATGACATCCTGTTTGATGATGACCGGCAACTACTGATTCGGTGGGCTATCGACCTTCTATACGATACAGGACAGTACAAGAAAGCTCTTAAGCTAATTCCGCATGCTTCTGAACAATCAGATTACATCGATTTGCTCGAAGCGAATTGCGCCATCGAGTCAGGGGCACACATCAGGGCAAAGGAATTGCTAGACTGCCTTAGGACTAGCAGTGCTGCCTCAGATTTGGAACCAGCTTTGGTCTTACTCGAAGCGTTAATTGCACGTACTAACAACGACGCCGAGAGCGCGCAACAACTACTAGAGGGTTTGATCAAGTCGACCCCTGAGCAATCTCCCTTTCATGCTTACGCATTACGTTTCATGGAAACAGTAAGAGAGTTTCCAGCAGTTATACACCATACGCTGAAAAGTGCCGTTATTTTTGAAAACCTCGGGTACTTCTCGTCAGAAGCATATTCACGGCTTGCTTCGGCCATGCATCTCACTCGCTCTGGCGATGTTGAGACAGCCAAGTATCAGGTGGATGTGGCGCAGAAAATACTTAGTTCACTAGCAGGCGATCTTCATGTTGCGCGTAACAATCAAGGTGCAGTCGAATTGAGTACTTTATCTCCAAACCTAAAACAGTGTCGAAATCTGCTTGATATGGCGAGGTGGACGGTAGAAGACGATTATTCAGAATTGGTAATCAACACTAACTTAGCGATTACCAATTCCCTGCTGAACATGCACGAACATGCGGATCAGCTGATTAAAGCCTCCGTGAAGATTCTGAATGCTCCTGATTTCGGGGACAGAGATGTGTTTTGGGGGGTTGCATACAATGCGCATTTCGTCCTGGATCGTTGCGGGAAGGCGGCGGAGGGAAGACGCATAATGCAGCAAGTTGCTAGTGAACATGAACCACCGATTATTTACCGGGACTACTGGTTATATAGGTTTAATCTGACAGATGAGCCGCCAGATGGAAAATACTCTCATATGCTCGCAAAACAGTATCACCCCCTTTTCTTGAGTCATTGGCAAATCGATAGAGAGGGTATTAAATCGCTGTTCTCAGAACATTAGCAATCACCTGTTCGTAGGTCTTTCCGAGATTGATAAAACTGGCAGCGAAAGCTCCTTTGGGCGATATCCAGGCATCTGGAGTTAGCTCGAGGAAAACAAATTCTCCATTGCAGAGCTTTCCATCAATTCGTCCGTACCCAATTTTTCCGATGTACGATAAAAGTTCTTTTGCAGAACTAAGGACGTGCTGCTCAAGAAGCTCATTGATTGTGACAACACTTCTATTGAGGTTTCGAAACAGTTTTTCATTTGCATCAAACAAATGGTTATCAAAGTAGCTCGGATTTCCTTTTACTTGAATTTCCGATAACGCCCATTCCGCATCCTTTCCAATCTCAATGAAGTTTAGTGATACTTCCTTCCCAGGTACAAACTCCTCTACCAAAACAGGTTGATTGAATTTAGAAATCAACTTGCGAATAAGGTCGTTTGCGGTTTCTAGGTTATCCGTGAGGTTGAGCTGCGACAGCCCTATCGAACTGCCCTCCAATAGCGGTTTAATGACGATCCGGGGTGAGGGTAGAGTTTTCAGTGGTAACTCAAACTTCGTGCGCACTAAACGGTGTGTTGGAACTTTGAATCCAGCCTGTCGCGCCAAATCCTTAGACACCATTTTGTCTTGGCAGATAATTCTCCCATAGGCATCTGGCCCCACAAAAGCAATCCCATGAGTTTCGGAAACCGCGGGCGTAAGTGCCATGCGATTTCGTGATTGTGTTCCACCAAAGATGGTCAAAACAAGATCATGGCGATGTATCGAAGCATTCTGCCCGAGCTGGCTAGGATGCGAATACACTTGCACATCAAGGCCGAGCGATTCAATGGCCTCAACTAGCGCTGTTAACGTTTCAGCGTCAGTCTGCTCCAAATCAACCCGATCTTGGATTTGCTTTGCGCTCGTTTCGTCGAGCACATCAGCTATAAGAACGATTCTTTTATAAGGAAAATCAGGGATAGGTAGCATCAAGATAATTCCTAGTTATCACTAAGAACCTATCTAATCAATACGCAGATATGCGCAGTTAACCTAAGCAACCAACCCTTTGATCGGGTGTCCTTTAGCGATAACTCGTTTCAAAGTGCTTTCCACCACATGCGTGTACATCTGAGTTGTTGTGATGCTTTGGTGGCCAAGCAATTTTTGTACGAATCGAATGTCGACACCATTACCGATTAGATGTGTAGCAGCAGAGTGACGGAGCATGTGGGGCGTTACTCTAAAAGCTAATCTAGCTAACACCCCTGTTTCGCGGACCAGCATACGAATATGCTGAGTGTCACTGGGCGTGCCAAGTGATGTGATAAGCAAGCCATCTCCACTCGATCTTCTGCTTTTGACTGCTAGCAGGTAATTACGAATTAACTCTCGTGTGTACGAATAAGGGAGAAAAACCACGCGTTCGCGTTGCCCTTTGCCTTGAACACGAATGACGCCTTCAGACAAATCCATATCGGCCAAGGTCAATCGCGTTAACTCGCCAACTCGTATGCCAGTCGTGAACAAGATTTCGATACTGACCAGAGCAGTAAGAAGGCGGTGACCAGTATTTGTGCCAGACTTCTCGGCAACCGTCTTTTGATCAAGTTCACTCCTGTTTTTCAATCCAAGCGCTTTAACCGGAGCGAGCAGCAGTTTTCTCAAGTCTTTTTTTGCAAGACTTTTTGGAAGAACTGATGGTAATCGAATCGATAACGCCATTTTATGAAATGGGTTTTCCGTTAAGACATCTTCTAATTCAAGCCAACGAAACATCGCTTTAGCGCACGCGATACGTCGCTTAACAGTCGCCTCTTTAAGACTGCATTCGTCAAAGAGAAAAGCAATGTAGTCGTGAAAGAAAACGCGGTCGCAGTCGGATAGCTGCTTATTGGGGCCAGCAAAACCCTCCAAAGCGGCGAGATCGATCGCATATGCTCTTAGTGTGTGGTTAGTTAGCTTTTTGATGTGTGTACAGGCAGACAGATAACGCTCAACGGCTTTCGAAAGAATCACGATTTGGCTCCAGTGGTCTCATAACTGGGGCGTCCATGCGGTTAGCAGAAAATCCAGGTCGCTATTCTGCTACCGTATCGACCTACTTTTCATTTCTAACCCTTTGCCTTACGAATTGCCGTCAGTAAGGACGACAGTTTTGGAACTTGAGACCTACTAAATCCGGCTAGACCATCCGCTCAACGAAAACGATTTGACGAGCTTGCTATCAGCTGTCACTCGGCTATTCCATTATTGATTAGTTCCTATTTAATCTTACTGCGTTGACCGTTTGATAATGTGCAGTAACCGCCCCCCGGCAAAGCCGGAGGCTTTCAATTTGTGAGCCGCTCGATGCGGCTACCGGGAATGCCCGCAAGCCTGGAGCAAGGCGATCACAGGGTTTGCCGATGCGAGGGTTATGTGAGACTGAGGCAGCCAGCTGTTCGAGCCCATCGATGTAAGCGTTTGTTTGGGCGGCACCCCAGGTTCGAACTATGTGTTGAACGATATCGGCCAAATCCTTTTCGGCGCTGTGAGCAAATCTATATCCCGGCATCCGCCACCAACTTTCTCAGACGGGCCAAGGTTTCCTCACCATCACGCACGCGCCCCTCTTTGACATCTTCGAGCCCTTGGTCGATAGCCAGTTGCGAGAACTTTCGGCTCATCCGTTCTATCTCGGCGTAGGCGCTTGCCGAGATCATGACAGCTACCCGCTTGCCGTCCTTGCTAATGCCTACAGGACCTTGCTGGGCCTTCAAGATCACTTCGCCAAACTCGCGCTTGGCATCGCTGGCGCTGAAGGTTTCCATGATTTCAACCTTTCTGTGTAAAACCGATCAACATTGTCTACAGGATAGTATTCGTGCCCAGTCCAACGAAAAGCCGGAGCGACCCGATTCAGATCGGAAGCGACTCACGTCAACTCAGCCCTAGCATGTCCTCTTTCGATATCTCCGAAGCCAGCACTTTGAACACCAACCGTGCATAGCTCGCCATTGCCTCAGGGTCCTTTAACAGCCGCGACGCATCGTCTTTGTCAGTGCTGCTTGCCAGCATTCCCAGCACAGCCGTTTTCACCGCCTGTTGAAGATCGCCGCCCTGCATGATCTGCTCTTCACTGTTGCCTGCATCGATCTGTTTACGAACCGTGGGATTTCGCCCCGCCTGCTCGCCAACGGCAAGCAAGTTGGCCATGCGCTTGATCCGATCTGCCTCGGATACGCCTTCACCAAACAGGCTATTCAACGCATGGATGATCTCACTGATCTTTTCACGGGAACGGTCGCGTCCCCCACTGATACCGCCAGCAATGGGCTTGAGCTCCGGCGGCTCTTCAACACCCAAGGTGGTGTCTGGCTCGTCACGCCTGTAGAGGCCAAAGTGGGTTAACTTCAGCCCGGAAAGATCGATTTCCTCGACAGGCACGTTGTTCAACCGCTTCACATAAAGACGAATGAACTGGTTGAGCTTTTCCAGCTCCGGGTCACCCAACGGTACGACCTGGGCAATGTACTCATAGACCCGGACGAACTTGCGCATACCGTCGCGTAGTTTCATCAGGCCATCACGCTCGGCCGCGTACTCCGATCGCTGGCTCTCGGCCTCCTCGGCGCCTCTCTCGTCGTCTTCCTGTTCTTTCCTGTCCACCACCTGTTCCCAACGCCGGATGGTGTCGTTGAGCTCTTTAAGGCGGCCATTGAAGCGTTCCACGGCGGGAGCAACCGCATTGACCAACTTGGCACTGGCCTGAGTGGCATGGAGCTCACCGGTAAGAATCTGGGCAACCTGATCCACTTCCGTTTGCTGATAGAGCATGGACTGATCGAGCTGATCCTTCAGTTCGTAGATCACATCCAGGTTCTGCGGCTCGTTGACCTCCGCCTGTTCGTAGTAGGTACGAAAGGCGGCGACGATCTCATCGGGCTCGTTAGCAAAGTCGATGACGTATGTCCTGTCCTTACCCGGCGCCGTGCGGTTAAGGCGCGACAGCGTCTGCACCGCCTCGACGCCCGAGACCCGCTTGTCCAGGTACATGGCGCATAGCCTGGGCTGGTCGAAGCCGGTTTGGAACTTGTTCGCGACAATCATCACCTGATAGTCGTCCGTATCGAATGCATCACGCAGATCGCCACGCACATCGTTCATGCTCGATTCGGAGAACTCCTTGTCAGCAAAACCGGGATAGTGTTCGGGAATCGGATCGGTATTGCCGCTGACCTTGCCCGAAAACGCGACCAGCGCCTGCAGATTGGCATATCCCTTATCCTTCACATAACTATCGAAGCCCAGCTTGAAAACAACCGCCTGCGCCCTGGACGACGTAACCACCATCGCCTTGGCCGTCTCGTTCAGCAAGGCAGCCACATTGTTGCGAAAATGTTCGACAATGAACTCCACCTTCTGCGCGACATTGCTGGGGTGCAGCGCGGTCCAACGCGCCAAGGCACGAGCCGCACGCTTGGCATCGACCCGCTTATCCTTCTCCACCTCTTCCGACAACCTTCTCGCAACCCGGTAAGGCATATATCCCTGCAGCACGTCGAGGATGAAGCCCTCTTCAATCGCCTGGCGCATGGAGTAGTGATGGAAGCTTCTGGGATGGCCATCGGCATCCGGGCGACCGAACAGGGTCAGCGTGGTGTGCTTTGGCGTGGCGGTGAACGCAAAATATGAGACATTGGCCGGAAACTCGCGGGAATCCTGCAGCTTCGCCATGATCTCCGTGGGCGACAGTTGCTCGAGCTCATCGTCGTTATCCAGCGTCAGCGCGGCGCGCAGCTTGCTGGCGGCCTGGCCGGTCTGGGAGTTGTGGGCCTCGTCGACCACCACCGCAAAATTGCTTTCCTTGAGGCTTTGATTCTGCAGTATCGCCTCCAGTGCAAAAGGAAAGGTCTGAATGGTGACGATGACGATGGGCACGCCGGCAAGCAGAGCATCGGCCAGTTTGGCGCTCTTGGATTCGTTGTCCGCATAACCGGTGCTACGCTCGATACCGGCAACCACGCCCTCTTGATGGTCGATCTGCTTGATGGCCTCGCGCAGCTGATCGTCCAACACGGTGCGGTCGGTCACCACGATCACGGACGCGAATTTTCTTGCGCCGTCCGATTCGTGCATACGAATCAGGCTATGGCATAGCCAGGCGATGGTGTTGGTCTTGCCGGATCCGGCACTGTGCTCCAGAAGGTAACGCTGACCGACGCCTTCGCTGCGTACCGCCGCGTCCAATTGCGTAACCGCCTGCCACTGATGGTAGCGAGGGAAGTACATGGTCTCCTGCTTGTAACGACGACCATTGGCATCTTCCTTCTGAATACTCTCGAAGATGAAGAAGCGATGGATCAGCCTGAGCAGATTGTCACGCTGGAAGGTCTCCTCCCAGAGATAGGCCACCGGGTATCGATCGGAACTCTCTGGCTGGGGCGGATTCCCCTTGGCACCACGGTTGCCTTGATTGAAGGGCAAAAAGTAGCTTTTCTCTCCGGCCAGTCGGGTACACATCTCCGCCTCGGTGGTGGAAACGGCAAAGTGGACCAAGGCACCCCGCTTAAACGTCAGCAGGGGTTCATCGCCCCCATTGGGCGATTTGGGCGAGCGATCAAACTTGTATTGATTGACCGCATTCTCGATGGCCTGGGTGAAATCGCTCTTCAACTCCCAGGTTGATACCGGGATACCGTTAACGAAAAACACCAGATCGATCGACCATTCACGCGCAGGGTTGTATTTCAGCTGACGAACCACGCGCAAACGATGGGCGCGGTACTGGGCCAATACCGTCTCGTTACGGTCGTCCTCCGGCAGGCTCTGACTCATCTTCAGCGTCGCGGCACCCGCGATACCGAAACCCCGACGCAGCACCTCCAGGGCGCCGCCAGTGTTCTTGTTCTCCAGCTTGCGCACCAAGGCATCCAACACCCGCTTTTCGGTGTTGGCACCGTTCAGCTTGACCAGTTTTCCCCAGGCCTCGGGCTGGCTCTCCCGTAGCCAGCCGATCACGTCTTCCGGATAGAGCGCGCGCTCCCTGTCGTAATTCGCCGCGTCACCGGCCAGCCAGCGCTCACCCTCGGGCAGTGACTCGGTGAGGTACTGGACGATATGGTCCTCGAAATGGACTTCGAGGTGGGGACGGTCGATGATGCTCATGTCGTTCCCTCTTCTATTATGATCTCCAGCCGTTCCCGGCTTCAGTTTTCCTGGTAGGACCGCTCGATCAATGGCTTGGCCTTCTCGAAATCGGCCGGCGTGCGCAGGCACAGCTGCAGATCGCCGGTTCCCCAGTGTCCTATTGACCGTACCCCTAGAAGTGAGCCACGTTTGATGTGGGGAACTGAGCATATCAGGCCACTTCCTGAGCGAACACAGCAGGCGGCTTTCTGCCAAGTGA
>JANQLO010000011.1 GCA_028280505.1 Chromatiales bacterium | reverse complement strand
CCGCTTCGCCTTCCGTAGAAGTCAAAAGCGGCGCCAAACGCGGCAATTCTGCCAGCGGAATCACACCCTCGTAGACCTTCCCCAAGGCGCAAAGCCGCAGCGGATCGGCATAGTCGGGCAAAAGCGACAACATAAGCGCGGAATTGTAAGAAAAACCGCGCGCTGGGGCAACAAAAAAACTTATGGTTTACGGGCGTTTAGTGTGACAGCGATCAACCGCCTACCACGGCGAGCAAAACACCGGCCGCCACGGCCGAGCCGATTACCCCCGCCACATTGGGCCCCATGGCGTGCATCAGCAGGAAGTTATGATGATTTGCCTCCAGCCCCACCCTGTTTACCACCCGGGCGGCCATCGGGACTGCCGACACCCCGGCAGCCCCGATCAACGGATTGACCTTGCCGCCGGAAACACGGTGCATCACCTTACCCATCAGAACGCCTGCTGCCGTACCTATGCAGAACGCCACGGCACCGAGAGCCAGAATACCCAAAGTCTCGACACTCAGGAATTTATCCGCCTGCAGCTTCGAACCGACCGCGAGCCCGAGGAAGATGGTCACGGCATTGATGATCTCGTTTTGCGCCGCCTTGCTGAGACGATCGACCACACCGCATTCACGCAGCAGGTTACCGAAAGTCAGCATACCGATCAGCGGGGCCGCCGACGGCAGAAACAATAAACACAGTAAAAGCACGGTCAGCGGAAACATGATTTTTTCCAGCTTGGTGACCGGCCGCAATTGAGACATCTCGACCTTACGCTCGGCCTCGGTGGTAAACAGACGCATGATCGGCGGCTGGATAATCGGGACCAGAGCCATATAGGAGTAAGCCGCCACCGCAATCGCACCGAGCAGATCGGGAGCAAGTTGAGATGCGAGAAAAATCGCGGTCGGCCCGTCGGCTCCGCCGATGATCGCTATCGCAGAGGCCTCGGCGAGCGTGAAATCGAAACCCGGGATAACATTCAAGGCCAGAGCCCCGAGCAAGGTCGAAAAGATACCGAACTGTGCCGCGGCCCCCAACATCAAGGTGCTGGGTTTAGCGATCAAGGCGCTGAAATCCGTCAGCGCTCCGACTCCCATGAAGATCAACAAGGGCGCAACACCGGTTTCAATCGCAACGTCGTAGAACAGATAGAGCATGCCCGGGCTGTAGCCCAAGTGATTGGCAAGCAACTTGGCCGAATACAGCGTTTCGCCGGTGGCATGCTTTGCCGTATCGACGACTTCCGCGATCGGGACGCCCAAGACCTGGGCCAACGCCGAAAGATGATCGGGATCTGCCGCCAACAGCAGCCGCCCGAGTTCGTCCTCGGCCAGACCGGCGATCGGCACATTGGCCAACACGCAGCCGAAACCGATGGGCACCAGCAAAAGCGGTTCGAATCCTTTGCGAATCGCCAGGAAAATCAACGTGGCACCGACCAGGAGCATCAGCACCTGCCCCCACTCCAAATTGGCAATCCCCATGGAGCGCCACAGGGCCTCGAGTCCTTGTTCCATCATGGCGCTTAACCCAAGGTCAGCAGTGCATCACCGACTTGCACCGCATCACCTTCTTTGACCAGCACCTCCCGCACCGTACCGCTCTCGGGCGCACGCACCTCGGTTTCCATCTTCATCGCTTCGAGGATCATGATGATGTCGCCGGAATTGACATGCTGGCCTGCCGCGACATTGACTCGGAAGATATTGCCCGCCAGCGGGGCGGGCACGTTACGGGCCGCTCCTCCGACAGCCGCCGGTGCGGGACTCGGTGCCGGAGTGGACGCAGCCGCGGTCGCAGGCTGTACATGGGTAAGCTCACCACCGGGCGTGACGATGACATCGTATGTCCGCCCGTCGACGGTGATCTTGTAAGCCTCGGGGCCACCGGCCACCGGCGCGCCGGGTACCGACGTGGGTGCCGGCGGCGTAACGGCCGCGGGCTCTTTGCCCGGCGGCGGTTCGAAGGCATCCGGATTGTCCCTGTTTTCCAGGAACTTAAGGCCGATTTGCGGGAACAGCGCATAGGTCAGGACATCGTCGACCTCGTCGCTTGCGACACGGATACCGCGCTCGTCGGCAATACGTCGAAACTCATCGGTCAGCTTGTCCAGCTCCGGCTCGATCAAATCGGCAGGCCGACAAGTGACCGGTTCCTGGCCATCGTCGAGCACCCGCTTCCGTAAGGCCTCGTCGACCGGCGCAGGCGTAGAGCCGTATTCGCCGCGTAAGACTCCGGCAGTCTCTTTGGTGATGTTTTTATAACGCTCGCCCGTCAACACATTGAGCACCGCCTGGGTACCCACGATCTGAGAAGTCGGTGTTACCAGCGCGATGTAACCCAGATCTTTTCTCACTCGCGGAATCTCCGCCAACACTTCATCCATGCGGTCCGCTGCGCCCTGCTCGCGTAGCTGATTCTCCATATTGGTGAGCATCCCACCCGGCACCTGTGCGACGAGAATACGGGCATCGACACCCCGCAGCGAACCCTCGAATTTGGCGTACTTCTTACGTACTTCGCGGAAATAGGCGGCAATCTCTTCCAACAGTTTCAGGTCGAGCCCCGTATCGCGCTCCGTTTCCTGCATGATTGCAACAACCGATTCGGTTGCCGAATGGCCATAGGTCATCGACATCGACGATATTGCCGTATCGACCATGTCGATACCCGCCTCGGCGGCCTTGATGTTGGTTGTGGTGCTCATACCGGTAGTCGCATGCGATTGCATCGCGATCGGTACCGATACGGTTTCCTTGAGGCGACTGACAAGCTCGAAGCAGGTATACGGATTCAACAGCCCGGCCATATCCTTGATACAGATCGAGTTGCAACCCATGTCTTCGAGGCCCTTGGCCATATCCAGCCAATACTGCAGATTGTGGACCGGACTAACGGTGTACGACATGGCACCCTGGGCGTGCATACCGACGTTGAGCGTGGCCTTGACCGCAGTCTCGAAGTTACGCAGGTCGTTCATGGCATCGAAGATCCGGAACACGTCCATGCCGTTATCGGCGGCGCGTTCGACGAAACGTTCGACGACATCGTCCCCATAGTGACGGTAGCCGAGAATGTTCTGAGCCCGAAAAAGCATCTGCATCCGGGTATTCGGCATAGCCTTCTTCAGCTCACGCAAACGCTCCCAAGGGTCTTCCCCCAAAAATCGGATACAAGCGTCGAAGGTTGCTCCACCCCAGGTCTCCAATGACCAGAAACCGACCTGATCGAGCTTGGCGGCAATCGGCAGCATGTCTTCCAGACGCAGGCGAGTGGCGAACAGCGACTGGTGGGCATCGCGCAGGACAACATCGGTAATGGCGAGCTTGTTCGTAGTCATGGAGCTTCTGAATCCTAATTGTCGAAAGGAAAAATCGGGACTAGGAGGTACGCGATGCACGATGGCGTGCAATCGCCGCCGTGATCACGGCGATCAAATGGCGATTGTCGGCCACATCAATCGGCGCCGACATGTCGGCCCCCTCGGTCGCACCGCCACCGAGGCGCATGGCCAGGCGCGACATTCCGCGTAACATGAATACCAGCAAGGTCAGGAAACCGAATACTATCCCCATGCCGAGCAGCATGAGTTCGAAGCCTTGCAACAATACATTGGAATCCATAGGCGGCCCCCCCGAATACGGTGTCGAATGCCGGTTTGTTATCGTTTTGCGGCCGCAATCATTAGGCAGATCCGCTAGTAGGCGCAACAATCGGGGCGTATTCTAATGGAATATGCCGCATAACAGGTATTGAGAGATTCAATTACCATCCCTGAAAAGCAGCCCTTTCGACCTAATCTGTTAAACTTTTGGCCGTTTTCTGGCTTGACGCGACACAAATGCAACGACTGGTGCTGGGCTCAACATCGCCGTTTCGTAAGGGGCTGTTAGAAAAACTGGGCCTACCTTTTGTCACCTGTGCACCGCAAGTCGACGAAAGTCGCTTACCCGGCGAAACACCTCACGAGCTGGTTGCGCGTCTCGCCGAGACAAAAGCCCGCGATGTCGCCAAACAGTATCCGGAAACCTTGACCATAGGTTCCGACCAAGTGGCATGTATCGATGGGATTGTCGTTGGCAAACCGGGGGTACGCGACAAGGCGATAGAGCAACTCAGCTCTGCCTCAGGCAAATCGGTCACTTTTTATACGGGGCTTTGCCTCTACAACGCGCGCGCCGATCGAACACAGACCGCTGTCGAGCCATTTGTCGTAAACTTCCGCGCATTGACGGAAGCGCAAATCGCCCGTTACGTCGATCGTGAAAAGCCTTTCAACTGCGCCGGCAGCTTTAAGTCAGAAGGCTACGGCATCACATTGTTTACGTCGCTCGACGGTCGTGATCCCAATACGCTTATCGGATTGCCGCTGATTCGTTTGGTCGAAATGCTGGATAAAGAAGGCGTAATCTTGCCCTAACAAATGCGGGACCGGAAAACCGCCGCGGACTACTCTCCGATTCCGAGTGCGCGATCGATTGCGTTGTTGATTTTCGGCACCATCTGAGTAGCAAAATCGTTCATCTGACGCTCTACATCCGTCCGGTCGTCACGCGTCAAGGGTACCGCCATAGCGATCCATGCACCGTCGTCACGCCCGGGATAAATACGTGACACGGCCTCCCAGGCCTTGCCTATATAACGATTAGCCACGTTGTGGCCAGCGACCCGATACCACTGCCACACCAAATACTCCTGCTCTTGTGTATCCACCCATACTATGGCTTTCTTACGATTGACCCATATATCCGTATCGCCAACCGCTAAGGAGCCGCGTCCTTCATTGATAGAGCGCCTCAGGTTTTGCGTCAACTGGTTCTGGCTGTTGATCGCCTCATAGCCCTGATACTGATGCGGAAACAACACCACATGAACTTGCGCCTCAACATGACCATTGCTGTAAACAGCTTCAAACTTATGCGCGGTGGGCAAGTGAGCTGCCGACCAAGGCAATGCGGCTGACGTCAAACGCCACGTTCCCGCCTGCACCGGGGCCTCGAGCGTATCGACCACCTCGGTTTCGAGATGCTGAGCGCGATCGGTCGCGAAAACCGCGAAAGCCGCCGCTAACAGGACTATCGCCGTTACCGTCAGCGTTCTCGGCACCAACTTGTGCGCCTGATGTGACCGCGGTGGCGCAACGTAGCGCGGCGGCTCTTGTGTTTCTTGCCAGAACGATCCGATCCAGAACAGAAGAAACATCACAATACCGAAGAACACCCAACCGTAGATCAGATGATCAACACCAACCGCGTATTCCATTTCGCTTAGATGCCCGATCATGACGATCATATAGGCACGTATGCCATTGGCGATTATCGGTACGACTGCCGACATCAATATGAACAGCAGCCGTTTCCACAGCATGTGGTAGGTGATATAGGCATACATCACACCAAGTGTTACCGAAGCAATCAAATAACGTACGCCACTACATGCCTCCACCACAGACCAGTTGCCACTCGGCAACGAGAACCAGAGGCCATCCCGATATACCGGGATACCTGTCAAGCGCAGAGCCTCAACGGTAAATGTGGCGGTAAACTCCATCAACGGTGGAATCAAGTCTTCGCCCATTGGAACCGCGAACAGCAGAAACAACAGCGGGAAGGCCAGAAACTTCGAGACCTGCCAACCAACTATGCCCACCATGGCGGTAATCAAGACGCTGACAAAGGCGAACTGCTCGACCACCAGCACACCGGTCAGCCTCGCCAATGACCACACTACCAAGCCGCCGGCCGTTAGAACCAAAACGCCCGGTGCCGGCATCGGCGTAAAACCCGCCAGGTGATGGCGCTTCTGCCAGATCAACCACAAGGTTATCGGCAATATCAGAAACCCATGGGTATAGGTTTCGAAGTTGTACCAAATGTGAACCATGCCGTGCGTTGTTTCGTGGAACAACAACACGAGTACGAAAAACACCAGAACACTGGCAACGGAGGTCACCCGCCAACGCGAAGAATCGAGACTTAGGGCTTCGGTCATACAAAACAACCGGAATCAATGGTATGACGCCGTCGGTACGTCATATTGGATCAAGAAGCTTGCGACATAGCGACGGTCGCCTGACCGACCCGCGGCCAATACATCACCTCATCCATGCGGCCCCATGCAAAATCGTTCAACAGACGATCAAGACGCGCCTCCATGTGTCTCAAGTTCAAATAGTGACGAAATCGTGTCTTTGTATCGATCCCTGACTGACGCGGCTGCTCTGGATCGATTTCCCACGGATGGAAGTAAAAAATCGCGGATTCACGATCGATTTCGTTGACCCTGCGCATCGCCCAGCGCATACCCGGGTAAGGGACCAAGCGGAACCAGCCGCCACCCCCGCAAGGGAGATTCTTGTTACCGACTTTGAACGTCGTGACGGGAAACTCAAGAAACGAGTCGTTACGCGGACGAAAAGCAAAGCGAGGGGCATCGGGCATACCATAAAGATCGTGTTTGATCGGGTAGATACTGGAGCTGTATTTGTGTCCCGTGTCATTTAACACGTCCAGTGCCCATAGATTGGAAGCGCCTATGGAATAACTCGCAGCGCGATAACCAATCACCTGTTGTCCCGACAGGTCTTCCAACAGGCTTTTGGTGCGCATCACGTCCTGCTTGAAAGCAGCCGAGTCCTGTTGGGTGACACGCACGTGCGACCAACCGTGACTGGCGAGTTCATGACCTTCTTCGACCATCCGTCGAACCATCTGCGGATAACGCTCCGCAATCCATCCCAGGGTAAAAAAAGTGGCCTTGACGCCATGTCGATCGAACAGTTGCAAAATACGGTCGACATTGTGCTCGACTCGACACTCTTGTGCGTCCCAAGTCGAGCGAGGAATATAGCGTTCGAATGCCGAGACCTGAAAGTAATCCTCCACATCGACCGTCATTGCATTGCGAGGCTTTTGTTCCGACATTTTTATCAGGCTGCCTGCGCGGCTTCGCGGAAATGCTGTTTCAACGCTTCGCCAATTCGTTCGGCAGCGCGGCCGTCCCATAACTCCGGCACCTGGCCGGCCTTACCGCCAGTCGCCATTACATCATCGAAACAAGCGTTTATTCGCACAGGGTCGGTGCCGACGATCGTATTGGTTCCGTTGTCAACAGTAATGGGGCGCTCCGTATTCTCGCGCAATGTAATGCACGGCACCCCCAGAGCAGTGCTTTCCTCCTGCAAACCGCCGGAATCGGTCATGAGCAAACGGGCCCTGGTCATCAAGCCAAGTAATTGCAGATAACCCAAGGGTTCGGTCAAAGCGATTCGACTGTCGGCCAGCACCGGCGTCAACCCGGCCTCATCGATACGTGTGCGAGTACGTGGATGAATCGGGAATACCAGAGGAAGTCGCCGGCTGAGTTCGGCAATCGTTTCCAGAAGGCGTTGCAAAACAATCGGATCATCAACGTTAGACGGGCGATGTAGCGTCAGAATGCCGAAGTCTTCCGTCAAAGCATCGATATCCGTCAGCTCGGCCAACGTTTGACCGGGATCAACCGCCCGTTCACGATTGGCGAACAACGTATCGATCATTACGTTGCCAACGAAGTGGATCTTTTCCTCGGCCACCCCTTCGCGCAGCAGATTCGCTTTACCGTCGGGCTCCGTCGTGAACAACAGATCCGAAATCTGATCCGTCAGCACTCGATTCACCTCTTCCGGCATACGTCGGTCACCGCTGCGTAAACCGGCCTCCACATGCACTACGGCAATATTCTTCTTTGCCGCAACCAGGGCGCAGGCAATGGTCGAATTCACGTCACCGACGACCAAAACGGCTTCGGGCGAATAATCGTCCACCACCGGCTCGAAACGACGCATGATTTCCGCGGTTTGAACGGTATGAGTGCCGGAACCCACACCAAGGTCGATATCAGGTTCCGGAATTTGAAGCTGACGAAAAAAGGCGTCTTTCATCGCTTCGTCGTAGTGCTGTCCGGTATGCACCAAACGCGTGTCGAAAACATCCGGAACCGCGCGAAACACACGCATCAGCGGTGCAATCTTCATGAAATTGGGACGTGCACCGACGATACAGAGGATTTTGATCGGTTCGTTAGACTTCGTCATCGTCGTCATCAGCGTCCATCTGCAACAAAATCGCTTGCTTTACCAGGCGGCGCGTTTTCGTCAGTGCAGTCCTGAGTTGCTGGACCTCTTGCTCAAGCAAGCCGAGACGTCCTTCGACATCGGTCGGACGCACCGTCTGCCCTGTAGCTACCCGCTTGGAGACTGATGGCTTTTCCGTGAAGTCTTCACCACCATGTCCGACCTCTTGTGCCATTTCCTCGACAACGGTCTGGACGTGTGAATCCTCGATTTCGTGAACTTCCTCCAGGGAACCGAATAACAACAACCGATCGCAAAGGTTGTTTACCCGTCGTGGCACACCACCGGTTGCCGAGAATACGGCGTCGAATGCGCTATCACTGATTGCCGGATCGTTGCGCCAACCAACCAATGCCAGTCGATGCTCGATATAGGCCTGTAATTCCTGACGATCGAGCGGCCGCAAATGGTAACCGGCGATAATCCGCTGGCGCACTTGCTCCATGCCCTCTCCCTGGAGAGTCTGTTTCAGTTCGAGCTGACCAAGCAAAAAACTCTGCAGCAGAGCCTGGCCGTCTTCTTGATAGTTGGACAGCATTCTCAGCTCTTCAATCGAACGCTGCGGCAAGTTTTGTGCCTCGTCGACAACAAGCAATACCCGCCTTCCTTCTGCTCGGCGTGCACGGAAAAAGGCCTCCAGATTACGTAGCAACGCGGCTTTCGACAGATTCTCGTGGGCCAAACCGAAGGAGGCGCTTATCATGCGCAGCACTTCATTTTCATCGATCTGCGTGGAAACCAATTGAGCCGCGACAACATTCTCATCGGTCAGTTCATTGAACAGGTTACTGACCAGCATGGTCTTGCCGGTACCAATACCACCTGTAATGACAATGAAGCCTTCACCCTGACGCAAGCCATACCGCAGGTAGGCCATCGCCCGATTATGTCCCGAGCTGTTGAAGAAGAAACGCGCATCGGGGCTGAGCTGGAAGGGCTTGCCGGACAAACTGTAAAAACTTTCGTACATCTTTAAAAAAAACTCGACGTAAGCGAGACAGTGATACGGTTTTCAGAATAATCGTCGCCCGCGACAGAAGCATTACGCTCGCGATGAAACACCTCGACGGAGGCGCTGGTGCTTGACGAAAGCTGTTTACTCAAGGAAAAACTCAGATCATAAGAATCGCTATCGCCCCTGGCGGTATCGTCAGCCTGATCGTAGTTGGCCGCCAACGACGCACTATAGCCCCCACCCAACTGGCGCGAGACATTCGCACCAAGGCTGTAAGAATCCTCGTCGATATCGCTGACTTCGAACTCGCGGTTCGAGACATCACCTGTAAGCGTCACCGTGGTGCGTCGACCGGTGAGTGCAACGGCTACTCGTAGTCGGGTATTTACAAAGTTTTCATCAGTTTCATCAATGGATGAAAAAAAATCACCCCGCACGCCATCAATTACAAAACGCCCTTCATCGAACGGTCGAAAAACCGAATCGCCCAGGCGCAATGAGCGTCGATTGGTCACATCACGTGATAAATCAACGCTTAAATTCGTCTTACGAGTACGATGCGAAAACTGGCCGGAGTATATGCTGCCGATGTAGCGCTGACCGTAACTCAAAGTCGCACTGGTACGTGGATTCGGTGTCCAAACTGTGCCGACATTCCAAGTTACCCCATCGGTATTGTCACGATCGGTTTGCACCTCGTTGTCTTCGTATCCGACACTGGAGTTGACTTGCCAACGCCCGTCTATGCGATAACCGAGTTCAGCGTTTGCTTCGGTGGTCTTGTCTTCCCGGTCATCGAAATCCGTTCGGGTCCGGGTAGCCGAAATCCCCCAACTGAGCGGACCGTACACCGGCCCACTCGTTACGCCAATGTTCATTGTCGTACCGAAAGAACCTTCATCATCACCGCCGCCACTGCCACCGGTGTGATCGACATAGTCGACCACGTTGTTACTGACAATATTGGCGTAACGATTCAATCGATGACGAAAAGTAGGCGTCAGTTGCAGCGAGTAGGTTTGTCGTCCGTCGCTATTGACGTTGATTGAATCGACGTTTCCGGAAGTTGCCGAATCACCCACCAACTTGGCGCTGGCTTGCGCACCAAGGAAGAAAAAGTTTTCGATCGCTTCCAAATCACCTTCCGCAGTCAAATCGTGTGTCAGCGCTTCCGGATCTGTATCGCTACTACCCAGAGAGGCGGTCAATCCATAGTTCACCCGCGCGCTCGCACGTGCACCTTTACCCTCTAAGGTAATTCGAGGGGTCACTTGTGCAACCACCCCCGATGAAGAATCGTTACCCGTACGATCGACCGCGGTAAGTTCCGTGCTCACGGAATCGGTCAGCTTCCAATCTCCCCCGAATACCGGCGCCGAGCACACCACAACGCTCGTTATTAAAAAGATACGGAATTGACTAAGCGAAGCGCATCGCAGCATAACGAATATCCGGTTACCGCTCGTCATTACCATAACCGTAGCCATAACCGTAGCCATAGCCATAACCGTAGCCGTAACCGTATTTGCCGATAAACAAATCCGGTTTGCACTTATTGAGGACCAACGAGACATTTTCGGCGGAATTCAATTGGCTTATAGCATCCTGAACCAAAAATTGGGGCGTGACCGCCGACTCGACAACCAAACAGATTTGTCCCATCTGTTGCGCAAGTACGCTGGCCTCACTGGTTGCCAACAAAGGTGGAGAATCAAACAACACGACACGATCCGAATAACGCAATGCAAGTTCGTCCAATAGATGGCGCATGGTATTGCTTGCCAGCAACTCAGTGGAACGTCGGTGCCGACGACCCGCGGGTAGCACGGAGAATTTTGGAATATCAGTTTTGATCAGCAGATCTTTAAGGTCGACATTGCTGTCGATCAAACGGTCTGTGAGACCCGGCAAATTACTAATCTTTATAAGACGCGAAAGGCCTGGCTTGGCGAGATCTGCGTCAACCAACAGTACCGTGCGATCCATTTCCATCGCAATGGAAATGGCCAGGTTTAATGAAGTAAACGTCTTACCTTCACCTTCGACCGAACTGGTTACCATAATCAGATTGCGGTGTGATTCCCCAATCGCGTTCTGCCCAAACGCACGCGTCAACAACGGGCGTTTGATCATTCGATACTCTTCGGCAGTTCGGCTACGTTCCGAATCTGTTGACAATATTCCTTCCAGCCCGAGCGCTTTTATACTTAAGAACTTATCGCTCGTTTCAACATCCGGCGGCAGTGACGGATGGATAGCCGCAGCGCTACCCGTTACAGAGGGTGCTGACTCTTCGGGAGCGGCTTTAGGAGACGAGTCCGTTGCAGAAGCCGATGGATCGGCAGTTGCGGACGCCGCGGCAGCATCGACCGTTTCCGGATCGGGACTTGGCGCTATCAATTGCTCGGTCTCGGCCTGTAACGGCTCACGACCCTTAGAAACCGGAACTTCCGGCTTACCCATCATCTTGTCGACAGCTTTTTCGATAATGCTCATGGTTCAAACCAAATTGAGCGACTGAGCCAACCTTGGCAGCAGTTCGATATTAAATTGGTAAAGTGCCAGAACGATCCCAAACGACAGCAATAAACCACTAAGCGTCAGTACGAAACTCACGTTACGTACCTTGCGCGCACGCACCTGATCGGTTGTCCAAACCATATTCACACTGCCAAGCACGGGAATACCCAGCGTGTCGCTGAGCATCTGGCGCTCATCGAAAGTAGGCCGAAATTGGGAAACGAGAAAAGCAACACCAAAACCAATCAACAATCCGACACCCAACACCACCGAACTCATTAATACGCGATTTGGACCGGAAGGTATTGTCGGCACACGTGGTGGATCTACGATACGAAAACGGACATTGTCAGACGTGCTGTCTGCCTTTCGCCCGAGTTTGGCCGACTCGAGCCGACTTTCCAGAATTTCGTGATTCTTCTGAACAATCTCGTAATCACTCAATAACTCTCTTCTCTCAGCCTCCAGTGCGAGAACCGTGTCGATCGATCCTTCCAACTCGGCTAACCGGGATTCATGCTCTTCCAGAAGCCGACGTTTGGCAGCGGCATCGGCTTCCAAAGAAGCCATGGACAATCTCATCTGCTGATAAATAGGATTCTTGTCGATGTTGTACTCACCGCCATTGGGGTCGTTTCGAGCCTTGCGTTCAGCTTCGGCAATCAACGCCGCGCGTTCTTTTTTCAGTTCGTTTATCGCTTTTTTCGTTTGCACGACGTCGGGGTGGCGCTCGGTATACTTGACGTTAAGCGCATCCAGGGAGGACTGCATGGATCTGATCCTGGCGTCGATCTCTGCAGTATCAGCGGTGATTTCTAGACTCGGCGTTGGGCCTAAACCGAAACTCGGTTCCTCGCCTTCAACCTGACGACGCGTCGTCTCTAGCCGCTCATCGAGCACGGAAAGCTCGAGCTTCAGTGCTTCAATCTGTTGTTTTCCTTCACGTATGCGGTCGTAGTACCCGCCCGAACCTTCCGGCAACAGAGTCAGATTGCGCTGCTTGAACCGCGTCAGTTCGTTTTCCAACTCACGCATCCGCCTTTCGTACTCGGCCTTTTGTTGTTCCAGAAACTGAGTGGCCGAATCCTGATCTTTTCGTGCCTCACCAAGGTTGCTTTCCATAAAGATGGTCAGCAACGATTTGACAACCAGCTTGGCGAGATCGGGAGAATCCGACTCGTAGGTAATCGTGTACAAGTTTTCCCTTGAGGTACCGTAAAACTTGATGCCGTCTTTCAGCTCTTGAACGAGTTCGTCTTTTTCCGCATCCGTCGTTGCCTGTAGATCCAAATCGGTCATTCGCATGACCTTTTCCAGATTGGGGCGACTCAGAAGTGTGCGCGTCATCAGGAAGATCTTTTGATTCGTATCTCCAGTATTGATCGCGATGCCCTGCAGCAAGGGCCGCAAAACGGACGTGGTATCAACGTATACCCTTGCGGAAGCCTCGTACTGATCGGGAAGCTTTGCGACAACCGACCAACCCAAAATACTTACAGCCCAGGCTATTCCCAGCATCCACCAGCGAAAACGCCAGGTTCCCCTGACGTATCGCAGTACTAGGGTGACGATCTCATGCATCCCGAACTACCCGCTCCTAGAACCAAGCTTCCGGCACGATAATGACGTCACCCGGTCTCATGTCGACATTCGCGGTGATGTCGCCATCACGAATCAGATCATCCAAGCGCAGACGGTACTCCTGCTGTTTACCGTCAACCACGCGAACCAATGTCGCGTTGTTTCCATCGGCAAACTCCGTGATACCGCCCACCTGAATCAGCACGTCAAGCAGCGTCATCGAATCGTTGTACAACAATGCGCGAGGTTCCGAAGCCTCACCGAGAATACGGATCTGTTCTCGATAGGTGCCTACGAAACCCTCGACAATCACGGTGACAAGCGGATCGCGTAAATAGGTCGAAAGCTCCGCCTCGAGATCGCGTGCCAACTCTGCCGGCGTCTTACCGGCTGCCGGAACCTCTTCGAGCAAGGGTGCCGACAGCAGGCCATCCGGGCGTACCGGTACCGAGGTACTGACCTCCGGGTTCCGCCAGACGAAAATTTGCACCGAATCGCCCGGTGCAATCCGATATCGTGTGGAATATTGAGCATCGCCGCTCGCTTGCGGCAGCTCGAGACGTTTGTCGTCTTGTGACGCACATCCAGTCAGCAATAAAGCTCCTGCGAGAACGCTCACAGTCATTGCCGAGCGTGCTGATTTTAGGAGATTCACCATAGCAATCCTCTCATTATTTGGTCGCAGTCCGTCGAAACGATGTCGCGCCGCCTCCGACGGCACCGCAAGTTTACTCAATGTTTGTTAAAAAAGCTTGCTGAACAGTCGTTTGTAGCGGCAAGCTGTAAATATTCCTGACATCCGCGGTAATCTGCGTAACCGTTTACAATCACCCGCACCCCGAAGCCCTTCCTATTCCTGCCATGTTCTCCGCCATCAACGGATTTTTCCTTCCTTTTCAGGGACTCAGGCTCATCTTTAGCCCAGGGCTAAGACGCTTCGTGCTCGCCCCTTTACTCGCGAATATCGTCGTGTTCGGTGCTTTGGCCTATTTCGGAGCCTTGTATTTCGATAACTTCATGGACCGATGGCTGCCTTCTCAGGACTGGCTGGCATTCGTCCGATGGATACTCTGGATACTGTTCGCATTCGCTTATGCGCTGGCCTTGTTTTTCGGCTTCACTTTAATCGCCAATCTGATCGCTTCCCCGTTCAATGGAATTTTAGCGGCCAGAATTGAAGAAAAATTAACCGGGCGGGCACCACCTCGGGACGAGCAGTCACTGATTCGTGGCGCCCTTCCCGCCCTGTTTTCGGAAATCGCCAAGTTGGGATACTTCGCCAGCCGCGCGTTGCCTTTGTTACTGCTGTTTGCGATTCCCGGGGTAAATGTGGTCGCCAGCGTACTTTGGCTGATATTCGGGCTATGGTTTCTCACGGTGGAGTACGGGGACTACCCGATGGCCAATCATGCCATTCGACCGGCGCAGCAACGCAAATTACTGCGCCGCAAACATCTTAAATCGCTGGCATTCGGTGCCGGAGTCGCAGTAATGATGCTAATCCCGGTACTGCAGTTTGCGGCCATGCCAGCTGCGGTAGCCGGCGCCACCCGCCTTTGGACCGACGATCTCAAAAGCCTCTAGCAAAGCGTCGTCGAACACCTTAGTGGCGCTCAGCGTCGACCAGGTTGCGCAAGTAGACCAGGTCGACAAAGCCGGAAACCGGTGCAACACCGTTCTTGCAATTCACCGGACTTTGCGGCTCGCCAAGCGTATCCAATACGACTGAGGCGGATGAGAAATCCTGGCTTTCGGTATAGTCGTTCGTAGTGACTACGATGTGTTCAATACCGGCACTGTGTGCCGAAGTTACACCGTGTGCGGAATCTTCGAAGGCCACAACCTGCGCCGCCGCCAATCCCAGTTCACGTAACACCCATTGATAGATGTCCGGCGCGGGCTTCTTCGCGGGCACGATATCGCCGGCACCTATCACATCGAACCAGTCCATCGCCCCCCTGGGCAAGGTGCTTTCGATCAGAGCGCTCACATTCTCGGGTGTCGTTGTGGTGGCGATTGCCAAACGTAAATCCGCACAACGCGCTTCGTCGAGTAAACGTGCGACTCCAGGACGCAGGGGAATCTCCCCTTTGGCCATCAGCGTCATGTACTGAGCCGTTTTCTCGCGGTGCAGTCCGGCGATGAACCCGTCCAGATCCGCGGGACGTTCAAAATCGACATTAAAACAATCGAGGTAGTAACGAATACGCTCCTTACCGCCCGTGACGGTCAAAAGCTCGCCATAACGCGCTACCGACCAATGCCAATCCAGCCCGGCGACCTCGAACGCACGATTGAAGGCCACGCGATGGCCGTCGCGCTCAGTATCGGCGAGCGTTCCATCCACGTCGAACACCAGGGCCCTTAGTTCAGCCATTTTTGATCCCCGTCAACAAAAGCGGGCAGCATATACAAAAACGCAGGATAATTACCCGCACTATATGCAGATCTTCGTTTCATCGACTGACTAAACCGATCACCAGTATGAAACCTGAAACCGACACTTCATCCGGCAGCCACCAACACTTCGCACCTTACCAAGTGCGCAAAGGCGAGGCCTATATGAACCCTGCACAGGAATTGCATTTTCGACGGATCCTGAATAGCTGGCGACAGGAACTCATGGAGGAAGTCGATCGTACCGTGGACCACATGAAGATCGACACCGTACATTGCCCCGACCCGAACGATAGAGCGACCCAAGAGGCGGATATGGGGCTGGAGCTGCGCACGCGCGAACGCGAACGAAAGCTATTGAGTAAAATCGACAAAACAATAAAAAAGATCGATGAGCACGAGTACGGCTACTGCGAGTGTTGTGGCGTGGAGATCGGCATTCGTCGTCTTGAAGCGCGTCCCACTGCAGATTTGTGCGTCGACTGTAAGACTCGCGCCGAAGCGCTCGAACATCAGCACCAAAACTAATCCCAACGCCGATCATGACGACGCCCGCCTATCGGGGGCGATTTGCACCCTCTCCCACCGGCAGATTGCACTTCGGTTCACTGGTCACCGCTGTCGCGAGCTATGCGGATGCCCGCCATGCCGGTGGTCAATGGCTGATCCGGATCGATGATGTCGATGAAACCCGAACGCAGCCTGATGCAGAAGCCCATCTACTCGCCGACCTGACGAGCTTCGGCATGATCGCCGATGCGCCCTCGGTAAAGCAGAGTGAACGCACAGCATTGTATGCGGCGGCTCTCGATCGTCTGATCGACGCCGGCTTGGCGTATCGTTGTAACTGTAGCCGCAAGGCGATCGCAGCCGTTGCCAGGTCAGGCCTGGAAGGCCCGATCTACCCCGGCACCTGTCGTGCGAAACCACCGACACCAGACCGACCGGCGGCTTGGCGTATTGCGGTGAACGACGCCGAAATCACCTTGAACGATCGCATCTTCGGCAAGATAAACCAGCATCTCGGTCAAGATGTGGGCGATTTTGTCGTCCGTCGCATCGACGGTTTCACCGCCTACCAACTGGCCGTGGTAATCGATGACCACATAGAAGGCATCACGGATGTCGTGCGTGGCGCCGATCTGCTCTGGTCGACGCCAAGACAAGTATTGCTACAACAACACCTGGGCTATCCCACACCAAGCTATGCTCATATCCCTTTGGTGTATGGGCAAGACGGCAAAAAACTCAGCAAGCGTGATGGCGCCCACCCTGTCGATCCAAATCGCCCGCTCGATGGTCTGCGTCGTGCTTGGCAATATCTGGGACAGGCCGACCCACCGCAACACCTGCAAAGTCCTGAACAATTCTGGCAATGGGCCGTTTCACGATGGCGGACCGATGCTATCCCGAATGAAAGGTAAACCCGACATGTCTGACAAAACGCCTTACGAGATGCTTGGCGGCGAGGCCGGCATTCGTGATTTGGTCGATCGTTTTTACGCCCGCATGGATACGGAAATCGATGCAAGAAACATACGTAGAATGCATGCCAAGAGCCTACGCGCATCACGCGAAAAACTCTTCATGTTCTTATCGGGATGGTTGGGAGGGCCGAATCTCTACATCGAAAAGCACGGCCATCCTATGTTACGCCGGCGACACCTACCCTTTACCATCGGCAAGGCGGAACGAGATCAGTGGATGCACTGTATGCGTTCGGCCTTGTCAGAGATGCCAATCGATCAGGCATTGCGAGAAAAGCTGGAGCAGGCATTCGCTACAACGGCCGACCACATGCGAAACCAGACGGAACACCAGCAAGACGAAAGGCTAAAAGTTTACGAGGTTTAAAGCAGCCGACCAACGAAAGCATGATCCGAAAACCGTATCCTGTTCAGCCCAACCTAACTGTTCGATGCCGGACGTGAGCACGACCCAAACATCGAAAACCCGGCGATCGCCGAACAAGTTCGGCGAATCAACGCTGCACCAAGCAATCAACCAAAACCGAATCCAAGCCTGGTTCCTTCAAGGCCTCTGGGCTCGACTTTCGGCAAATCCAATGGCACCGTCGGTATTGGCGTGGGCAGTTCTGCCTTGGCCGCTTTGTACTCGTATGGACGAGTGGAACTCAGTAGCGCGTCATCGCCTTCGAGTACATGTTCCATTTGCTCGATCAGCATCAGATGATTTTCATCTAAACATGTTCCCGCCGGGATCAATACATTGCCCTGCACGGTGACAGGCTCCACCAAATACATCCCTGCACCCAAGGCACCGAATGGCAGCGTGAATATCCGCTCGGGATATCGCGAGATCTCGGCGTCATCTCTCGTCATTTGGGTTTGCGTATCCGGAACCGGATTAGCCACCTGAGCGAGATGCGGATGACTAAGTGCATCGGCAACTTGGTCAGCCAGTGTTTTCAACGTGAAGGGAGTCATGACGATGCCGTTGAGTCCCAAGCCCGCGAGGTTGTAGCGCGTTGTCTTGAAATCGTCATTCGCACCCAAAGCAAGAATGGTCACGTCATGGGGCGCCGACGTTTCACCTTGTCGAATCCGGCGAATCAAATCCAAGCCGTCGATTCCATCCAGTCCGACATCGGTGATGAACAGATCGAAACGTCGTCGACTGAAATGCGAGAAGGCATCTTCTGCGGAAATGGTGGTGACTACGTCCATGTGTCCGATGTCTTCCAAAATCACCTTCAATGCGCCGCCATTGAAGCGATCGCTGGACAGATAAAGGACGCCGAGGGTTTTATTGCGTCTATCCAATGAAGTAAACAAGGCTACGCCTCCGTGTAGTGGTACAACTTGCCACTGAAATATGGCTCAAAAAATGAGATCGAGGGGAGAGGTAGTTCTCGTTTCATGAATGCCTGAAAATCCCATTCGCTCCCTCGCCTACCGCATAGGAACCTGAATCGGAATATCGCTGTCCGCAGCAAACTCAGCTTGCGTGAGATTCTGTTGCAATCAGCCGGCTTTACTATTCGGCCAGTTGTTCACCAGAGCGAAATTCGGATGATCGACGGATCGCGGCAGCACGATGGTGCCTAAACCATCGCCACCACCGACCTCGCAACCCCGCCCTTGGATGAATTCCCGTACGGTAAAAGCCGCAACCACGGCATCGAGCATATCCTTGGGGCCGGGAAGGAAGCCGGACAATGGCATCGTGATAGTGGCATTTCGCTGGTTGCCGAGCATGCGATAGGCAGCCGAAGGAAACACCTCGTCGACACGCACACCTGCCTGTTCCAGCGACGAAAACAGTTCGAACCCGCGCGCCATCCAATTTGGCAACTCGGCATCCGCCGTAGGCGTCCATTGCGGCCTGGCCAATTCACAAGCGGCGACAACGATCTCGCAATGACGGCCGAAACCGCGATCGGCATTTCTTCTCGACCGCCAGTTGCGCTCACGGCCGTTCCAATAATGACGTCGACGCGTCGGCAACGGCATCCGTGGCGCATCGATGCCAACAACGGCGCCGGGATATTCCTCGCTGAGCTCGACGAGCCTTGTATCCGCCTCGGTCGCCGCTACCCATCCATTGCGTAGCACCTCGCCGTGTGCATTCATAACCGCGTAGGAACAATCGCGCACCACTTGCAAATCGACACCGATGTACATCTTCTCTCACCTGAGACGAGCCATGAGTTGTTTTCAACAGTTGATCGCCAGGACTTGTCTTTGGAGACAGTGTAAGCTTCGTCGCCCCGAAATCGCCGGACCTTAGTCTCTTATGTTGCAGTCTTTGCTGGCCAACCTCGGCTTTGCTTTCACGGTAACCGGCCCGATCATCCTGATGCTGGCGCTGGGCGTCGTGTTGACACGACGCGGCATGCTCACCGAGGGCTTCATCGACGCAGGCGTGAAGCTGACTTTCAATATCGTATTGCCTTCCCTGCTCTTTATCACTATCGCACAGACCGATTTCGATAAAACGGCCAATCTTGCGCTGGTACTTCTCGGACTGGCAGGCACCCTGGCGGTGTTTTTGCTCATGGAGATGCTTGCGGCGGGCACGGTGAACCGCACGCAGGATCGCGGCGTGGTCGTGCAGGGCGGTTACCGTTCGAACATGGCAATCGTTGGCCTCGCCTATTGTGTGAATGCGTATGGTGACCTCGGCTTGGCAGCCGCTTCGCTTTATCTGGGCTTCGTCACCATTCTCTATAATGTGCTGGCGGTGGTCACCCTCAGCCGCGCAATGGATGACCGACGCTCGATCAGCAACACATTGAAGGGGATTATCAAAAACCCGTTGATTATCGGCATACTCGCCGCCCTGCCCTTTGCCTATCTCGAAATCGCCCTACCCAGATTGTTACTGGATACCGGCCAGTATTTCGCCCAAATGGCCTTACCACTCGCCCTACTCTGCACCGGCGGCTCCCTGAGTCTCAAGGCATTACGTATGGAATCGCGCAACGCCTTTGTCGCGACGGGTGGCAAAATCTTTCTGTCACCGCTGATCTTGACGTTCGCCGCGTATCTGATGGGGTTCCGTGGAATCGAGTTGGGTATCGTATTTTTCATGTCGGCCGCGCCGACCGCATCGGCCAGCTATGTGATGTCGCGCGCGATGGGCGGGAACGCCGAGTTGGCAGCCAACATCATCGGTCTTAGCACTATCGGCTCGATCATCATAACCACACTGGGTATCACCGGGCTGCGTTACTTCGGGCTTGCCTGATTAATGGTTGGCTCACGTTTCCCTGCTTTCGCCGGGTGCATATAACCGATATCGTTGGACTGAAAACTATTAGAGGTAGCCGGATGCTTTACTTGCCCGCGGAGTTCCCCCAAGACCCGGATCTTTGTTATCTCAATCACGCCGCGATCGGCCCTTGGCCACGAAGGACAGCGCAGACGGTCGCGAATTTTGCGCAGCAGAATATGATGCGTGGCGGGGCCGATTATCCCGATTGGCTCGAGGTCGAGCGTCGACTGCGCCAGCGTATCGCGACACTCGTTGGCGCCGAGAGCGCCGAAGATATCGCGCTGACCAAAAACACCTCCGAAGGCCTGTCAACCATTAGTCAAGGACTGGATTGGCACGAAGGCGATGAAATCGTCGGTATGGCAAACGATTTCGTCTCCAATCGCATGGTCTGGGAGGTGCTGGGGTCACGTGGCGTGACTTATCACGCGATCGACGCCATGGTATCGGATGACCCCGAAGGGGCATTGATTGCCGCATTCACACCCAACACGCGATTACTTGCCGTAAGCAGCGTGCACTATGCAAACGGCTATCGCTTCGACCTTGTGAGGCTTGCGAATGCCTGTAAAGCGCACGGTGTCCTGTTTTCGGTCGATGCCATACAGAGTCTCGGCGCTGTTCCATTCGATCTGGCCGAAATCGACGCCGACTTCGTTACCTGCGGCGGGCACAAATGGTTGCTCTCACCCGAAGGCTTGGGTTTTTTTTATTGCAGACCTCGGCTGAGTCATAAGCTGCAACTGCGTCAATTCGGCTGGGCGATGCGCGAATCGCCGTACGACTTCGATGCCGACACATGGTCGCCTGCCCGGTCGGCAAGACGATTCGAGTCGGGCACGCCCAATATGATGGGGATCCAGGCATTCGATGCAAGTTTGAGCCTATTCGAAGAAATGGGCATGGCATCCGTCGAGCAACGCCTGACGGAAAACATCACCCATCTGATCAATGCTCTGGATGAAATACCGGAAGTTGAGTTAGTCACACCTCGAGACCCGCCGAAACGGGCCGGTATCGTGACTTTTCGGCATCCGGCGATGGCCGACGGCAACATTCACCCGGCGCTGATGAAAGCCGGTGTCATTTGCGCCGCACGAGCCGGCGGCATTCGCTTCGCGCCTCATTTTTACACGCCTGTCAGTGTACTTGACAATGCAATTAGCAAGTTTAATCAAATAATCCAATAAATTATAAATTTTTCATAAAATACTGTTCTGAATATTTTTATTGTTTGAGATCTAATCGATTTTTTATTAGTACAAACATACTAAATTATAAAAGAAACAAAGCGTCCAATATGCCGGTCTATACTCTCATGAACCGAGTGAGAGGCGTGGCTTATGCGCGATCTCCTGAGATGGGTATATGACAAGGCCATCGACTGGCTGACAAAAAGCGGTCCTCCCTCCCCATCGCCACTGTGCGATTTCAACCGTCTTTGCTTCGAATTACGTACCGGCGACGTATTGCTGATAGAAGGCACCAGCCGAGTCGCGGAAGTGATCAGAACGATCACGCAGAGTCCCTGGAGTCATTCGGCACTCTACATCGGTCGCATTTACGACGTCCAAGACCCGGACCTGCGGGCGGTCATTGAATATCACTACGACGGCGACCCGGAGGATCAGCTGTTGATCGAGGCGCTCATGGGGCACGGTACGATCATCAGCTCCCTGGAAAGCTATCGCAACGACCATTTGCGTATTTGTCGTCCTACGGGCTTGTCACCGGCCGATGCCGAATCGGTGATCGCCTATACAGTCAAACATCTTGGATGGGATTACGATATGCGCCAGATACTCGATCTGGCACGTTTCTTCTTCCCTTGGAGTTTCCTGCCGCGGCGTTGGCGCTCGAGCCTGTTTCAGCACAATGCGGGCGGCCCGACCAAGACGGTTTGCTCGACCTTGCTCGCCGAGGCTTTCGGCACCGTCGACTTCCCCATCCTGCCGTTCATCGAACGCTCGGACGACGGCAGCGTGCGTTTCTTTAAACGTAATCCGCGTTTGTTCGCGCCGCGTGATTTCGATTATTCACCGTATTTCTCGATCATCAAGTATCCCTACCTTGGCGTAAACGACATCGGCCTGTATCACCGGCTGCCGTGGAGCGACGACGACATCTATAACGACGAGCGTCACGCCTTCAATCCGCCGCCGAGTAAGACGTTGGATGAACCGAACGCGCTCGATACGACGGACGCCGAGCCGGAAAGGAACGAACTCGACGTCGAAACCGCAAGTAACGATGACGAACGGAACGACACCGATGCGCAACCACGCCGGCATTCCGGTTTCCCATTTCTGCGTCGCAGGGGGTAAGACATATGTGGATCACGGCACTCGTATTGGGATTCGCGCTGATCTGGGCACTTGCGTACTGGGGTGCAGGTACCGGTGTCTGGATTGCAACGCTGGCCGCCGGCCTGACTGCGTTTACGCTGAGCGCCGATGCCGGTTGGCAGATCAATCTTCCTCTATGGTTATCGGCCGCGGCGTTCATCGTGATCTTGGGCGTACCGCGTGTACGTCGGCGCTATGTCACCGCGCCGCTGTTTCGACAATTCAAGAAAGTCATGCCGCCAATGTCACAGACCGAACGCGAAGCGCTCGAGGCCGGTAGTGTTTGGTGGGACGCCGAGTTGTTCAGTGGACGACCGGATTGGGCACGCTTGCTCAATCTTCCAAGACCACATCTCAGCCAGACGGAACAGAACTTCCTCGACAACGAAACCGAGACCCTGTGTCACATGCTGGACGACTGGCGCATCACTCACGAAAACAAGGATCTTTCATCCGAGGCCTGGCATTACATCAAAGAACAGGGCTTCTTCGGTTTGATCATCCCTCAAGCATACGGCGGCAAGGGCTTTTCGGCTCTCGCCCATTCGGCTGTTGTCATGAAGCTCGCAAGCCGCAGCATTACCGCTGCGGTCACCGTAATGGTGCCGAACTCGCTCGGCCCGGGAAAGCTGCTGCTGCACTATGGAACCCGCGAGCAAAAGCAACACTATCTGCCGCGCCTTGCACGCGGTGAAGAGGTTCCCTGTTTCGCACTGACCGGCCCGGACGCCGGCAGCGATGCCGGGGCGATACCGGATCGTGGCGAGGTGTGTTATGGCGAATGGCAGGGCGAGCGTGTACTCGGCGTCAAACTGAATTGGGAAAAGCGCTACATCACTCTGGGTCCGGTATGCACCCTACTCGGGCTGGCGTTCAAACTCTACGACCCCGATCATCTGCTCGGCGAACAAACTTATCGCGGCGTCAGTTTGGCGTTGATTCCGCGCGACACCCCCGGGGTGCACATCGGAGAACGTCATGTCCCCCTCGACATCCCGTTTCAGAACGGGCCTAACGAGGGTCACGACGTCTTCGTCCCGATGAGCCAATTGATCGGCGGCCAGACCTTCGTCGGCCAGGGTTGGCGCATGCTGGTCGAGTGTCTGGCCGAAGGCCGCGGCATTTCGTTGCCGGCACTGAGTGTCGGCGCGGGCAAAACCGCCTGTCGATTTACCGGTGCCTATGCAGCCATACGTCGACAGTTCAATGTGGCAATCGGTCGTTTCGAAGGTATCGAGGAACCGCTGGCAAGAATCGCTTCGCTGACGTATCAAATGGATGCGGCGCGCACCTTGACACTGGGCGCTCTCGATATCGGCGAAAAACCCTCGGTGATATCGGCAATCGTGAAATACCATCTCACCGAGAAGTATCGTCGCTGCATCAACGACGCCATGGATATCCAGGGCGGTAGCGGTATTTGCCTGGGCCCGTCGAATCTCATCGGCCGCGCTTATCAGGCCATCCCGATTGCGATTACGGTCGAAGGTGCGAACATACTCACACGCAGTATGATCACCTTCGGGCAGGGTGCGATCCGCTGTCACCCCTGGGTGTTGAAAGAGTTCCAGGCCGCGCAGCAAGCGGATACCGAACGCGGGCTGAGCGATTTCGATCACGCGATTTTCGGCCATGTTGGTTTCCTGTTGGGCAATCTCGCACGCAGCCTTTTTTTGGGCATTACGCGCGGGCGACTGTCTCGTGCACCGGTCGATGGGCCGACCCGGCGTTACTTCCAACAACTCAACTGGATGAGTGCCGCATTCGCACTCAGCGCCGACGTTGCCATGATGACCCTGGGCGGTGCGTTGAAACGCAAGGAGCGGTTGTCGGCACGACTCGGCGACATTCTCAGCGAGCTGTATCTGACTTCGGCGGTACTCAAGCGTTTCGAGGACCAGGACCGGCCGGAAGGCGACCTACCTTTGGTGCATTGGGCCTGCACCAATTCCCTGTATCGGATGCAGGAAAGCTTCCGCCTCTTGTTCCGCAACCTGCCGCTACGGCCGCTGGCCTGGATATTGCGCCTTATGGTGTTCCCGAGCGGCGGTCCGTATACCGAAACCCGCGATCGGGTCGACCGCGAAGTGGCGCGCCTGTTGTTGTCGCCCAATCCATCGCGCGACCGACTGACCGATGGCATTTTCACCACTCTGGATCCGCGGTATCGCCAGGGCCAGATCGAACTGGCGCTTCGCCAAGCCGCCGTGGTCGCACCGATCGAACGCACGCTACGCGATGCACGCCGCGCCGGCCTGCTACGCAGCGAAGGCTACGAGGCGCAGATCGATGAAGCGCTGACCGAGGGCGTGATCAATACCGGGCAGGCTGAGGACTTGCGACACATGCAGGTGCTGCGACGGCAGGTCATCATGGTCGACAGCTTCTCCGATTACGGCAAGCAATTCACCTTGAATGCCAGGCAGACACGTAAACCGGCGATTTACGCCGTCTGAATGTTTAACAACAGGAGCCAAGCGATGAGCCGAGATACGGAAAAACAACCGTCCGGAAACCTGAACGGACGGCCGGTTTATGTGATCGATGGCACACGCACACCCTTTCTCAAGGCACGCGGCAAACCCGGTCCGTTTCGCGCCGGCGATCTTGCGCTCACCGCGAGCCGTGCCCTGCTGATCCGGTTGGGTATGCATGCCGGCACGCTCGACGAAGTCGTACTCGGCTGCGTCTCATCGGGGCCGGACGAGGCCAATATCGGACGCGTGGTGGCATTACGTTTGGGTTGCAAGGAACAGGTGCCGGCCTGGACGGTACAGCGTAACTGTGCCTCGGGTATGCAGGCGTTGGAAAGCGCGGCACTGAATATCGCCACCGGACGCAGCGACTTGGTACTGGCCGGCGGTACCGAGGCCATGAGCCATCATCCGGTGATGCTCAACGAGTTGATGGTCGCCTGGCTGGGCGCTTGGAGCCGGGCCCGTTCACTGCGCGCGCGCGGCAAGGTACTGGCGCAACTGCGTGCGGCACATTTTAAACCCGTCGTCGCCTTGCTGCGTGGCCTGACCGATCCGGTCGTCGGCCTCTCGATGGGTCAGACCGCAGAGGAACTGGCCGAGCGTTTCGGTATCGATCGTGAAGCCATGGATACCTACGCGGTGAACAGTCATCGGCGTCTGGCCAGGGCGCGCGAATCCGGTTGGCTGGACGAAATCGAGCCACTGTACGACAACGACGGCAATGTCTACGAACACGACGACGGCCTGCGAGAGGATTCGTCGGTCGAGGCCTTGGCGAAGCTACGCCCGGTGTTCGACCGCCCTGTCGGTCGCGTAACCGCCGCCAACAGCGCACAGGTCACCGATGGTGCAGCCGCGTTATTGCTCGCCTCGGAAGACGCCGTCAAACGTCACGATCTGCCGGTACTGGGACGTATCGTCGATAGTCAGTGGGCCGGCCTCGATCCGGCGCAGATGGGCCTGGGTCCGGTGCATGCCATGGCGCCCATCATGCAACGACACGGGCTCGATAGCGACGATATCGACATCTGGGAGATCAATGAGGCCTTCGCGGCACAGGTACTGGCTTGCTGCAAGGCCTGGACATCGCAGGACTACGCACGAGAGGCTCTTGATCTGCCACACGCCTTTGCACCGATCGATCCCGGACGCCTCAACGTCGACGGCGGGGGCATCAGCCTCGGTCACCCGGTCGGCGCCAGCGGTGCACGTATCACCTTACATGCGCTAAAAGCCATGCAGCGTACCGGGGCACGACGCGGCATCGCCAGCCTATGTATCGGCGGCGGACAGGGCGGCGCACTCTTGTTGGAAAGCGACAGCACGGAGGTTTCGGCATGAATCAGCATTTCACCGTGACAACCGATGCCGAAGGCATCGCCTGGCTCACGTTCGACAAGGCCGGCAGCGGAACCAACGTGCTCAGCCCCGAGGTGTTGGAGGCATTTGACCAAACCCTCATTCAGATAGCCCAGAGGCATCCCAAAGGCCTGGTGATCATCTCCGGCAAACCCGGCGGTTTCATCGCCGGTGCCGATGTGAAAACCTTCGCCAAAGTCGATGGCGTCGCCTCGGCCGAGCAACACATCGAACGGGTCCATGAGATATTCCATCGCCTCGAGGCCATGGCCTTTCCCACGGTCGCTGCGATCAACGGCTTCTGTCTCGGCGGCGGCCTGGAACTGGCGCTCGCTTGCGATTACCGCGTCGCGACAGACGATCGCAGCACGCGCCTCGGCTTTCCCGAAGTCAAACTGGGCATCTTCCCCGGCTATGGCGGCACCGTGCGTGCAACCCGCTTGCTCGGTGATCTCAAGGCTTTGGAACTGATGCTCGGCGGACGCACGCTCGATGGCCGCAAAGCCCGTCGTATGGGCTTGGTCGATCTCACCGTTCCAAAGCGCCAACTGCGTGCGGCCGCGACAGGATTGATCACCGAAGGGCGGACTCCGGCACAGGCCGCCTGGTGGCAACGCCTGCCGACGGCGTCACCGATACGTCCCTTGGTGAGCCACTTGCTCGCACGTCAGGTCGGCAAGCGCGTGCGCCAGGTACATTACCCGGCCCCCTTTGAATTGCTGGCGCATTGGCGCGAGACGGCCGGTGACGCTGCGGCGATGTATGACGGCGAGGCCCGCCGTGTGGCCCGTCTGATCAACGCCAGCAACGCACAGAATCTGATCCGGGTGTTCATGTTGCAAGATCGCCTGAAGACCGAGGGCGACAAGGCCGATTTCCAACCGCGCCATGTTCATGTGGTCGGCGGTGGGGTCATGGGCGGCGACATCGCGGCCTGGTGTGTGCTCAACGGCATGCGCGTGACGCTGCAGGATCGCGCACCGGTCTATCTCAGCCGTGCGGTAAAACGCGCACATACCCTATTCAAACGTAAGCTCAAGCGCCGCCACGAGATGCGGTCGGCAGTCGATCGTTTGATGCCCGATCATCGCGGCAACGGTGTCGCCATTGCCGATGTCGTGATCGAGGCGATTTTCGAAGACGTCGACGCCAAACGCGCACTTTATGCCGAACTGGAGCCACGCATGAAACCGGACGCTGTGTTGGCGACCAATACCTCGAGCATTCCGCTCACGGTGCTCGGCGAACAACTGGATCGCCCGGAGCGCTTGGTCGGGCTGCATTTCTTCAATCCGGTGGCCAAAATGCCTTTGGTCGAGATCGTTCACGATACACACACCGATACACAAATGATCACAAGAGCTGCCGCGTTCACGCGTCATATCGGCAAGCTGCCATTGAAGGTGCGCAGCAGCCCCGGCTTCCTGGTGAACCGCATTTTGATGCCCTATCTGCTGGAAGCGGTGGAATTGGTCGAGGAAGGTATCGAAGCGCCGGTGGTCGATCGCGCCGCCGTGGCTTTCGGTATGCCGATGGGGCCGATCGAGCTGGCCGACACCGTCGGACTCGATATTTGTCTTTCGGTGGCGGAAAAAATGGCCGCAGCTTTGCACAATCCGGTGCCGGAGCGCTTAAAACAGTTGGTTGAAGACGGAAATCTGGGGCGCAAATCCGGCCAGGGCTTCTATGCTTGGGAAAAAGACCATGCCGTCAAGAAAGGGACAGTCGAAGAAACGGCATTGAGCGACGAAGATATTAGCGACCGGCTGATCTTGCGTCTGATCAACGAGGCTGTGGCCTGTTTACGCGAAGGTGTCGTCGAAGATGAAGATCTGCTGGATGCCGGCGTGATTTTCGGTACCGGCTTCGCACCATTTCGCGGCGGCCCGATGCACTATGTACACAGCCGGGGCAGCGATGCCGTACAACGCCGCCTCGGGGAACTGGAGAATCGTTACGGCGAGCATTTCCATGCCGATACCGGCTGGGGTGCGATCGCCTGAGGCCATATCACGGAAGAGGCATAAGGGAGGTCAAACGTCATGCCACAGGACAAGCGTTACATTACCCGGGCCGATGCGCCGACGTTGGCCGAGTTGTTCGACCGACGTTGCCACTTGACCCCGCAAAACCTCGCCTATGTGCAACATCGCGATGGCGATTGGCAGGAGTATTCCTGGCAACAAACCCATGAAGCCGTCGCATGCTGGCAGGCGGCGATGCATCAGGACGGACTTGTGCCGGGCGATCGCGTCGCCATCATGTGCGCCAATCGCTGGGAGTGGGTGGTCTGCGACCAGGCCGCGCAAGGTTTGGGCTTGGTCACGGTACCGATCTATACCAATGACCGACCCGAAAACATCGCCTGGTTGATCGAAGATTCCGGCGCGCGCATGTTGATGCTGGAAAGTGTCGAGCAATGGGACAGCCTGGCCCCCTTACACGCAAAACTGGCCGACCTCACACGCATCGTCTGCCTGGAGGGCGGCACCACTGGCCCGGCCAATCTGGTGTCGCCTGCGGACTGGCTGCCCGATGACGTGCCGGACTATCGTTGCCAACCCGGCGACCCCGACAGCCTGGCGACCATCGTTTACACCTCCGGTACGACGGGACGACCCAAAGGGGTCATGCTCAGCCACAGAAACATCCTGTTCAATATCCATGCGGCGTTGGAGATGTTCGACGTTTTCGAACACGACCTATTGCTGTCGTTCCTGCCGCTGTCACACGCCTTCGAACGCACCGTCGGCTATTACCTACCGATGGCGACCGGCTCGGCGATCGCGTACAACCGCTCGATTCCGCAATTGGCCGAAGACCTCGTCGAAGTACAGCCGACCATCATGATCTCCGTGCCGCGCATCTTCGAGCGGGTGTACGGCAAGATCATGGACAAGCTGGCCACCGAATCATCGCTCAAGCAGCGCCTGTTCCACCTCGCGGTGGATACCGGCTGGGCACATTTCGAATACCGCCAGGGCCGCGCACCCTGGCGTCCGACTTTGTTGTTAAGGCCGCTGCTCGACCTGCTCGTCGCGCGCAAGGTCCGGGCGAAACTCGGAGGGCGTATGCGCTTTACCGTCTGTGGTGGCGCCGCATTGGCGAACGATGTCGCACGGCTGTTCATCGGTTTGGGTATCCCGGTCGCGCAGGGTTACGGACTCACCGAAACCGCGCCGATCATTACCGCCAACCCGCTGTACGACAACAAACCGGCGTCGGTCGGCATACCGCTGCCCGGTATCGAGGTGCGTATCGGACACGAGGGTGAACTCATGACGCGCAGCTCCAGCGTGATGCTGGGCTACTGGAACAACCCCGAGGCGACGTCAAAGATCGTCGACGAACGAGGCTGGTTGCACACCGGCGATAAAGTATCGATCGCGGAAAGCGGTCACGTCACCATCACCGGCCGAATCAAGGATATCATCGTATTGGCCAATGGCGAGAAAGTCCCGCCGGGCGATATGGAAAACGCCATCGCGCTCGACGAACTGGTCGATCAAGTAATGGTCATCGGTGAAGGCAAACCCTATTTAAGCGCACTGGTGGTACCCAACCCCGAAGCGTTTGCACGCATCGCACAGACCTTGCATCTGGACCCGGCCAACGAGTCGGTCTGTTGTGACGAAAATGTCGTCTCGATCTTCATGCAGCATGTCGAGCAGCGCACGCAGTCTTTCCCCGGTTATGCCCGGGTACGCAGTGTCGCGGTGGTCAACGAGCCCTGGACACCGGATAATGGTCTGGCGACGCCGACGCTGAAGCTGCGGCGCAATCGTATACTGGAACGTTATCACGAGCTCACCGAACGATTGTATGCCGGACATTGACGCGGTACCCGGCCGCGAACTCACCTACCGGGTCGTGGCCATGCCGGCCGACACCAATGCCTATGGCGATATCTTTGGCGGTTGGGTGATGTCCCAGGTCGACATTGCCGGCAGTATCCTGGCGATCCGTGAGGCGGCCGGGCGAGTCGCAACCGTCGCGGTCAAGGAATTTCGTTTTCTCTCCCCTGTCGCGGTCGGCGATCTGGTCAGCTGTTATGCCGAGATTCGCAGTCGCGGCAACACCTCGATCACCGTGCATGTCGTTGCCGAGGCCTGTCGGCAGCTCGAGGCCAATAGCGTTCATGAGGTCGCCGATGCTACCCTGGTTTATGTCGCTCTGGCCCCGGACGGAAAACCGAGACGGCTCGGCGACTGAACAGCTCGTCGTTTCCTCGCCGCTCGTTATCGACCGGCGACCATGACATACATCAAGGTCCGACCAAGCGGTCGGCCATTAGCCTGCCTATTGCACGAAGGCGGAGCCGGCATGATCGATAAAACCATGGCCATCAGACATTCGCACATCGATTGGCGTTCAACGGCGCGGATACCCTTTGTCCTATTCGGTTTTGTGGAAGATCCGGCGTCGCATCTCGGCCAACCACCTTCGTGCAATAGGCAGGCTGGACTGATCCGATAACCACCCATGGAGTAGATAATGATTGCAGGTAAACGATTGCGCATGGCACGCACGATCCTATTGTTCGCTTCGATCCTCATGGCAGGCAGCGGAATGGCCGACGGCGTGGCCGGCAAGGTCAGCGTAACCGAACCCTACGTGCGTGCGGTGCCACCGGTCGTTAAAACGTCGGCTGCCTTCATGCAATTGCGCAGCGACGACTCGGTCGAGCGCTTTCTGGTGAACGCGGAATCGCCGGTGGCGGGCGTGGTCGAATTACATATGCACGAACACGACGATGGGGTCATGCGCATGCGCCGCATCGTACACATTCATCTCCCACCGAAAAAAGACGTGTCGCTCGAGCCCGGCGGCCTGCATATCATGCTGTTCGATCTCAAAAAGACGCTGAAACCCGGCGACAGCGTGCCCATTACCCTGATTTTCGATGACGACTCACGTAAAACTATCGAGGCGCCCGTACGCTCGGTCACCGATATGATGCGACATTGATCCCGTTCTCGGCCACGATCACGTCGAATCCCTCGCGCTATGAAGGGCGGGTAACAAACCCGCCCTCATCATTCGCAACGTTGTTTCGTCGCTTGCGCTAAGCTACATTGCCGGTCACCGACCGCGACCGCGGGTTGCCGCGGCCTGCTTCGACTAAATAAAACAGAGTTTGAGGGGGCTACGATGCTTAACAGACTACTCAGCGCCGCATTCGCGGCACTCCTGCTGATATCGCTCACCGCGTGTGGGCCCGGTGAACAGCAGGCGCAGCAAACCGCACAACAGGCACCGGCCGCGCCACCCCAGCAGAACTTCACGCTGAAGTTGGCCGAAACCTGGGGACCGAATTTCCCCATCTTTGGCGATACCACGCAAAACCTGGCCAAAATGGTCGACACCATGTCGAACGGCCGGTTGAAAATCACCATCGACTCGTCCAACAAGCACAAAGCCCCGTTCGGCGTGTTCGATATGGTCAAGAGCGGCCAATACGACATGGGGCATTCGGCGTCGTACTACTGGAAGGGCAAAGATCCGAACACACTGTATTTCACCAGCATGCCGTTCGGCATGACCGCGCCCGAACAATACGCCTGGTTCTACTACGGCGGTGGCATGGAGCTGATGAAAAAGGTCTACGATCCGCACGGCGTACTCTCCTTCCCCGGCGGCAACACCAGCAATCAAATGGGGGGCTGGTTCCGTAAGGAGATCAATTCGGTTGCCGACCTCGAAGGCCTGAAGATGCGTATTCCGGGTTTTGCCGGCGAGGTGCTAGCCAAGCTGGGCGCCAAGCCGACCAATATTCCGCCGGGCGAGTTGTATACCGCACTGGAACGCAACACTATCGACGCGCTCGAGTGGGTCGGCCCTTCGCTCGATTTGCGCATGGGCTTCCACAAGATCGCGCCCTACTACTACACCGGTTGGCATGAGCCGGCAACTGAGCTGCAGTTCATGATCAATAAAAAGAAATGGGACGAGCTACCGGCCGATCTGCAGGAAATTCTTCGTGTGGCGATGCGTACTGCGGCCTACGATATGTATGCTCAGTCGTACCATGCGAGCGGTGAGAACTGGGCCTCGATCAAGCAGGAGTATCCCAACGTCGAGATCAAGACCTTCCCGAGTGAGGTCATCGACGCCATGCGCAACGCCAACGAGGCATTACTCACCGAACGTGCGGCAACCGATCCGTTGGCCAAAGAGATCATCGATTCGCAAGCGGCCTATATGGCCAAGGCACGCGAATGGACCCAGATCTCGGACCAGGCCTATCTGACCAGCCTGGGCGACTGAGCCCGATCGGTCGGCGGGAACTGCGCCAGAGGCGGCAATGGGCTAACATTGCCGCCTCTGTTTTATGCCGAGAACCGAAATGACGCCGAGACTGGTCAAGGCCGAGCAGATCTTCAATCGCTTTTCCGATGCGATCGGCAGTTTCTCTGCCGTATTATTGCTTTTGTTGGTGGCCAACGTCTTCTACGACGTCGTGATGCGCTATTTGTTCAACGACGTGTCGATCGGCATGCAAGAGCTTGAATGGCACTTGTATTCCATGACCTTTTTGTTCGGCGTGGCTTATACCCTCAAAGCCGACGGGCACGTGCGCGTCGATATGATCTATGAACGTCTGAGCGCGAAAAAGCGTGCCGTGATCGACATCACCGGCACCCTGCTGTTTTTATGGCCGTTCTGTTTTCTGGTCGCCGGTTATGGCATTGGATTCGCGCACCAGGCGTATTCGATCAACGAAATGAGCGGTGACCCCGGCGGTCTGCCCTACCGATGGGTCATCAAGGGCATGATCACCCTGTCCTTTGTCTGCGTACTGATTTCCAGCGTCGGCTTCATGCTGCGCTCGCTCAATGAATATCTCGGGCTGGAAAAAGCGCACAAATACGAATCCCTCACGCCTTAGCCGCCCAGCAGGACATCTCATGATCGGCATCATTATGTTTCTCGTCGCCCTGGTGCTTTTGCTGTTCGGGTTTCCCGTGGCCTTTACTTTCGGCGGCGTCGCCGTGATCTTCGGGGTGCTGGCGGAAGGCTGGGATCTTTTCGCCTTCATGCCGTTCCGCATCTATAACATTATGCAAAACACGGTCTTGATGGCGGTACCGCTGTTCATCTTCATGGGTATCGTGTTGCAGAAGACCCAACTCGCCGAACAACTGCTCGAATCCATGGGCCGCTTGTTCGGCAATATGCGTGGCGGTCTTGCGGTATCGACCATCCTGGTCGGGGCCCTGCTTGCCGCGTCGACCGGCGTGGTCGGTGCCAGCGTGGTCGCCATGGGCGTCATCTCGTTGCCTGTGATGCTCAAATACGGTTATCGGCGCTCGCTGGCCTGCGGCACTATCTGTGGTGCAGGCACCCTCGGCCAGATCATTCCGCCGTCGATCATTTTGATCATTCTGGGCGATGTATTGGGTTTGCCGGTCGGCGATCTTTTTCAGGCCGCGCTGATCCCCGGGCTGGTGCTGGTCGGCCTGTATATCACATACGTGCTCATCTATGCCTTCGCCAAACCGGAGGTCGCCCCGGCGGTGCCTCTGGAAGACGACAACTCGGCCGCATGGCGGCAGTACATGACAGCGCTCAAGGCAATCGTGCCGCCGTTGCTTTTGATTATCGTGGTACTCGGCTCGATCTTCGCCGGCATCGCCACCCCGACCGAATCCTCCGCGCTCGGTGGCGTCGGTGCAGTGCTGCTGTCTTTGCTTTATCGTAAGTTTTCTTGGCGGATGCTCTACGATTCGGCCCTGGAAACGGTCAAGATCACGGCGATGGTGTTCGCTATTTTGCTTGGCGCCACGGCTTTCTCGATGGCTTTCACCTATACCGGCGGCGATGCCGTGGTCGAGGAGTTCATGCTGCAACTGCCGGGTGAAAAATGGGGCTTCCTGATCCTTTCGATGATCATTATCCTGGTGCTCGGCTTTTTTATCGATTTCGTCGAAATTTCGTTCATTGTCGTCCCGATACTGGCGCCGATCGCCGAGACATTGGGGATCAGTATGCTGTGGTTCGCAATCCTGATCGCCATGAACCTGCAAACCTCGTTTCTTACGCCGCCTTTCGGCTTCAGTCTGTTTTATCTCAAGGGCGTGGCACCGCCACAGGTGCATACCGTAGATATCTACCGTGGCGTCGTGCCTTTTATCATGATGCAGGCGTCACTGGTGGTCGCCATTCTTGTATTCCCCGAATTGTTTGGTCTGCTTTGATGAAAAACGGGAGACCACACGGTACTCGAATCCAGGACCCAAGTCGTCGATGACTTTCGTGCCAAAACCAAAGCTTTTCTCGACGAACCCGACTTCACCAACGGCATAGCGTTCGACGACGCGACGGTCACACTGAAACGCTATGCGCTGAGCGAGCTGCACGATCAGAAGTTGGCCAGTCTATTGGCCCGCTTTCGAAAACTCATTCGCGCTTTGGATGCGGCGACGCTCGGCGGATTGGTGACACAGGTTGAGGAACGTCTGAAAGACTGAACTTGCCCATGCTTTGCGACACCCTTACACGGCACCTCTTGGCCTCTTCTGCTGTGCGCTTTCGTTGGCTCCGTAAAACAAGTGTCTAGTGGCTATCCGAATGTATGCCAGCAAATTGTTTACTTGAAATTTTAATGGCTTACACAAGTCATCACGAAATCGTCTCGGCATTGCCGGTTCGTTATGCCGGGAAGATCAAGAGGCTAAACTATTGAATACGGGAAGAAGCAATCGAACGAACCATTGCTTCGCAGTGCGAAGTCGAGCTTCGCACCCAGGCGGGTCGCGCGGGTATACAGGCAACAGCATCTGCTGCCCAAGCCGGTCTGACGGTTCCGGCCGAAAATGAAGTTTAGATACCGCGAATCTTATTGATCAGCGCTTGAAACTCGGCCCGGGGGTGTGACTCGCCGTTGAGTATCCAGATCTGCAGTTCGGGGTCTTGCGCGGTAAGCAATTCCTTGAACAGCAGCTTCTCGGCCTCATCGGCCGCGTCGTAATGGTTATCCAGATAACGTTCGAGGACGAAGTCGAGTTCGAGCATGCCGCGCCGGCATTGCCAGCGCAGTTGCTCACTGAGCGGAACGGATGACGGCATACCGCGCGGATCAGACCGCGTTTTTCAGCATCAGGTTCTTGATATGCCCGATCGCCTGCGTCGGATTCAGCCCCTTGGGACAGACCTCGACACAGTTCATGATCGTGTGACAACGAAACAGCTTATACGGCCCTTCCAACTCGTCCAGGCGCTCGTCGGTCGCCTGGTCGCGCGAGTCGGCGAGAAAACGCCAAGCGGTCAACAGCGCCTGCGGGCCGTGGAATTTCTCGGGGTTCCACCAGAATGACGGGCACGAGGTCGAACAGCATCCACACAAGATGCATTCGTACAGACCATCGAGTTTGTCGCGGTCTTCCGGTGACTGCAGGATCTCCTGCTCCGGCATGGGATCCTCACGTACCAACCACGGCTTGACCGCCTTGTACTGCTGGTAAAACTGAGTCATGTCGACGACCAGATCGCGGATGATCGGACGACCGGGGAAAGGTCGTACCTCGACCGGCTCCTTCAGCTCCGAAACCGGCGTGACACAGGCCAGTTTGTTGACACCGTTGACATTGACCCCATCGGAACCACAAACGCCTTCACCACAGGAATGCCGGAAGGCAAAGGACTCGTCCTGGCGTTTCACGTCGAGCAGCGCATCGCGCAACATCATGCCGCGCGTTACCTCCACTTCGAAGGCCTGCATGTACGGCTTGCTGTCGGTCTCCGGATTGAATCGGGAAATCAGAAACTTCATTCGGCAATACTCCTTAGAACCTGTTGACAGGCTCTAATACACACGCTCTTTCGGCGGGAAGGTTTCGACGGTCAGCGGCTTGGTCCTGACGGGCTTGTAGTCCATGCGGTCGCCTTCCCTGAAGTACAGGCTGTGTTTCATCCACTCGGCATCGTTGCGGTCCGGATAATCCGGTCGCGAATGGGCGCCGCGGCTTTCCTTGCGCATCAGCGCCGAATAGGCAATCGCGATACCGGTGTCGAACAGGTTTTCCAACTCCAGCGCCTCGACCCGAGCGGTATTGAACACCTTTGACTGATCGCTCAGGCGCACGTCCGGCAGCTTGTCACGCAAGGCTTTCAGTTTTTCGACGCCTTCCGCCATGATCTCTTCGGTGCGGAACACGCCGGCATGGTCTTCCATGGTCTTGCGGAATTCGTCGCGCAGTTCGCGTACCGAGATACCGTCACCCGTCTGATCCCAACGGGTGAGACGCGACATCGCCGCCTCGACGCTGGTTTCATTCATCGGCCGGTGGTTTTTGTTTTCCTTCAGATTCTCGAGCACGTCCAGACCGGCTGCGCGCCCGAACACCAAGATATCCAACAGCGAATTACCACCCAGTCGGTTAGCGCCGTGCACCGAAACACAGGCACACTCGCCGGCGGCGTAGAGCCCGGGCACGATCTCCTCACCGGTACCCTCGGGCACGATGACGCGTCCGTAAGGGTCGGTCGGAATACCCCCCATGATGTAGTGCGCCGTCGGGAAGACCGGCAGCGGTTCCTGAGCGGCGTCAACACCGGCGAAGATCTTTCCGCTTTCGCGGATACCGGGCAGGCGCTTGCTGACGATCTCCTCACCGAGATGATCGACCTTGAGCAACACATGATCGCCGTCCGGGCCGCAACCGCGACCCTCCTTCACCTCGGTCACGATCGCGCGTGAAACCACATCGCGGCTGGCGAGGTCTTTGGCGTTCGGCGCATAACGTTCCATGAAACGCTCACCGTCCTTGTTGACCAGATAACCACCCTCGCCGCGCACACCCTCGGTAATCAGCATGCCGCGCCCGGCAATGCCGGTGGGATGAAATTGATAGAACTCCATGTCCATCATGGGAATACCGGCGCGTAAGGCCATGGCATTGCCGTCACCGGTGTTGATATGGGCATTCGACGTGGTGCGATAGACCTGACCGCAGCCACCGGTCGCGAGTACGGTCGCTTTGGCCTCGATCAACAGGGGTTCACCGGTTTCGATCTCCATGATCAAGGCGCCGAGGATGGCGCCTTCATCGTCTTTGATCAGATCGATAGCGAAGTATTCGTCGAAGAAATGGGTGCGCGCACGCACGTTCTGTTGATAGAGCGTGTGCAAAATCGCGTGGCCGGTGCGGTCGGCCGCGGCACAGGTACGTGCCGCCTGCGCGCCACCGAAATCCTGACTTTGACCACCGAATGCACGCTGGTAGATCTTGCCATTGTCCAGACGAGAGAAAGGTACGCCGTTATGTTCGAGTTCATAGACGGTCGGGATCGCCTCGCGACACATGAACTCGATGGCATCCTGATCGCCGAGATAGTCCGAACCCTTTACGGTATCGAACATATGCCAGTGCCAATTGTCGGGCAACACATTGGCCAAAGCGGCGTTCACACCGCCCTGCGCGGCAACCGTGTGCGACCGTGTCGGGAAAACCTTGGAAACGACCGCAACCCGCGCGTCGGTATTGGCCAACTGGGTAGCCGCGTTCAGACCGGCACCGCCGGCACCGATGATCAATGCGTCGAAACGTCTCTTATTCAATGCCATTGTATTTATTCTCAGGCCAGACGAACCAGGATCAGCGCCTGAGCGGCCCACAATCCCATGGCGATAAGCGATAAGGCGATCAGCCCCAGCAATGTGGCGCGGATCGCGATCGGGTGAACATAATCGATCAATACGTCGCGTACGCCGATCCAGGCATGCATGAGTACGCTGACCACGAACAGCAATAAGGCGACGCTGACCGGGGGGCCACCGATCCAGGCCTTCCACGCTTCATAGCCTTCCGGTGCAGAAAACAGCAACACAGCGACCAGATAAAGCGTGAACAGGCCGACATAGATAGCGGTAAGACGCTGAATGGCCCAGGCCTTGAGTCCCGAGGCTTTACGGCTCATAGCACACCTCCGGTCAACAGCAGCCCGAGTACGGGGCCTGCGACGACCACGGCAAGCGCCGTCTTTCGCGCCATCTCTTTATCGACGCCCATATCGACATCGATCAGCAGATAGCGAATACCCGCGAGCAGGTGATGCATCAAAGACCACATGATCAGAAACACGAACACCACGCCAAAGAAGCTATGCACCGATGCCGCCACCTGTGCATAGCCCTCCGGGCCGGCCAGAGACAGATCGAGCAAATAGATCAGGTATGGCAGCGCCAGGAACATGAAAACCCCGGTGGCGCGGTGAATGATGGACATGATGCCCCCGATGGGGAGCCGGATTTTCATCAGGTTCAGATGTACCGGTCGACGTGTACTGGTTGTCATTTTGCTAGGGTTTGTCAGAGGTTAGCCTGGTAAGTAATAGCCTATTTACGGAAAGTGACGATAGAAATCAATCCGCAATACGGACGGTCGTCCTAGTTTTCCTGCTGCATCGCAACATAATTGCCGATATTACGCGAGTTTACATTCGCCATCCAGGCGCGCCGTATTTAAGTATTTAATTTTTTGACGCTTTCAGATCCGTGATTGTACAAGCAAAGCGTTTCCGGACGACCTTCCGAGATCAGAACAACACGATTCGATTATCATCGGCCTGACTCGTTATGAGAGTCCGAGGAAACGCCTATCGATAAGGTCTCCTTAAGGTAGCGGAAGAGCTTGCGTCCTGCGCCGGCCGGCTTGCCGTCTTTGCGTTCACGAGACGCATCCCGACAGAGCCGACGCAAATGTTGTCGATCCAGGTGCGGAAAATCCTGCAGCAACGATTCCAGAGCATCGTCACCTTCAACGATCAAGCGATCACGCCAACGTTCCGCTTGATGAAACCGCTGATTGGCCTCGACACGCTGCGATTGCCGGTCGGCGAGGAACGCACGGATAGGCGCCAGTTCTTCGGGATCGATCAAGTTGGTGCAGTACTTGAGCTGGCGATTGCGTGCGCCGGACGAGCGCATCATGGCCAGTTCGTGCAACGCATCGCGCAGCTTGTCGGCAACGCCAAGGCGGACCAATTCAGTGTGTGCCAATCCGGCCATTTTTTCGACGATAGCCTGCCTTTCCTGCCACTCGCGTTTGAGCGCGGATTTATTGGGTCGCTCTTTTCGTGCCTGCTCGGTCATACTGTCTCCGCTGCTTCGAGATACTCGATTCGCAGTTGTAAATCGACCCTGCCCTGCCATTCGTTGGCATCCAGGCGGTAGGCGGCACGCACCCGTTTCGGCATTTGCGGCAAGTCATCGACTGCATAGAAGGCAATTGCATCGACCAAATGCTGCGGAGCATTCTGCGGTGCGAGCACCATTTTCCAATGGCGTTCACCGACGATTCGACTATCGACGACGTCGAAAGTATCGTCGAACAAAGGTTCCTCGAAGCCCTGCCCCCAAGGTCCACCGTCGAGAATCGCTCGTGCGGTATCGAGATGCAGGTCGTTGGCTTCGATCTGCCCATCGGAACGCAGGGTCGCCTGCATGTCGTCGGTAGTCAAATGACGCCGAACGACTTGATCGAAGGCCTTTGCAAAAGCGTCGAAATCCTCGGCTCGCAGCGTCATACCGGCGGCCATCGCATGTCCCCCGAATTTGCTCAAAAGTTGCGGATGCGCGGCGGCGATCTCATCCAGGGCGTCGCGGACGTGCAGACCCGGAATCGAGCGGGCCGAGCCTCGCACCGTGCCGTCGCCATTGGACGCGAAGGCGATCGCCGGTCGATGCCAACGTTCTTTGATGCGCGACGCCAGAATACCGATTACGCCGGGATGCCAGTTTTCTCGATAGAGACAAAGCCCCCAAGGCAGCGCTTGGTCGTCCTGGGGTGCCCAATCATCGAGCATCGCCTCGGCCTGGGCCTGCATATCCGCTTCGATAGTGCGCCGCTCGCGATTGAGTCGGTCCAACTCGACGGCGAGCCCATGCGCCTCATCGGGGTTTTCGGCCAACAGACATTCGATGCCGAGCGACATATCCTCCAGGCGCCCGGCGGCATTGAGGCGTGGCCCCACGGCGAAACCGAGATCAGCCGCCCGAGTGTTTGCCGGGTTGCGCCCGGCGATATGCAACAGTGCGGTAATCCCCGGTCGGCATCGGCCGGCACGGATTCGTCCCAGGCCCTGATGAACCAAAATACGATTGTTACGGTCCAGGCCGACGACGTCGGCGACCGTGCCCAGGGCGACTAAATCCAGATAGTCCGCCAGATTCGGCTCACCGATACCCTGATCATCGAACCATCCCTCGGTGCGCAGACGGGCCCGCAGGCCGAGCAGCACATAGAACAGCACCCCTACCCCCGCCAGTACCTTTGACGGGAACGGGTTGCCGGGCAAGTTCGGATTGACCACGGCTGAAGCGTCCGGCAACTCGGCACCCGGTAGATGATGATCGGTTACGATCACCTGCCAGCCGAGGGCGTTCGCCGCCGCGACGCCGGCAACGCTGGATATGCCGTTGTCGACCGTAATCAGCAGTTCCGGGTCGCGCGCGCTGGCATGTTCGACAATCTCCGGCGTCAGGCCGTAACCGAAAGTGAAACGATTCGGCACCAGATAGTCGACATGTCGATAACCCAATGCCCGAAGGGCCAAAACCGCCAAGGCGCAACTGGTGGCACCGTCGGCATCGAAATCCCCGACCACCAGGATGCGTGTTTGAGCCTGCAATGCCCCGATAAGGAGTTCGACGGCGCCATCCAGGCCCCGCATTTGCGTTGGGGATAGCAAAGACGCCAGATCGCGCTGTATATCTTCGACTTTTTCAACGCCACGCGTGCGATAGATTCGCCACAGCAGCGCCGACATACCATCTGGTAAAGGATCGTCGGCAAGGTTATGCGGTTGGCCGTGGCGAACGATGGACTTTTGCATTTTTTCGCGAATGATCGTGTGTCGCCAGCATAACAGGAAGGATTGCTAAGATGAGCCCGGGCGACACGTGGAACCTTCATGCACCGGGAAATCGAGGCACACTGGCACCAAGGCGATTCGGCATCGAGATTATCTGGAGAGACGCTTGATATCTGGCGAATCGACCTGAAATCGTCAACGGAAAAACAACGTGCGCAAGCCCACAAGGCACGTCTCGCCATTCTCGCACGGTATTTGGACGTCGAGCCCGATAGCATCGGTCTCTCGCCTGCGCCGGGCGGCAAGCCCAGGCTGATTTCCCCTGAGACAGCGTTGCAATTCAATCTTTCGCATACACGCGGCACGGCGTTGCTGGCCGTACATGCCCGTTGCGCCGTAGGTGTCGATATCGAATGCCGGCGCCGGATTGACGACCCGATTCGCCTCGCCCGACGAGTGATGTCGACCGCAGAGCTGGAATCGCTAGCGGCCTGCCCGGCCGACGGCAGGGCGACACTCTTTTTTGACCTCTGGACACGCCTGGAGGCACGCCAAAAAACGCTGGGGCGCGGCATATTCGCGGAGCCCGTCGATCCCAACGCGTTATTCAGTGTCGGTTTTTCGGCTGGTGAAGGCTTAAGAGCCTGCGTCGCGATAGATACTGAGGATACCCCACCCGATTTGAGATTCCTCGACTTCGATCGAGAATGAAGACGTCACACGCAACGGTTATCATGCCGCTCGAAAACACCCTAACTCGGTGAATAACAACACAAGGATTTCAGATGTCCTCGAATGCAATTCTGGTTACTGGCGGCGCCGGCTATATCGGCAGTCACACGGTTCGTCAGCTGGGCGAACGCGGGGAACGCGTGGTTACGCTGGACAACCTTTCCAAAGGCTTTCGCGACGCCGTACTCTACGGCGATTTCGTCGAGGGCGATACCGCAGACAAAACCTTGGTATCGAAGCTTCTGCGTGATTACGACGTCGATACGGTCATCCATTTCGCCGCTCATACCATCGTACCCGAGTCGGTCGCCGATCCCTTGAAGTATTACCGCAACAATACCTGCGCCAGCCGCAATCTACTGGAATGTTGCGCTGAGGCCGGCGTCAAACACTTCGTCTTTTCATCGACCGCGGCCGTCTACGGCATTCCCGAATCGGAGCAGTGCTGGGAAGACACACCGACACAACCGATCAATCCCTACGGCATGTCGAAACTGATGACCGAACACATGTTGCGCGACCTGGGTGCGGCATCTGATTTACGCTCAGTGATTTTACGTTACTTCAACGTTGCCGGTTCCGACCCGGAGGGCCGCATCGGACAATCGACGCCCGGTGCTACGCTGTTGATGAAGGTCGCTGCGGAACAGGCCGTCGGCAAACGTGAGGCCGTCTGTGTATTCGGTACCGACTATCCGACACCGGACGGCACCGGCGTGCGCGACTATATCCATGTCGAAGATTTGGCCGATGCCCATTTGAAAGCGCTCGATTACTTGCGTGCAGGCGGAGATTCGCAGACCCTGAACTGCGGTTACGGCCATGGTTACAGTGTTCGCGAGCTGCTTGACACTGTGCAAAAAGTCAATGGCGCACCGCTAAACATCATCGAAGAAGGGCGCCGCGCGGGTGACCCGCCCGCACTGATCGCCGGTGCGGAAAAGGTGCGCAAGGTGCTCGGCTGGGAACCCCGCTACGACAACCTGGAAGAAATCGCCCGCAGCTCATTGAATTGGGAACGAAAGCTCGCCGAACGTAATGACTGAACTGCAAATCCTGATCCTGGCGATCGTTCAGGGTCTGTCCGAGTTCCTGCCGGTCTCCAGTTCCGGCCATTTGATTCTGGCGCCCCATCTTTTCGGATTCGATGATCAGGGTTTGGCGTTCGATGTGGCGGTCCATCTGGGATCGCTGCTGGCTGTGCTCGGCTATTTCTATCGCGATGTCTTGAATATCGCCGTCGGTTGGTTTCGCGCCCTGCCGCCCGGCAGACCGCGATCACCCGAGAGCCGGCTCGGTTGGGCCATCATCATCGGCACCATCCCGGTGGTCATCGCCGGTCTGTTGCTGAAATCCTTGGTCGAGGGCGAGCTGCGGGCCCCCTGGGTCATCGCATTGACCACGATCGTTTTCGGCCTATTGCTCGGTGTGATCGACTTACGGGCAAAACGCGAGCGCGAGATAGAGCATCTCACGCTGCGAGATGCCGTCGTGATCGGCATGAGCCAGATCCTGGCACTGATCCCGGGAACCTCTCGCTCGGGCATTACCATGACCGCGGGCCTATGGTTGGGGCTTACCCGCGCCGCCGCATCGCGTTTTTCTTTTCTGTTGTCGATTCCGACCATTCTTGCCTCCACGACCCTGGTTCTGCGTGATCTGATCGAACAAAACGCACCGGTGGACTGGTCTTCACTTGCACTCGGCGTCGTGCTGTCGGGTATCGCGGCCTATATAACCATCCATTTGTTCTTGCGTTTCATCGAACGCATGGGTATGTGGCCGTTCGTGATTTACCGCTTGTTTCTCGGGATCGCGATACTCTTGCTGGTCTATTGACGCGCCTGCTTGAGCAATTCATGCACGAAGCGCACAGGTATCGCATAAGTGATACCCGATGGATTCTGGATTGCCGCCTCTTTGTTACCCTTGACGAATACGCTGTTGATGATGCCAACCACCTCGCCATTATGCTGATCGTATACCGGGCTGCCGCTGTTTCCCGGGTAGGCGGTGGCGTCCAATTGAAGCACGTCATAAGGGTCGCGCATCGCCCGAATCATCTTGGCGGTCAATACCCGTGCACCAAGCTGTGGCGGCGCCATAGGGCTGATCGCGGAGACGATACCCCGATGGGTCACCGGATAAAGCCCGAGCGCCATGCCGAGCGGAAACCCGGTAAAGGCGATCTCCGTACCTTCGCGCACCTGTTTGTCACCGGCTAGCTTGAGTGCCGACAGGGGCTGCGAAATGTATAGCACGGCAAGGTCACGCACGGGATCCTCGGCCATGATTTTCGCTTTGTGAAATTTCCCCGTACGGCCACGCCCGGAAAACACACCCAACTGTTCGTTCTTCTCCGTATCGAGATCGGTCGGCAATACATGGTAGTTCGTGACGACCAAGTGACCATTATCGACGACGAAACCCGTCCCCCTAAACCGTTGCCTGGGGCTGCCGCTAGGGAGGTAAGTGCCTATGGCGACAATCGAGGGGCGCACCTTGTCGATTGTATCCGGCAGACTGGCGGCAACAGCGGGGCCCGGTAACAGCACGCCGAACGCCATCAGAATCGCGGTCAACAATCCACCGGCGCCGAGGCCGAAGAACACATTACAGGTATAATCGCGCTTTCCAGACAGTTGCAGTTTTCCCATGGCCTATTTGCTCCACCAACTGATTCATCACGCCGCGCAGCGTACACCGGATGCCGATGCATTGCTGCTGAAGGACAAGACCCTCAGCTACCGGGCGCTGAGCGATGCGGTCAGCCGCGCCGCGGCCGGCCTGCGTACCCTTGGCGTACAGTACAATGAACGTGTTGCGGTCTATTTGCCAAAGCAATTCGAGACGGTAATCACGATGTTCGGCGCCGCTGAGGCAGGCGGCGTTTTCGTACCGGTCAATCCGATCCTCAAGCCCGAGCAGGTCGCCCATATTTTGCAAGACTGTTCGACTCAGGTGCTGATCACCAGCCCCGAGCGCACGCAACTACTGGCCGAGGCCCTGCGTGACTGCCCCGATCTAAAGCATGTCATCTTAATTGCCGACCCGCCCGAAGGCGGCTTCGGAAACCCGCATTACGAAATCGGCTCTTGGCATTCGTTGTTATCGCAGCCGCCGGGTGTCACAACACGACGGATCGACGCCGATATGGCGGCGATCCTTTACACCTCGGGCAGTACGGGTCGACCCAAAGGCGTGGTGTTGTCGCACCGAAACATGCTGGCTGGCGCCGAAAGCGTCGCGACCTATCTTGAAAACACCATGGAAGATCGCCTGTTGGCGGTACTGCCATTCAGTTTCGATTACGGTCTGAGTCAGTTGACCACGGCTTTCTCGGTCGGTGCGTCCGTCGTGTTAATGGACTATCTCTTGCCGCGTGACGTCATCAGGGCGATCGGCCGCTATGGCGTCACCGGCCTGGCCGCGGTACCGCCATTGTGGAATCAGCTTGCCGATCTGCCGTGGCCGGAAGAGGCTGTCGATTGCTTGCGCTACATAACGAACTCCGGCGGTGCCATGCCGGTCGGCACGACGAGAAACCTGCGCGCCGCATTGCCGAATACTCAGGTGTATCTCATGTACGGCCTCACCGAGGCGTTCCGATCGACCTATCTTCCGCCCGATCATGTCGACACCAAACCGGAATCCATGGGAAAAGCCATTCCCAATGCCGACATCATGGTCGTCCGTCCGGACGGCAGTGAATGCGACGCCGACGAGCCTGGAGAATTAATTCACCGCGGAGCTCTCGTCGCACTGGGTTATTGGGGGGACAAGCAAAAAACCGACATTCGCTTCAAACCGGCACCCGGGCAAGTCGATGGTATACCCAACCCCGAGATCGCCGTTTGGTCCGGCGATCGGGTCAAACGAGATACCGAGGGGTTTTTGTACTTCATCGGCCGTAACGACGAGATGATCAAAACTTCCGGCTATCGCGTCAGCCCCGGTGAAATCGAAGAGATCGTGTTTCAGATCGATGGTATCGAACAAGCGGTCGCACTCGGCGCACCGCATCCGCAACTGGGCGCAGCCATTGTCCTCGTCGTGCAAGCGTCGCGTAACGGTCTTGACGTCGATGAAGTACTTGCTCACTGCCGGGTACATTTGCCCATGTATATGTTGCCGGGCCATATTCATTTCGCCGACGATCTGCCTCGTAACCCCAATGGCAAAATCGATCGCAAAACACTGGCCACCCGGTTCTCCGACATCTTTCAGGCCACGGACGACAATCATGGCTGAAAAACCAATACACGCCCCACTGATGCAGTTTCCGGTTATCGATGATGAATTGATCGTCGGCGGCATGAAGTTGACTCAACTGGCATCACGTGTCGGACGTACGCCCTTCTTTGCCTATGACCGGGAGGCGATGGCGCGCCGTGTCGGTGAGCTGCGAGAAGTGCTACCTGACGGCGTTTCCCTGCATTACGCCATGAAAGCCAATCCGATGCCGGCGGTGGTCGACCACATGGCAAGCCTGGTCGACGGTCTCGATGTCGCTTCTGCCGGCGAGATGCAGATTGCGTTGGATAGCGGCACCGGACCCGCGGATATCAGCTTCGCCGGTCCGGGCAAGCACGATAATGAGCTGGCTGCTGCTATTTCAGCCGGTATCACGCTGAATCTCGAATCCGAAAACGAGCTCGAACGGGCCCTACTCATCGGTGACGCCTTGGGCATCGTTCCCAATCTGGCGGTACGCGTCAATCCCGATTTCGAGCTTAAGTCCTCGGGCATGAAGATGAGCGGAGGCCCGAAACCCTTCGGTATCGATGCCGAGCGTGTACCGCAGGTACTCAAGCGCATCGGCGAATCCGATGGACATTTCCGAGGTTTGCACATCTTCAGCGGTTCGCAGAATCTCCGTCCGGACAGTCTGATCGAGGCACAAACCGCAACCTTCGAACTGGCTTACCGCCTGGCCGAAGACGCACCGGAAAAAATGGAGACCCTGAACATCGGTGGCGGATTCGGCGTGCCCTATTTTCCGGGTGAAAACCGCCTCGACCTGACTTCGGTGTCGGACAATCTGCAACAGCGTCTCACCGAATGTGAATCACGTCTCGGCAACATCGAGATCGTGATCGAACTCGGGCGTTATCTGGTCGCCGAGGCCGGCGTCTACGTGTGCCGAATCCTGGACAAGAAAGTCTCGCGCGGTACGACCTACTTGGTGACCGATGGCGGCTTGCATCACCACCTCGCAGCATCCGGCAATTTCGGTCAGGTCATCCGTAAGAATTACCCCGTTCTTATCGCCAACAAGGTCAGCGCGGCACCGCGCGAAACAGCGAGCGTGGTCGGCCCGCTTTGTACGCCCCTGGACATTCTTGGAGACAAAATGGATTTGGGTGCCGCAGACGTGGGCGACCTGGTGGTCGTATTGCAATCCGGCGCCTATGGCTATACCGCAAGTCCCCACCTGTTTCTGGGCCACCCGCCCCCGGTACAGGTATTGGTATAACGCCTCTAGTGTTTTTCCACTCGCGAGTCCGGCAGCGCCAACAACCAGTCACGTGTCCAGGCCGCCACCCGGTCACGCCAGACCGCGCGCGAAAACGTGTGATCCGCGGCCTCTAGAGTCCGCACTTCGACAGAATCGGATTGCTGCCATTCGCGCCAGGCCGTCGTTTCACCGACCCGATGCACATATTCCTTTGCGGTAAGGTCTTGTCCGCTGAGTATGATCAAAGTCGGGCCCGAGAACGAAAGCTGCGCGTCACACAATCGTTGCGGTAATGATCGATGAGATGTCGAGTGCGACTTGTTTCTCTTACCCGAGGCACTTCGGACCTTGCCGAGAAAGCTCTTGGCCGACCCCAGGAGATCAAACTTTAACGTCAACACCTTGCGCCAGAACGCCCAACTCAAGAAACGCTGCCCGTAATAATGCTTAAGATAGGTCTCGGCATTTCCTTCGGCGGTAAACACCCAGGGATTCAGCGCGACCTGTCCGACAACGATGGAATGTTTCGTATTGTGGACATAAAAGGCATTGGCTGTCGCCGCGTCACAAAGCCCCCAAAGTGCGATGCCGTTCAACGCTGGACATTGGTGCAGAAAGGTCTCGATTGCTACGGCAATGTCATCGTCAATGTCCTCGAAAGACCGGCGTTCACCGTCGCTGTCACCCATACCACGATAGTCAAAGCGAAAAACGGGTATGCCTTCGGATGCGAGTTGGCGGGCCAGGAGAACAAACTGCCGGTGACTTCCGACGCGATACTGCGGGCCGCCTACAACGATCAACAGTCCGACATCGCTTTCGATCTCATCGGGCCTATGCAGAATGCCGACGAGATCGGCATTGGCGCAATTGAAAATGACAGGCTGTTCGGTCATCGTAGACATACTCAGCTCGACACCATCGCCACCGCCGTTTGCGCTAATTCCGGACAAACAGCGATCTCTTGGGTTGCCCAAAACTGATCACATTCGACAACCGCATCTCTGACATCGATTTTTGCGTCGTTCCACGCGGCAATGACCTTGCGGCTCACCGGTGTCAATCCGCGTTCGGCCTGGGTCACCACCTCTATCCAATTCACCGGCGATAAGGTTTTTGGCCTCATTGCACCTAAAGACAAGGTATCCAGGTCTGCCGCCAATCGGCTCGACAAATTGTAACCGGCGATCTCGACCGATTGGCCGCTCGCCAACAAAGCACGTAAATCGGAAACCGTTTCGGTCTGTCCGTCGCCGAACATCGCTGCCGCAACACGCAGACGCAACATTTGCGCAAGCTGCTGCCGACCCTCTGCCGTGGGCTGCAATAGCATCAAAGAGTCGAAGCCGCCCTGTTGCGCGACATGTGCGGCGATCAAAGCGCCGCTACGCAACCCAATGAGGCCGAGTTCAAATCCGTCTTTGAACTGATCGGCCACGGCATCCAAATCGGCGTGCCAGATATCGAGTGTCGCATCCTCGAAGTCGCCTTCGCTATCGCCGGTGCCGTAGAAATCCAACAGCAAGGCACTGTGGCCTGCACCGGCCAGGGCCGATATCAACCGTGAAAGCACATAGCGGGATTTGTTCATTTCCTCGGCGAAAGGAGGCGCAATCAGAAACAGCTTGTCCCCTTTCTTGGAATGTCGGGTTAGGAAGCCGGAGCATAAAATCCTGCCGGCCTTCCCGTTGATGAAGCGAACGACACGTTCCACGTCAACCGACGCTACATCTTGGTTTGTACGAAATCCGTCAAGCTACCCAAGGTCTCGAAAGTGTCCCCGGTGATGTCGTCGTCTTCAACAAAAATGCCAAGCTGGTCTTCCAATGCGGTAATGACACTGACTACGGCCATGGAATCGAATTCCGGTATGTTACCCAGAAGGGGGGTTTCGGGTGTTAGACCCGGTGTTCTGTCGCCGAGCTGCAATACATCACCGACTATTTGTCTTACTTGTTCAAAGGTTGTCATCCGCAACTGTTTCCAAACCATATTGAAATGCGGGCGCAGTATATCAAACCGGACAACAACGGAAGATCACCCAGATAATCACACATCAAATCACGCCGCCGGACCGACTCCAGCTACAATACGGCACTTTCCATCTCTTGGGAGTTTCCAGTTGGTCATTCCTGGCATTGCAGGCCGCGTCGGTATACCGGCATCCGATTCCGATGAATCCCTGTTGATCAAGGCCCTCGAACACCTCGGAGCCGGTGAGAAGCCGGGCTTGCTGCATGAGCCAGCCATCAATGCCGCCGTAGTTGGAGGCACTTTGCTGTCGGATGGCGGCGTGCATTGCGGATTGAGCGGCAACCTCGACTGGTTGCATGTCGAATACGCCGATATCCAACTGAAAAAAGGGCCGGCAGCCGCCTTGTTGCATGCTTACCGGCAACTTGGCACGGGGCTGTTAGATGCCATCGGCGGGCGCTTTGCCTGTTTCGTCTGGGACAAAGCCAACAAACGGGGGCTGATCGCCTGTGATCGTTTCGGGCAAATGCCCGTGTACTGGGCCCGCGATGACAAACGCCGCTTGGTTTTCGGTCCGACTGCAACCGCGGTGACGCATCTGCTAGGCCATCGACCCGAATTATCGGACCAAGGGATATTCAACTACCTGTACTTTCATATGGTGCCAGGGCCAAACACCATCTTCAGCGGTATCAACAAGCTGATGGCGGCCCATGCACTGATTTTCGAAGGTGACGCGTGGAAGCCGGTGCGTTATTGGCAACCGTCGTTCGACGAATATGCCGATACCTCGTTGGCAGACGCGGGAGAAGAAATGCTGGGATTGCTCAGCAGTTCGGTTGCCCGCCTGGCCGAAGGCGCAGATGTCGGTGCCTTTCTCAGCGGTGGGCTCGACAGCTCGACCGTGGCCGGGTTGTTGGCCAAGCACCGCGCTAACCCGGAAACTTACTCGATCGGTTTCAACGCAGAAGGCTACGACGAAATCGAGTACGCCAGAATGGCGAGCGAACGCTTCGGCACCCATTTCAACACCTACTATGTAACACCGGAAGATGTGCTCTCGGCCTTGCCGGAAATTGCGGCCGCTTACGATGAACCTTTCGGTAATTCATCCGCCCTGCCCGCCTACTTCTGCGCCCGTTTCGCCTTGGCGGACGGCCGTGAGCGATTGCTTGCCGGCGATGGTGGTGACGAGCTGTTCGCAGGTAACGAGCGGTACGCCAAACAAACCGTGTTCGAACGTTACGGCTGGTTGCCCGAGTGGTCGCGTCGTTATCTGTTGGAACCTGTGGTGAACGCTCCGATAGTCAATGCCGTACCTAGAATCGACAAAGCGCGAAGTTACATCCGCCAGGCGAACGTTCCGCTACCGGATCGCCTGCATGCATACAATTTCCTGAACCGATTCCGACACCGCGAGATTTTCAACGACGATTTGTGGCAGACCACCGACCCGGAACAACCGGCTCAACTGGAACGCGCGATCTATGAACTACCCCAATCGGCATCACGCTTGAATCGCATGCTGTATCTGGATTGGCACCACACCTTGACCGACAATGACCTGAGAAAGGTCAACCGCATGTGCCAGTTGGCCGGTATCGACGTCGAGTATCCCATGCTCGACGATCGCTTGGTCGAGTTTTCGACACGGGTTTCATCGGGTCGAAAAATGCGCCGCAACAAACTGCGGGACTTCTACAAGCGCGCCGTCAAGGATCTCTTGCCGGAACAGATTATCAACAAGCCCAAACATGGATTCGGTCTCCCTTTCGGCGTCTGGATGAGCGAACATCCGGGACTGCAGGAGTTGGCGGCCGATAACCTGTCGCGAATGAAACGTCGCCGCTATGTTAAGCCCGCTTTTATTGACCAGTTGTCAAAGCTGCATCTTGGTCAGCATTCCGGTTACTACGGTGAATTCATCTGGGTATTGATGATGTTGGAATTATGGTTGACTGCGCAGGGTTACGAACCCTGACGGAGGTTCGGCTAGATCATGCCGTAGTGACAACGCGCAAGATCGATAAAGAAGCGATTGTAGTTTCGATGCCAAGGCGTAAAACGCGGAATCGAATAGAGATCGGTCGAGTTATCCAAAGTCCCCCAATCTGTCGCGACTGCCGCGTCGAATCCGGCCTCACGCACTAACTCGGCATGTTCCGGACGATAGTCGCGACCGAGTTTGCCGTTGGGATAGGCAAACAAGCGCAGGGGACGACCGATGAAGGCTTCCAGATCGACCTTACCACCCTCGATTTCCACACCTGCCTGCTCGACCGGCAAACTTGCCAATATCGGATGATTACGCGTATGCCCACCAATCTCCGCATAAGGCGATTCGGCCATGCGCCGCAGTTGGACACCGGTCATCATAAGATCGTTCGGCAATCCATCGACCTGCAAGGCCAATTCATCGACCCTGGCTTGGCGTTCATCAGGATGCAAGTGCTTCCAGGCTGCGATAGCGGCCGAGGCAGCGGCGCGTCTGGACGACCAGTCGTCGACCTCGATGGTCTCTACTTTTTCCAAAGCGACCCGATGCGGTCCCGGCGCCAGTCGACGATAGGTTTCAATGATGGAATCGTTCCACATCCGACCACCGTCGATAAAGGCGCTGGCGACGAAGAAAGTCGCGGGCAGTTCGAGCTGCTCCAGCACAGGTAGCGCGACCGTGCAGTTATCGGCGTAACCGTCGTCGAAGGTGATGCTCAGCGTACGCCCTTTCAAGTCCCCGTTGGCTGCTCGTTGGATTGCGTCGCCGAGCGGGATGATCTCGAACCTGGATTTCAATCGCACTAACAGATCGTGAAACCACGAAGCCGTCGGTTCGTCAGGCGACATCGGATCCACCTCGGACAAAACCCGGTGGAAAATCAACGTATGGTGAGAACGGCGCGCCATCACCGCCGAGGCCAACTTCGCAATCATCGTTTCACATACGAATGCATCGTGATGCCGCCGCGTCTCGTCTAGACGGCGCGACTAGGCAAAACGATGCATCGAGATCAGCATCGCCGAAGCCTACTCGCTGAGTTCTTTCTTCATTTGATCGAGCCCGACGTGACGAACATCCTTGCCGCGAACAAAATAGATGATGTACTCGGAGATATTGCAACAACGATCACCGATACGTTCGAGCGCCCGCGCCGACCAGATCAAATCCAACACGTTCGGAATCGAGCGTGGATCTTCCATCATATAGGTCATGCTTTGTCGCATGATGTTTTCGTATTCCCGGTCGATCTTCACGTCTTCATGCGCAACCTCGATCGCATCATCGATATCCATACGTGCGAAGGCATCCAACACCTGATGCAACATTTGCTGGACCTGGGTACCCAGGTGCGCGATCTGACTGAACAGATTACGGCCATGATCGCCACTGGCCGCGCGAATGGCCATACGCGCGACCCTCTTCGCCTCGTCGCCAATACGCTCCAAATCGGCCGTGGTCTTGATGACCGTGAGTACCAATCGCAGATCACTGGCGGTCGGCTGACGTAACGCGAGTATGTTTGTACAACGCTCGTCGATCGTCACGTCGAAGGCATTGACCTTGTAATCACTCGAAACAACACTCTCAGCGGGCTCCGACTGCCCTTTGCTGAGCGCCTGAATCGCCATATTCAACTGTTTCTCCACCAGGCCGCCCATTGCGAGGACCTCGGTGCGAATCGCCTCCAAATCGGCATTGAACTGTTGAGAGTAATGGTGCTTGATATCAGATGTATCCATCGTTTCCTCTAAATCCACGAAGCGTGGCATGAGCGTCCAGCATGCTTGGTGCCCGGACTGTCTTTGCCAAAAGTGTATCAGGCAGCCAGACGCGATGCGGGAAAAACGCACAGAAACCGGCTACCGCTACCCAAGCGACTCTCTATCTGCAAGTTTGCGTCATGGCGACTGAGAATATGCTTCACAATGGCTAGACCGAGCCCCGTACCCCCAAGTTCCCGCGAGCGCCCGGTGTCTACCCGGTAGAAACGCTCGGTCAAACGGGGCAAATGCTCCGTCGCGATCCCCTCGCCGGTATCGGTTACCGTCAACCGGCTCTCTTCGCCATCGTCCTGCCAAGACAACGTAACCCGACCCTCGACCGGGGTATGATTCACCGCATTGACCATCAGATTGGTTACCGCGCTGCGTAGCTGCGTTTCGTCACCCAGAAGTTTGCGTTCGGATTCTATTTCACACTCGATGACGGGACTGTTATCGCGTAACGCCCGACCTTCGTCGGCAATAGTTTCAAGCAGGTGCTTGACGTTGACCTCCGTCGATTGACTCGGGGTGGATTCACTTTCAAGACGCGCGAGCAATAACAGATCTTCGACGATACGCCGCATCCGCTCCGCCTGCTGCGACATGAGCTCCAATGGACGCATCAAGCGTGGATCCGTTTGCTCGTCCGCCTGCAAGTTTTCGACAAAACCGCTGATAACCGTAAGCGGCGTACGCAGTTCGTGTGACACATTGGCGACGAAGTCTTTGCGCATACGCTCATGTTGCAGGCGCTCGGTAATATCCTGGGCCAGAAAAAGGGTCTGACCTTCACCGTAGGGCGTCGTGCGGACCTCGAGCTGCCGTTGTGCATTGCCCGGCGCGGTAATCTGCAGACTGGCGCCATGGTCTCGTTTATGGAAAAAGGACACCATTTCCGGTGCACGCAACAAATTCAGCAAGGGTTGGCCAATGTCCTTCGCCGCCTGAAAACCCAACAGTCGGCTGGCCGCATCGTTGAACCAGCGAATCCGTCCTTCGGCATCCAATGCGACCGCCGCGTCGGGCAACGCCGAGGTCGACGACGTGTACTCTTGAAGAAGAGCGGAGAGACGCTTTTCGCGTTGAGCCTGGCGCCGAGCAACCCGCGCAATGCGGGAGTAGATATCGCCCCAGACACCGAATCGAATGGGAATCTCTTCGGTGTTCGGATCGCCCAGCCAATTTGCCAAGCGCTGCAGGTTGAACAGATTGCGGAAGGTATACGCCAGCAGCGCGAGCAGCAGGAACAAAACCACCTGGTCGAAAACCGAGCCCGCGACCCAGGCGACCGCGACAAGAAGGGCTATTCGCCAGAACTCTTGTATCCAGCTCGATCCGGGATTCAACTTGGCCTCACGGAGAAGCGATAGCCGACTCCGCGTACAGTCTGAACCAGATTCTCTAACGCGTGGGGCTCGAGGGCTTTGCGCAAACGCCGGATGTGAACGTCCACCGTGCGTTCCTCGATATACACATTACGCCCCCACACCAGATCGAGCAGCTGTGCACGGGAATACACTCTTTCCTGGTGGGTGAGGAAAAAGTGCAACAATTTGAACTCGGTCGGGCCGATCGAAACCGGCTGATCGTCGGCCAAAACGCGATGTTGCACCAAATCCATTTCCAAGCGACCGTTCACCCGAATCAATTCGCTGGCGTCACTGCCGGCACGCCGCAGTACCGCTTTAATCCGAGCCAGTAACTCACGGGTCGAAAAAGGCTTGGTGACATAATCGTCGACACCGGCATCCAGCCCCTGTACTTTGTAGTTTTCTTCGTCGCGTGCGGTAAGCATGATGATTGGAATTTCACTCAGCTGTTCGTCTCGTTTCAACCATTTGGCGAATTCCAACCCCGTCATACCCGGTAGCATCCAATCAAGCAGGATCAAAGCCGGCGTCTGATCGACGACCATGTTTTGTGCCTCGCCGGCGCTGGCGGCTTCGAGCACATCGTAGCCCGCCCCCAATAGCGTCGCCGCCAAGAGTTCGCGCACCGCTGATTCGTCTTCAACGATTAAAATTTGTGTAACAGCCACCGAAATTCACCCTGTCATCAACCAAGTTAGCGCGCCATTACAGAATGACATTGTGACAGAGAGATGACGTTATTGCGTCAACGAATGTGAAAGTCCGGAGTGAGCCCCGTTACTTTGGCCAAAGTTTCGGCCACGCCGGCCCCGAAACGCTGCGCCAAACGGGCCAATGGATCATCTTTGGCCGTGAAATCGACGATGTCCTCGGCTCCGATGACTTCACGAGCGACATGGCTCGCACTGCCGATGGCGTCTGCCAAACCCAGTTCGATACCTTCCGCGCCATTCCAAAACAGTCCACTGAACAACATGTCGTGATCGCCCTTGAGCCGATCGCCCCGCCCGGCCTTGACCGCGTCGATAAAAGTCTGGTGTAAGCCGTCGAGCAACTGCCGAGTATGGGCCTTGTCGAACTCGCTCAGCGGGCTGAAGGGATCGAGCAAGCCCTTGTGTTCACCGGCTGTCATGAGACGCCGCTCGATGCCGAAATCCTCCATTGCATCGACGAAACCGAAACCGTTGATCATGACGCCAATCGAGCCGATCAGACTGGATTCGTCGACATAGATTTCATCTGCCGCCGATGCAATGTAATAGCCTCCGGATGCGCAGATATCGCTGATCACCGCATAAAGCGGAATATCCGGATATTTCTCGCGCAGACGCACGATTTCTTTTTGTACATAACTTGCTTGAACCGGGAGTCCGCCGGGCGAATTGATCCGTAGAATGATGCCCTTGGTGCTTGCGTCCTCGAATGCCTCCCGCAGCCCCGTCACGATATTATCGGCGGAGGCCTTTTCCCCCGGTGCGATCATACCCTCGACCTCGATCAAGGCGGTGTGAGATTCCTCCGCACCCATGGTTTTTTCCGACCATTCCGCCGGCAACAGCAGAACCAACAAGACCGCCAGGTAGGCAAAAGTCAAAAGCTTGAAAAAAATGCCCCAGCGGCGAGCACGGCGACGTTCTTTCAGTGCATCGGTCGCGAGTTTTTCCACCAGCTCTTGGTGCCAGCGCGCGTTGTCATCGTCTTGATTTCGGTCCATCAAAATACTCCCAGCCGGAAATCAGCGTAAATCATGTAACCATTCGGATAATTCGAACAGATTGGCGAAGCAAAACAGCGCGCCGTTAGCGAGTAAGCGCTCGGGACTGTGCACACCATGTGCCATACCCACCGCCGCAACACCCGCATTGGCCGCCATTTGCATATCGTATTCGGTATCGCCAACCACGACAGCGCGCGCCGGCGCGGTATCGAGGTCGGTCAGAATCTCCTCCAGCATCTGCGGATGAGGTTTGGAAAAAGTCTCGTCGGCACAACGCGTTGCATGGAACAACGCGCCCAGCCCACTCTGACCGAGTGCGACATCCAGTCCGCGCCGGCTCTTCCCGGTCGCAATCGCGAGCAAATGGCCACCGGCGTGCAATCGTTCGACCACCTCCGTGGCACCATCGAACATCGTTGCGGATTCCACCTCGTTTCCCAGCCAATGCCTGCGATAAGCCGCTACGACGGCATCGAGAGCGTCATCATCCGCCTCCGGAAACAAACGCGCTAAGGCATCGTCCAGTCCGAGCCCTATCACATCGCTTGCTGCCGCTTGATCGGGCAAAGGCAAACCGACGTCCTCGGCGGCCCGCTGCATACAAGTCACGATACGCCGCTCGGAATTCATCAATGTGCCGTCCCAATCGAATACGATCAGATCATATCGACTCGTCATTTTGCTCCAACTTCTCCAACAGTCGCTTCAACTCGTCGGGTAACGGTGCCTGAATCTCAAAGTCGATCCCATCGTCCGGCCACGCGAATCTCAGTGATGCCGCATGCAGAAACAATCGCTTCAAACCCCTATCCCGCCAGGCCCGATTGGTCGTTTCGTCACCGTATTTTGGATCGCCCAGGATCGGATGGACCGCGGCCGCGGCGTGCACCCGAATCTGATGGGTACGCCCTGTTTCCAACTGCGCCTCGACAAAGGTTGCATCAGCATAAGCGCGCAAAACCTTAAACTGCGTAACGGCCGGTTTACCTTGTGGATCGACGCGGACCATGCGCTCACCACTTTTCAAGGTGTTTTTCCGGAGCGGCAAATCGGCCCGCCAGCCCCCTTTGCGAATACGCCCGAACAGTAGCGCAACATAGCGTTTTTCAACGCGTTTTTGGCGCTGTAACTCCTGGAGGCGCCGTAAAGCACCGCGTTTTTTTGCCAACATCAGACAGCCCGAGGTTTCGCGATCCAAGCGATGTGCCAATTCCAAATAGGGTGCGTCCGGCCGCGATGCGCGGAGAATCTCGATTACCCCATGCGACAAGCCGCTACCGCCATGCACAGCAAAACCCGCCGGTTTGTTCACGACGAGCAATGCCGGATCCTCGAAAAGAACGGCATTCTCAATTGCCTCGATCTGTCGCGCCGGCACAGTCCCGGCCGGCTTTTCCGATTGCCTAACCGGGGGTACCCGCACGACATCCCCTCGGCGTAATCGCTTTTCGGGCTTACAGCGCCCCTTATTGACGCGCACCTCGCCCCGCCGAAGTACGCGATAGACCCAGCTACGCGGTACTCCCTTGAGAATCGATAGTAAAAAATTATCGACCCGTTGCCCATCGTTGTTTTCATCGATCGTTATCGTGCGTACACGGGTCGCTTTGGCAATATCTTCAGCCATGTTCTGACGATCTGTACAAAGAATGATGCATCTGCCTGATAATCTGGTATATTTCGCGAACGTTTCAACCCGACACGCGGACCCTGAGAATGGTCACGCGATGGGTTTGAGACGGATGAATTGCCTGCGCCGGACCTATTTCTCGGCGCATTGTGAAGCGCACATGCATGTGGCGCAAATCTCGAAAAGAGTGGTCACGCAAACCATGCCGGGCGGTCGATATCCGCTTCGCGCGGTATGCCCCAAACCCCATGCACTGAGCGCCGAAAAAATTGGGCGTGGCTATTTGCTGACGCGCGAACCCCACCTTGACCGGTGAATGACGCGGCCGTCCCTTAGCTGCCTTAGTGACTGATTTTTGCCTCGGTTCAGGTACCGCGTGAACACGTTCGGCGATGCCGGACTTCGCAAGACCAATGCGTGATCTTTGGGCGCAGTGGGTCGATGGATCGCGCAGCACCTGCCGGGCACAAAGGAACAATACATGAAGCGCATGCTGATCAACGCAACTCAGCCGGAAGAGTTGCGGGTGGCCATCGTTGATGGCCAAAAACTGTTCAACCTGGACATCGAATCTCCCGGCCGGGAGATGAAAAAGGCCAATATCTACAAAGGCCGCATTACCCGAGTCGAACCCAGTCTCGAGGCCGCGTTCATCGACTACGGCGCCGAACGCCACGGTTTCCTGCCGATGAAGGAGATCTCGCGTTCATATTTCGATTCCGCCGCATTCGACGCCGGGAAACGCAATATCAACGAGTTACTCAAGGAAGGCCAAGAGCTCATCATCCAGGTCGAAAAGGAAGAACGCGGCAATAAAGGGGCAGCGCTGACTACCTTCCTCTCGCTGGCCGGACGCTATTTGGTGCTCATGCCCAACAACCCCCGCGCAGGCGGCGTATCGCGGCGTATCGAGGGACAGGACCGCTCGGAACTGCGCGAGGCCATGAGCAGTCTGGAAATTCCCGAAGGCATGGGTCTGATCGTGCGCACGGCCGGCGTCGGCAAAGTCGCCGAAGAATTGCAATGGGATCTCGATTACCTGCTGCAGCTCTGGCGGGCGATCGAGCAATCCGCCGCCGAACGCAAGGCGCCTTTCCTGATCTACCAAGAAAGCAACGTCATTATCCGGTCAATCCGCGACCACCTGCGTGCCGATATCGGCGAAATCGTGGTTGATCAGCCCGATATCCATGATCAGGCCCGACAGTTCATCGAGCAGGTGATGCCGAAATACTTGCGTAAACTGCGCTTGTACGAAGACGAAGTCCCGCTCTTTTCGCGTTATCAGATCGAATCGCAGATCGAATCGGCCTTTCGGCGCGAACTTCGACTTCCTTCCGGGGGATCGATCGTCATCGACCATACCGAGGCGCTCACATCGATCGATATCAACTCGGCACGGGCCACCAAGGGCTCCGATATCGAAGAAACCGCGCTGAATACCAATCTGGAGGCAGCGGACGAAATTGCCCGCCAGTTACGCCTGCGTGACCTCGGTGGTCTGTTCGTGATCGATTTTATCGATATGACACCGTCACGTAATCAACGTGAGGTCGAGAACCGCCTGAAAGAGGCGATGAAAGAAGACCGTGCGCGAGTCCAGATCGGACGCATTTCGCGGTTCGGCCTACTCGAAATGTCACGCCAACGCCTTCGTCCCTCCTTGGGCGAGTCCGCCCACCAGGTCTGCCCGCGCTGTGACGGCCACGGGTTCATCCGTAGTGTGGATTCGCTTGCATTATCGATCCTGCGCATCATCGAGGAAGAGGCGCTGAAGGAGAACACAGGCCGGGTAATCGCCCAATTACCGGTCGATGTCGCAACCTTCCTGCTGAACGAAAAGCGCCAGATGATCGCCGACATCGAGAACCGTCACGATGTGGGCATCGTCCTGATCCCGAACCGCAACCTGGAAACACCGAAATACGAACTGGAACGTATCAGGCGCCAAGATATGCGTGAAGACGATATGCCCAGTCACGCGCAGGAAAAGGACTATACGACAGAAAGCTTGCCACCGGCCGAACGTGCCCCAGCCCGTATGGAACAGCCGGCGGTCAAACAGATCTCTCCGCCCAGCCCGGCGCCGCAGCACGCCAAGTCGTCGCCCCCCGAGTCCACATCGTCGACATCGGAAAGCGGGTTCATAAAGCGTTTGTTCAGCAGCATTTTTTCTAACCGCGAAGAAACCGGCGATACGACTGGAACCGGGCAAGAAGCCGAGACCGTCAAGACATCGGAAACCAAAGACGAATCCAAACAAAAAACCGGCAATCGTCGCAGCGGCGGTCAACGCAACAGCCGCCAGGGGGAAACCAAGCAAAGCCGTGGGCGCCGCGGAGGTCGTGGCAACAGTCAATCCGGTACTCAGCGCAGTAACGGACAAAAGAGCAGTAACGGGCAAAAGAAAGGTAAAGACGCCACCCCGCCGAAAGCCGAAGAAAAACAGGAAAAGAAACAAAAACAGCCGCCGACCGAAGCGAAGGAAACCACCGGTGAAGACAGCGGCGATACCTCGCCTAAGCGCAGTTCACGCCGTGGGCGCCGCGGCGGACGCCGGCGTCGCAGCAGTGCGGACAAATCGGCCGAATCGAACGCGGTGAACACCGAAAATAATTCTCCGGACGGTGCCAAGCAGGCGCAATCCGAGTCTGACAAGCCACGGGAAGATCGCCAAACACAGCAAAAAACCGACAGCCCCAAGACACCCAAGCCCAAAGACGCGAGTGCCGGCGCTGGCCCGGCCGCAAAGGAAGTATCGAAAAACGTCGCAGCATCGTCGGGTCCGACGACAGCCAAACCGGCCGAAAATGCCGGACCACAGTACGATGCTAAACCAACCGCCCGGCCGGCACCCGACAAGGCACGCGCCGAGCGAACGGAAAATCGACCAGTTGAAACGAAACCGGAAAATCCGACACCGCCTACACCACCGGCAAGCAAACCTGCCGCCCCTGCGACAACGGTGGACAACAAGCGAGCGGAAAAACCTGCGCCGATAAAACATGACACCGGCGAAAAAAAGCCACCATCAATCGAACGTGCTGCAGGGTCCGCCACTGGCACAACAGGCACGGCCACACCGAAGCCGGCGCCCGAAATGCCGCCAAAAGATACGGACTGAGCAGAGCGCCTGGCGATTCGCGACTCGATCCGGTTTGCCAGGCGTTAATGTCCTGTCCGGTGATTCACTGCACATCAGCGCACCGGCACTACCGGCCGTTCAGTCAGGCGTACGAGCGCGGAACCGGACGTTGCCCATGCAAGCGCGCGCAACAATGCCGAAAGCCCGTACCGGTGCCGCCCAAAAGGGAGCCCGACAAGGGCACAGCCACTAACCGAGGTGGCGCTGGCGAATATCCTGTAACAACCCTTGGGCCGCTGCGTCCACGAGATCGAACACGCGTTCGAATCCCGCCCCCCCGCCGTAATAAGGATCCGGTACCTCACGGGTGCGCATCTCCGGTGCAAAATCCATGAACATATGGATCTTGTCGACATGCTCCAGCGGGCAAATCTCACTCAGGGATATGTAATTGTCCTGGTCCATCGCCAAAACATAATCGAAGACCTCGAAATCGTTCGCACTGACACGTCGCGCCACCAAATCGGACAGATCGATACCGCGCCGGCGTGCGGTCTCCTGGGCGCGAGTGTCCGGCGGATTGCCCACGTGGTACGCATGGGTGCCCGCCGAATCGATACTAATCCGGCCATCCAAACCTTCTTGCTCTACCAATGCCCTAAAAACCCCGTGCGCCGTGGGCGAACGGCAGATGTTGCCCATGCAGACGAATAAAATCTTTACCATGATGAGTAAATGACCCAAAGCGCAAAAAAGTTCTCGTTATCATGACCGCTGATACGCTGCACCGCAAACTCGAACGACTGATCGGGCACCGCTTCGATTATCTCGGGGAAGTCTGGATACTGGTCGAGGTGCTCGGCGACATCGACAGTATCGTGCTGCAGCGCTGTAAAGACTGTGCACCATACAATGTGCAACAAAACGCTTTCGGCATGCCCAATCGACGGGCGCAGGACACGCTGACATTGGCAGTGTCGGACAAAACCGAAGACACCTACTCTCAGGACATACTGGTGCTGCTGGAGGGCCACCATAGCAATTGACCTTTGCAGGGCACCTCTAACTCTTCGTGAACGACGGCATTCACCGTCTCTGTGTTGAAACGCTTCGCAATAGCCGGGCTATGACATGCGATCTTCGCCTCCATCCGCGAATGATGTCGCCCAATCCGGGTATCCACAATCATTGGGGATACCCTACGGTCACACGTCAATTCAAGGCCGCGACCGCTCTTGCCAGATCTTCCGCGGTATCTACGCCGGCCGGCGGGACGTGGGCGGCAATATCGACCGCAATCCTGTCACCGTTCCACAGGACCCGTAACTGCTCGAGCGATTCCATGCGCTCGATCGGCGCCACCGGAAGCTCCGCGTAACCGGTAAGAAATCCGGCGCGATAGGCGTAGATACCCAGATGGCGCAACACACCTGTCAACCAGTCGGTCTTTGGCACAGCGGTTTTGGCAAAAGTGTCACGTTTCCACGGAATGGTCGCACGACTGAAATACAAGGCATAACCGTCGCGGTCCGTAACAACCTTGACAACATTCGTATCGAACAGATGAGCGGGATCTTCCAAAGGCACGGCCAGCGTTGCCATCGCGGCCGCCGGGTGTTGTTCAAGCGTCCCGGCAACCTGATTCAGCAGACTCGGCGGCATTAGCGGTTCGTCGCCTTGCAGATTGACTACCAAGGTTTCTTCCGTCCAGCCCAGGCGACTTGCAACCTCGGCAATGCGATCGGTACCGCTGACATGCGCGGTCGAAGTCATACAAATCCGGTCACAGAATTTTCGTGCCGCAGACGCGATACGTTCGTCATCCGTCGCGATCACCACTTCTTCGGCACCACTTTCGCAGGCACGATCGTAAACATGGTGAATCATTGGCCGACCGGCGATGTCCAAAAGGGGTTTACCGGGCAGGCGCTGGGATGCATATCGCGCCGGAATGACTACTTTGAAGCCGGCACGAGTCAATCCGCGACCTCTTCATCGGCGGGCAATTCTCGAGCCTCCTGTTCCAGCATCACTGGAATACCGTCCCGGATCGGGAAGGCCAAGCGATCGACCTTGCAGATCAATTCACCGGCCTTCGGTTTATAGACCAGCTTGCCTTTACAGATCGGACAGACCAGGATGTCCAGCAGTTTCTTGTCCATCGATAATATCCTTCAACATAACACTCAAGCGGTGAACGAAAGCGGCGTCCGGTTGCGCATCCACAGGCACAACCCAGCAATCTCGACACGGCAGTCGACGACATTTTACGGCATCTTTCTCGGTCATCAGAATCGGCAGTTCCTCATCGAACAACAGATCTTTCTCGGTAAAGACATGATGATCGGGAAAGGGATGACGCACGATGTTCAAACCATGGCGTTCCAGCAGGCAAAAAAACCGTTCCGGATTGCCGATTCCGGCGATCGCGTGCACCTTACGTTCCGAAAAGTCCTCCAGTCTCCCTCTGGTCTGACCGTCTAGGCTGACAACGCCAGGCTGATGGAGCTTCATCGAAAACTCACCGTTGCCGCCCTGACCGTTTACCACGACCATATCGACCCGAGCTAGACGTGATGCGGGCTCGCGCAACGGCCCGGCCGGCAGTAAGAAACCGTTGCCCAAGCGGCGTTCGCCGTCGATGACGGCAATCTCGATATCGCGTGCCAACGCATAATGCTGCATACCATCATCGGAGAGAACGACGTTGACATCGGTATGGGCCAACAGGGCTGCCACGGCTGCCGGCCGATCCGGCCCAACGCACATCGGGCAACCCGTTCGAGCAGCCAGCATTACCGCCTCGTCCCCGACCGTTGCCGTATCGCTGTCCGGCCTAACCTGCTGGGGCCAATGACGTGCCCCACCGCCATAGCCACGCGCGACGATCCCGGGTCGAAACCCCCGCTGACGCAGGTAATCGGCCAACCAAATGACCAAGGGTGTCTTGCCGGTGCCGCCAACGGTGATATTGCCGATCACCAGCACGGGAACCTCGAAACGCCGCGTGCGCTTCAGCCCGGCACGATACGCCACGCGGCGCAATGCGGTCACGGCACCGAACAAAAGCCCAAGCGGCAATAACAAAAACGCGATGGGATTCTTCGAATACCAGAGATGGTCGAGACGACGCATACCGTACGATATGACGCCTACTCGCCGCCGTCTTCCGGCTCGGACTGCCGAGCGACAAAGCTCAAGCGGGCCATACCGAGCTGCGCCGATACATCAAGCACGGTCATCATGGACTGCAAGGGCGCGCTGCGATCCCCGGAGACGACGATCGGCAAATCCACTCGCCCGTTGGCGGCTTTTTCCAGACTGCGGCGCAAAGTCACGGCGTCGTGTTTCACCAGTTCTCGCTCGTTGACGTAGAACTGTCCCTGCGCATCGATGGTGATCTCGATTTTCTCGTCCGGCTGCTCGGCGACCTGCTGGTCGCTGGCCTGCGGCAAATCGACCTTGAGCTGCGTTTGCTTGTCGAAAGTCGTCGAAACCATAAAAAAGATGAGCATCAGGAAAACGACATCGATCAACGGCGTCAGATCGACGCGTGGCGGTTCGGTCCGACGCGGTCGCAGATTCATCCGTCTATTTCTCGCGCTCGCCGTGCATGACTTCGACCATCTTCAAAGCCTGCTCTTCCATACTCAGCACGATCCGGTCTACTCGCCCGCTGAGATACCGGTGAAAAATCACCGCCGGAATCGCGACGGACAGACCGGCGGCCGTGGTAATCAATGCCTCGGATATACCGCCGGCCAGAACCGCCGGATTGCCGACTCCGGCACTGGTGATCGCGGTGAACACCTTGATCATGCCTATTACGGTACCGAGCAGGCCCAGCAAAGGCGAGATATTCGCAATGGTGCCGAGGGTATTGAGGTAGCGCTCAAGTTCGTGCACCACCTGGCGACCCTCCTCTTCGATCGCCTCCTTCATCACCTCGCGAGAATGTTTGCGATTGACCAGACCGGCAGCGAGGATGCGCCCAAGGGGCGAACTCTTGCGCACCGTGGCGATATGCGCGGCAGTCAACTGGTTGTTTTGATGCAGCTGCCAAATCTGTGCGACGAGATTGGATGGAAGTACCTTGCGTCGGCGATAGGCCCAAAGACGTTCGACGATGATCGCCATCGCGATGACCGAGCAGGCGAGAATCGGCCACATGAGCCATCCGCCGGCTTGCACGAGTTCCAGCACGTCGCTTCTACCCCTCTATTCGAAATCGATGTGGTCCGCACACGTCAGGGCGTGGCCGACAACTCACTATTGCCCTCGTGACGAATCCGATTGCCGCGAATCGCCGACAGCACTTTGTTTTTCAATCGACGGATGATACTGCATGGACGGCGTCGACAGAACCGGCGTCGTGCCACCAATAGCGCCGATTTTCTCGTCGATGAGCACTCGGTCCGATAATCCGGCCATCCACCCCGAAACGAAACCCGATGCTGCCGAGTTGTGCGGTGTTCAAACCGGTCACATCGGCTTCGTACCAACGCCGGACGACCTCATCGGCCGGAAAACCGTATCGATTCGCCCATCCCGCCGGATAAAGCACAAAGCGTGGGTCGGTCGCGGCGATAAATGCCTGAGTAGACGAACTCGCGCTGCCGTGGTGTGGTGCGACAACCAAATCGCTACGCAAACGGCTCCCCATCGCAGACACCAATCGACGCTCTACCGAAGCCTCGATATCCCCGCTGAGCAACACAGAACCTGCTGCATTACTTACCCGCAAGACACAAGAGGCATTGTTGCCCGACCACGTACCGGACGATGCCGGATGGAGAATCTCGAAATGCACCCCGTCCCAATGCCATGCCTGTCCGGCCACGCATGCACGCGCACCCGGCACCCTGCCCGGTTCGCCCGAAACAATCTCGCCGACGACCAGTTGATCCTTCAGGTGTTCCACGCCGCCCGCATGGTCACGATCGCCGTGACTCAAAATCAGGCGGTCGATCCGCGACCGGCCGTTTGTGCGAAGAAATGGTATGACCACTGCATTCGCAGTGGAAAACCCCGATGGGTAAGCCACGCCGGTATCGAAAACCAGGCAATGGTTGCGTGTGCTCACCACGGCACTGAGACCTTGCCCGACATCCAGTAGGTCGAATTGAAAATCTCCGATTGCCAACGCAGGGGCACGCGGGAGCCATACCAAACCAAAAAGCGGTATAGCCACCCAGCGTAACGGCCATCCCGGCGGTTGCAGCCATATCACTACCGCAAAGGCCGCGGCGGCGATGGCAAAAACGTCCGCACTACCCCCCATCGGCAATACGGTCGCCAAATCCTCGAATCGTACGAGCCCCCAGTGCACGCCATCGAGTAACCGCGCGAGCAACACCAGCAATACGCCTCCGGCCTCCGCATGTACCCACAGCACAACGGTACCCAACAGCGACCCGGGAACGATCAGCAGACCGAACAGCGGGACAACCAGCAGATTTACGACGACCGCTACAGCGCTTACCGGCAGACCGAAGGCCACCAAGATCGGCCAAAGACCTATCGTAATCGCCAACTGGGTACCTATCGCCTGTCGAACCTTGCCCATCCCTCGTTGCCAAGTCGCTGCCGTAAGGATGACAAGTACGGCGCCGAAAGACAGCCAGAGACCGGCATCGATAATCGACGGCGGATGCCACAGCAGCACGCACATCAACGCTACCGCGAGCACTTTGAACGGGGCGATCCTACGCCGCAAAATCAAGGCGGTCGCGAAAACGCACAACATGATGAGCGCACGCTGTGTCGGCAGGCCCATACCGGCCAGCACACCGTAGAAGGTGGCAGCGAGCATCCCGACAACGGCGCCGGCGATACGTGCCGGTATGCGGTTGCACAGCGTGGGTACCAGCCGCCAGAACATCGTGACGATTAGCATCGCCAGGCCGGCCACCAAGCCGATATGCAGACCTGAAACCGCCATTAAGTGGCTGGTGCCGGTGTTACGAAACAAGGCTCTGGTGTCGGTCGAGAGCCCGGACCTGTCAGCAACTGTGAGGGCCCGCATGACCCCAAGTGCGAAGGCTGAAGCGTCGATGCCCGCGATGGCGCTGCTGATACTTGCCCTAGCACGATCGACCCCGCAACACGAAAGATCGGTGAGGGGCAGCGCTTCACCGTCGCCACTGACATAGCCGGTATAGCGTATTCCCTGGTGATACAACCAACCCTCGTAATCCCAACTGCCGGGTGACGCATAGCCGTGTGCAGCTCTCAAACGTACGGGCAGCAGCCAACGCTGGCCCGGTCTGACCTCGGGGGCATCACGCCAGCTGAGTCGAAACCGCCAATCACCGTGATAGTCGACATCACCGATTGTGAGTCTCTGCGCTTGCAGCACGAAACGCGTGGCATGCGATCGATGCTGTGGAAGATTCGCCACGTCGCCTTCTACCCAGGCCCTGACGACCGGCTCGGCCACGGGAAGATCAGCAGGTTTGTTCAGGACGGCGTAACCGTGCGACCACCATAAACCCGCAAGAAGACCCAGCGGAATCAGGCGCCAGGATACACGGGAGACGAAAAACGCAATGATCGGGCCGACAGACAGCCAGGCCGTGTGCGGCAACCCGGGTAACTGATGGAACACCAGTACACCTGCACCGAAAAAGAAGGCAAAAAGGACCACGCTCCCTCCCTGGAAGTGGAAAACATCTTTGACGGAAGGGCATTCCTTGCCCAATCCGGGTTATCGCAACGACAAATGCTCAAGTTGAAAAACGGCCGCCATGTCCCTGTCACAAGCGTCTGCTCAAATAGCGCGGGTCAAGAATCGCCTTCAAGCGCCGTAGTAGTCAACAATCGGTTACCGTGCTTCAATTGTCGCGCAGCCTACGACTCGTCACCTCATGCCACGGCACCTTATAAAACGTTACACACCGAATCCATCGGCACTGAAGAAGCACAAGTATCTTCGGCATCTCGGCATCCTGTTGCACGACGAGAACCTGTGGCATTTGAACCGTCGTTCGGTATCGGGTGGAGTCGCCTCGGGACTCTTCTGGGCCATGATCCCCATCCCGATCCAAATGGTGACTTCGGCACTGTCGGCCATCGTTTTCCGCATTAATCTGCCGATTTCGGTCGCTTTGGTATGGATTACCAACCCGCTCACCATGCCGGCAGTCTTCTACATGAACTACCTGATCGGCACCTGGCTACTGGGCACACCGGCCCATGTCGGCGAATTCCAGCTGTCGTTCGAATGGATTGCCGCCGAGATCAATGCGATTTGGATGCCGTTGTACTTCGGTAGTTTCGTTATCGGCGTTGTACTCGCCGTCATTGGGTATTTCACCATGCGCCTCTATTGGCGCTGGCACGTGCTGAAACGCTATCGGGAACGCGGCCGCCCCCAGCCGAACGATGATCTAGGCGACGGTTAAGCTGCCGTCCCGCAACGTCAGCATCCGATCCATACGTGCCGCCAGATCGAGATCATGGGTCACGATCAGCAAGCTGGTACCCTGCTCCCGATTGAGTTCCAGCAAGGTCTGGTAAACCGCCTCGGCGGTTTGACGGTCGAGATTTCCCGTCGGCTCATCCGCCAACAAACACGCCGGATTGACGACCATCGCCCGCGCAATGGCTGTGCGTTGACGCTCCCCGCCGGAAAGTTCCGCCGGCTTGTGCCGCACTCGGTTACCGAGACCCACTCTTTCGAGCAAGGCCATCGCGCGGGCGGTTGCCTCCGCGACCGAAACACCGCCGATCAATAACGGCATGGCGACATTCTCCAATGCGCTGAACTCGGGCAATAGATGGTGAAACTGGTAGACGAAGCCAATCGAGCGGTTGCGCATGGCACCACGATGCTTTTCATTCAAACGGCTGAACGGCTTGCCAAACAACTTCACCTCGCCGGACGTCGGCCGGTCGAGCCCCCCGAGACAATGCATCAAAGTGCTTTTACCCGACCCGGAAGCACCGACGATCGCCACTTGCTCACCGCCGCCCAGTGCGAAATCCAAAGCACGCAATACCTCGACCTTCGAAGGCCCGGTTTCGAAAGTTTTCTCCAATGCCTCACAAGCGATAACGGGGGCATTATTCATAACGTAAAGCCTCGGCCGGCTGTGTACGCAACGCCCGCCAGGCCGGCGGCAAGGTCATCAGAAGACTGAGCAGGAAGGAACCGAGACCGACAATCGCGACATCGTTGGCCTGTACGTCGGAAGGCAGCTTGGCAATATAGTAAACACTCGGGTCGATAAAGCGAATACCGAACGCCTGCTCGACCGCAGCAACCGCGTCCTCGATATTCAAGGCCAAGGCGACACCGGCAATCACACCGACCAGGGTACCAATGGCACCGAGCGTCGTCCCCTGCACGATGAAAATACGCATTATCTGACCGGGCGAGGCCCCGAATGTCTTGAGAATGGCGATATCGCTCTGTTTGTCGACCACCATCATGACCAGGGTCGATACGATATTGAATGCCGCGATCACGACGATGAAAAACAGCAACAGGCCCATCATGCGCTTTTCCATCTTCAGCGCAGCAAAAAAATTGCGATGGTAGTCGGTCCAGTTCAACACCCGATAGCGACCCTGAAGCGCCTGCGCCAATTCGATGCCGACCTGACGCGCCAACCAAACATCATCGATACGGATGCGTACCCCACTGACCGCATCGCCCATCTGCTGCAGCACGGCGGCGTCTTCGATATGGACCATCGCTACGCCGCGGTCGTATTCACCCATACCGACCTCGAAGATGCCGGACACGGTAAAGCGCTTCAGGCGGGGCATACTGCCGGCCACCGTGAGGGTAACCTGCGGCACCACCACGGTCACTTTGTCGCCTACAGTCACGCCAAGCAGGTTCGCCAGCTCACGACCGAGGATGACTCGAAAGGCACCCGGTTCGAGATCGGCAAGACTGCCGGCAAGCATGTGTTCGGCCACATCGACCACATCGGGCTCGAGGGCAGGATCAATGCCGCGCACAACCGCACCGGTGACCTCGCGCCGATGACTCAGCATCGCCTGCCCCTCGACATAGGGTGCGGCACCCAACACCCGGGGATTGTTGCGCGCGAGCGCCATTGCCTGCGGCCAGTCGACCATACGCCCGTCGAGCGATTGAATATCGCCATGTGACGCCATACCCAGGATGCGCTCACGCACCTCCTTGTGGAAGCCGTTCATGACCGATAGAACCGTGATCAGCACGATGACACCCAGTGCAATACCCAGCGTCGATACCAGCGAGATAAAGGAAATAAAGTGATTACGGCGGCGTGAACGCGTGTAGCGTAACCCGACGAAGAGCGATAAGGGGTGATACATAGGCGAATTAAATCACAAAGCGCTGACCTGCCGCGGCGTAATCCGGCCCTATCGGTTTGTCAGTCCGCATTTACTGGTTAAACTCAGACATAAGGACACAAAATTCGCCGTTCGTATACCCTTGCGGCTGTCGATTGGATAGTTAGATTAGGCCGGAGTTCAAGATGAAAACTTTTGTTTTACCGATGGCACTGACGCTTGCCCTGACGCTACCGGTACAAGCCGACGTACTGTTGCTGGATGCCATCACCTCCGCACCACCGAACGATGCATCCGGTGTGCCGCGTCCACACCGCGGCAGCAGCATGGCACGGGTACAATCGAACCATGGCGATCCGCAAAACGTCATGGATGCCATTGGCGAGCCTCCCATCACCCGCTGGATTTATCCGTCTTATACGGTGTACTTCGAGCACGATAAGGTCATTAACGTCGTCGTTCATCGCTAACATAACCGACCGGCCTCATGCCGACCCGCCTGCCCGCTGAGTGGGAGCCGCAGGCTGGCGCCCTGCTGACTTGGCCTCATGCCGGCACCGACTGGCACGACAGACTCGGCCTAATCGAGCCTGTATTCGCCCGGATCGGTGCCGCAATCGCTCGGCACGAAACGCTGCTATCCGTCTGCCGATCCCACGCTCACGCCGAGCACATCAATGCCGTCTTGTCGCAACACGGTGCCGATCCCGGCGGCCTGGTGTTCGCCATCGCCGAAAGCGATGATACCTGGGCACGCGATTTCGGCCCCATCACGACGCTGAATGACCGCGACGGCAGCGCCCGCTTGAACGATTTCCGTTTCAACGGTTGGGGGAACAAATTCAGCGCCGACCTTGACGATGCATTGACTGGGAAGCTTGTTGGTCAGGGTACATTCGGTGACGTCGAGTTCAATCCACTTGACATCGTGCTCGAAGGCGGCGCGATCGAGGTCGACGGGAAAGGCACCATGCTGGCGACGCGGGGGGCCGTAATCACCGAAAGCCGGAATCCCGGCTTGGCCCAAGCAACCCTGGAGCGGCAACTCGCATCCGCGCTCGGCATCGAACGTTTTCTCTGGCTGGATCATGGAAACATCTCGGGCGACGATACCGACGGCCATATCGACACGCTGGCACGTTTCGCCGATCCTGAAACCATTCTTTACGCAACAGCCCCCGCCGGCGATGCCGACCACACAAGTTTAACGGCGATGGAAGCACAGTTGCGGGCGCTCAAAACGGCTGGGCAACAACCCTACCGCTTACTGGCGTTGCCCTTTCCCGGGGTGCATGAAAACGACGATGGACATCGACTGCCGGCAACCTATGCCAACTTTCTGATCATCAATGAAGCCGTATTGGCGCCGGTTTACGGCGTGGCGCAAGACGAGAAGGCAATCGCGACACTGAAACTGGCGTTTCCCGGACGGGAGGTGATCGCCATCGACTGTCGTGAGATCATTCGCCAAAACGGCAGCCTGCATTGCCTGACGATGCAATTCCCGGCAGCGGTCACGCTGAACAACACCCTGGAACCGATGGCGACATGAGCGATACGACATTGAAGGTGGCGATAATCCAACATGCCGATCAAGGCGACGCGGCGGCGAATCTGGCACTGATCACGCATGAACTGGAACAGGCGGCCGCAAAAGGCACGCGCTTGGCGTTGCTTCAGGAGCTCCATAACGGCCCTTATTTCTGTCAAAACGAAGATGTCGTGCACTTCGACCTCGCCGAGCCCGTTCCGGGGCCGAGCACGGAAACATTGGGCGCATTGGCGAAACGTCTGTCGCTGGTAATCGTCGCCTCCCTATTTGAAAAGCGTACGGCAGGTCTGTACCACAACACCGCTGTCGTACTCGACCGCGACGGACAACTGGCCGGGCGCTACCGTAAGATGCATATCCCCGACGACCCGGGCTATTACGAGAAGTTTTATTTCACGCCGGGTGATCTCGGTTTTCAGCCGATCGATACATCGCTCGGGCGACTCGGCGTGCTGGTATGCTGGGATCAATGGTTCCCCGAGGCTGCCCGTCTGATGGCGTTGGCCGGAGCCGAGTTATTGCTCTACCCAACCGCGATAGGCTGGGATATGCGGGACGACGACGCGGAACGCAGCCGCCAACGCGACGCCTGGGTTACGGTTCAACGTGGGCATGCCGTGGCCAATGGCATTCCCCTGTTGGCCTGCAATCGGGTAGGTATCGAACCCTCACCCGATCCGAATTCACCGGGTATCCGCTTCTGGGGTGGTTCCTTCGCCTGCGGCGCACAAGGCGAAATCCTGGTTCAAGGCGGCGAAGCGGCAGAGACACTGTTGATCGAGATCGACCGCACCCGAAGCGAATCGGTCCGTCGCATCTGGCCTTTTCTGCGCGATCGCCGGATCGAGGAATACCATGATCTACGAAGGCGATTCAGGGATTGATTATTGACGGGCCTTATCGGTTACTTATACTCCGCGAGGGAATAATTTAGGAGATGCTAATGAATGCCCTGGAGTCCGCCGGCCAAACCGAGACAGAACAAACGATGTTCTCGATCATCCAGCGCATCGCCACCGGTCCCGAACTATCGAAGGACATCAGCCAGGAAGAGGCGCGAATCGGCATGCGCGGCATTCTCAAGGGTGAGATAGATCCGGTACGTGCCGGCATCTTTCTGATCGCATTGCGGATGAAACGCGAAACCGCGGAGGAAAACCGCGGTGTGCTGCAGGCGATCCTGGATCTCCGCGACCTGGCTACCGCCGACGTCGACGAGGTCGTCGATATCGCCGATCCTTACGATGGCTACAATCGGACCGTTCCGGCGTCACCCTTTCTCGCCCCGCTGCTCGCGGAATGCGGCATCCCCGCATTCAGCCACGGGCTCAATGCGGTTGGCCCGAAATACGGCGTCACCCATCGTCATGTGCTGGCGGCCGCCGGTATCGACGTCGACCTCGACAGCGCTCAGGCTGCCGCCCGTTTGGCCGATCCGGGACTGGGCTGGGCCTACGTCGATCAGGCGCGCTACGTACCCGGTCTGCACGACCTGATTGGCCTGCGCCAACGGATGGTCAAACGCTCGGTCATCACTACGGTGGAAGTATTGGCCCGACCGATCATAGGACGCAAAAAAACCCATTTTGTCACCGGCTATGTCCACAAACCCTATCCGCCCGTATACGCCGATCTTGCCCGACACGCGGGTTTTGATTCCGCATTGATCGTCCGCGGCGTCGAAGGTGGCATTGTTCCTTCGCTACGCCAGGCAGGTAAGTATTTTGCCTATACCGACGGTGGCGAAGAAACCGGTTACGACATCGATCCCGGCATGCTCGGTATTGAACAACCGACCCGCGCCGTACCCATCCCGGAGGATGTTCCACAAACCGAAAAAGGCGAAGGCGCCGTGACGCTAACGGATATCGATGCCGGCGCGCGCAAGGCCGCCGAATACGGCATGGCCGCGTTATCCGGTGAAAAAGGCGCAACCTATGATTCCCTCGTCTATGCCGGTGCATTGGTCCTGACCCACCTCGGCCGTGCGGACAACATCGGTAGCGCGGGCGAGATCCTGCGCGATGCGCTCAACAGCGGCCGCGCCGCCGATCGTGTCAGATGAGTGCTGACTCCGCTTGGGTCGCGATCGCCAAAGAGGGCGAAATCGACAATGACGCGATGAAGGCGGTCACGGTAGGTGACAAACGCCTGCTGTTGGTCAATGCCGGCGGCAGGCTCTATCTGGTCGATGAAATGTGCACCCACGAGGACTACTCGCTCGCACTGGGCTGCATCAAGGACAAACGCATCAAGTGCTCGCTGCACGGCAGTTATTTCGACCTGGAAACAGGCACCGCATTGGATGAACCGGCGAGCGACCCCATCGGCACCTATCCTGTGAAAATCGAATCCGGCCAAATCTGGGCGCGCGCGGACTAGCGGGTTATAGGGCCTCCAGCCAGCCGGCAACGGCCTCCAACAAGGCATCGCCGCGGTCGACGAAGTAATGATCGGCCTCAGGCACCATGATTTGGGTGTTTTGCGGATGTCCACCCGCCTCCAACGCTAAAAGTCGTTCAGACGCGAAACGCCGGACCGCCGGGAAATCTTGAGCCCCATAGACATCGAGCACGGGAACCCGGATGCCCTCCAATCCGAAAGGCTCCACCATGACTTGACCATAATCGGTCGCGCCCATGCCGATACCCACGTAGGCGTTAATCCGGGTCACCGCAGCATCGCCACGGACATTGAACCAGTGTTGCGCCATATGCGTACCGCAGCTGTGAGCGATCAGCACCAGGTTGCGTCCCGCATGCTTCCGCGCATGCATGACTGCAGCCTCGATCCGCGGAATTACATCACTAAAAACATTGACATAGTCGTAATACTTCGCGCCTTTTGTGAGCACGGGCAACTGAATCGACAAAGTGTTCCAGCCATGCTCCGGGAGCCCAATACGCAGTGGCTGAACGACGTCGGCCCAGTCTGGATGAAGACCGCGACCATGCAGAATGACCGCCGTACCCTTAACCACTACGTCATCGACGGCGTGGGTGAATATCCCGAGAAACCGATGGCCCCGAGCTGTCGCCAGGTGGAGCGATTCGCCATCGAGTATCGCATCGACGATATCGTCGGCCATGCGCTGTTCGCGCGCCAAATCAGACTGAGATAAGGCCTGTGCCGTAATCGTTAATGCACCGCCCAGCAGAGCCGTCATTAAACAGCGTCGAATCTGCATTGCTCTACTTTCGCGATTACTCGCCAGCCTCCATCGTGTTGCTCGACCTATGACCGACACTGCACGCAGACCTCCGCGCTCCTGTGAAGTGCGCTTTATTTTTCTTGATTTGAATCAGGGCTTACTCATTTAGTTATTTTGAGATATCTCGCGTTGTGTAACCTCGCCGATCAACCCACAAGTCATATGGGTAATACACATCGATAAGGATTTCTTTAAGGCGTCATTGATAGATCTGGGTACCCAGACGACCGCGAAAGAATCGCAGTTTCTCGCGCCAATTGTTCGTTTAGAGGACTTCGATGATAAGGTTTGTTTTAATCTTGCTGGTCGCCATCGCTTTAACCATCAGCTGGCAAACAACACTGCTTGCCGGCACCGGACTTGACACCCCCACGAACTGCGCAGAAGCTCAAAGCCAGGATGGGAATGACAAGAAGCCGGACTCAAGCAGCGAAGAGCCCGAGTGTGAGTGATCATTCCTCCCTGTAGCGCGTCATAACGACATCGAGCGAGCGGTGTCCATGACGCATCCATGTAACCGATCAGTATCGACTGGTCATCGTTCCATAAGGAGGAACAGCAAGGATGAAACTTAGCAAAAATACTGCTATTGCCACGGGCATCGTCGCTTTGATTTATTCCGTCGCTGCTGCAGCTGTGCCTACGACGGACTCGAAGCAAGGTTCAACCGGACAGAAACCGGCCGCGTCACCCAACGAACAGCCGGCATTGGACCTGATTGCATGGCCGCCACTATGTCCACCCTGGTGTGCATCGGAAGCGCAACCCGAAGCTACGGAAGCCGAAGATAAGAAAAGCACCTCATAAACATAAAACTTTGGCGGCGCAGCTTGTCTCGGCCTTATCAATAACTCTGGTCAAGCGCGTCGCCTTTTTGAAACACGACACATAACAACATCATTGTTCTCAAAGGAGGAAAAACGCGGATGAAACTCACAAGCATCGCCACTGCCACCATTGGTGTACTAACGATGGCCTTGGCGGTAGATACCTTAGCGTCGGATCTTGCCGTCGGTATCACCCGCTCGATGGATAAATTCGAAGGCACAGTCAATGGCAAGCCTATCACCATCATGCGTAATCAGAATCAATCCAACACCGTGAGTCCCGCGTTCGCTAAAACCTCACGAAAATGTCCACCGTTTTGTATTCAGCCCTCAAAACTTGCTGGCGGCGTCGAAACCATCGGTGAAGTCGAGCTGATAAAATACGTCGAGAAAATGGCTGCCGGAGACGACGGCATCCTTTTAATCGACTCGCGCACGCCCGACTGGGTGGCGAAAGGCACTATTCCCGGCTCGATCAATTTACCGTGGACAAAGCTCAATCCTTCGAAGGGTGCCGACCCGATCTCGATTGCCGAGATTTTTACCGGCCAGTTCGGTGCCGTAGAAATAGAAGGCCTCTGGGATTTCAGCAACGCCAAAACTCTCGTTATGTTCTGCAACGGGGCATGGTGCGGCCAATCGCCAAACAACATCAAGAATTTGATGCGCTTCGGTTATCCCGCCGACAAACTCAAATGGTATCGCGGCGGCATGCAGGATTGGTCAATTCTCGGGCTGACCACTGTGAAACCCTGAGTTTTCACCCACATCGAGCCAATCGAGGCGGTTCCATAGACCGCCTTTTGTATTTGTTGCAATTGCCCGTAAAAGGCCGTCCCGACTAACGACACAATATGTCAAAATGCGGGGTTTACCGCACGCCGCCCGAACCCGTGAGTCTCGCAGTACCACCATTCGCCGAAAATCGACATCTCACCCGCTGGGGGCGTTGCGCCGGCGCCGCACCCGGTTACCTGATCGCCCAGGCCGTCGACAAGGCAAACGCGCCTATGTTGATCGCCACGGCCGATGTGCAAAGCGCAACCCGTCTGATCGAGGAGATTCGCTTTTTCATCGACGACTCGACGGTCGAGGTGCTCGGTTTTCCCGACTGGGAAACGCTGCCCTACGACATCTTCTCTCCCTTGCCCGAATTGGTGTCGCAACGCCTGCTGACGCTCCATCGTTTGCGCCGCCTGCAACGCGGCGTGGTGGTCGTCCCAGTCGCCACCTTGATGCAACGCCTGCTGCCGCGTACCTATCTCGACGCCAACAGCCTGCTGCTCGGCACTGGGGAAGAACTGGATTTAGACGATTTTCGCCGGCGCCTCGAGGCCGCAGGTTACCGTTGCGTATCGCAGGTTATGACGCACGGCGAGTTCGCCGTTCGCGGCTCGTTGCTTGACCTGTTCCCCATGGGCAGCGAACAGCCATTTCGGATCGACCTGTTCGACCGTGAAATCGATTCCATCCGTACTTTCGATCCGGAAACCCAACGTACCGATGACAAAGTCGATCGCATCGAACTACTGCCCGCACGCGAATACCCCATTGACGAAGACGCCATTTCGCGTTTCCGCCAAGCCTATCGTGAACGCATCGAAGGCGATCCACAACGCAGCCTGATCTATCGCGGCGTGAGTGACGGGCAACCGCCGGGCGGCATCGAATACTATCTGCCGTTATTTTTCGAACAAACGGAAACCTTGTTCGACTATCTGCCCGCAGACAGCGTGGTGGTAGTCGATCATCACCTTACGGACGAGACAAAACATCTGTTCGATAACATCAACGAGCGTTTCGAACAGCGTCGCTACGACATCGAACGTCCCCTGTTACCGCCGACCGACCTCTATCTCGAACCCGACGAGTTACTCGAACAGATTGCCCGGTTCCCGGGCATCGAGTACCACCCAGGTGAGATTGAGTGCGACAACGCCACGACGTCGTGCTTCAACCTTGCGGCCAAACCTGTACCGCCGGTAGGTATCCAGGCACGTGCCGCCCATCCGGGGCAGGCATTGCAAAATACGCTGGCCCAAACCGATGTCCGGGTGCTGTTCGTTGCCGAGAGCGCCGGTCGGCGTGAGTCGCTTCTCGATACGCTGCACGGCTTCGGCATCCGCCCGGAACACTGCACCTCCTGGCACGATTTCGTCGCGCGGACAGGTTCACCCTGCATCACCGTAGCCCCGATTGAAAGCGGTCTTTGGTTAACAGACGCCGAACTCATGATCATCCCGGAGGCCTTGTTACTCGGCGAGCGGGTGAAACAAAGGCGCCGACGCAAAGGGCAGGATGCCGACCAGATCATCCGCAATCTCGCCGAATTGACCGAAGGTGCGCCGGTAGTCCACGAGGATCACGGTATCGGACGTTTCATCGGCCTGCAAACACTCACAGCCGGTGGCCAAACCAATGAATTTCTGACATTGGAATATGCGCGCGGCGACAAACTGTACGTTCCGGTCGGTTCATTACATCTGATCAGCCGTTACACCGGCGCCTCGCCGGAGGCCGCACCGCTGCACCGGCTCGGTAGCGACCAATGGGAAAAGGCCCGTAAGCGCGCGGCCGAAAAGGTGCATGACGTTGCCGCCGAGTTACTGGACATCTATGCTCGGCGCGAGGCTCGTCAAGGTACCGCACTTCCGATACCGGACGACGACTATCGGCGTTTCGCCGCCGACTTCGAGTTCGAGGAAACACCCGACCAAGAACAAACCATCCAGGCTATCGTCGACGATATGACGGCACCCAGACCCATGGATCGCGTGGTCTGCGGCGATGTCGGCTTTGGTAAAACCGAAGTTGCCATGCGGGCCGCCTTCATCGCAGCGAATGCCGGTCGTCAAATAGCGGTACTGGTACCGACCACCCTACTTGCACAACAACATTACCAAAATTTCTCCGATCGTTTCGCCGATTGGCCGTTCAAGGTCGAAAGCTTGTCTCGCTTCCGTTCCGCCAAGGAAAGCGGCCAGATACTCAAAGGCCTGGCGGACGGCCGCATCGACATCATTGTCGGTACACACAAACTGCTCGGCGAAACAACCAAGTTCAAGGACCTCGGCCTGGTCATCATCGATGAGGAACACCGCTTTGGCGTGAGACACAAGGAACGTCTGAAATCCATGCGCTCGGAGGTCGACATCCTCACGCTTACCGCAACGCCGATCCCCCGCACGCTGAACATGGCGATGTCGGGCCTGCGTGATTTATCGATCATCGCAACCCCACCCGCGGCTCGCCATCCGATCAAGACTTTCGTCAACCAATGGAACGACGGCCTGATCCGCGAGGCCTGTCAACGCGAAATCAACCGCGGCGGTCAAATCTATTTACTGCACAACGAGGTTTCGACAATCGAAAAAACGGCACAGAAGATTGCCGACCTCGTACCCGGTGCACGGGTGGAATTCGCACATGGGCAAATGCGAGAACGCGAACTCGAACGCATCATGCGCGATTTCTATCACCAACGATTCAATATTCTGGTCTGCACTACCATTGTCGAAAGCGGTATCGACGTGCCAAGTGCCAATACCATCATTATCAATCGTGCCGACAAGCTGGGGCTGGCCCAACTTCACCAGCTACGCGGTCGTGTCGGGCGTTCGCACCATCGCGCCTATGCCTACTTGATTGCACCACCACCCAAGGCGATGACAGCGGATGCACGTAAACGCCTCGAAGCCATCGAGTCACTCGAGGAGCTTGGCGCCGGTTTCACCTTGGCAACGCATGATCTGGAAATCCGTGGTGCCGGGGAGTTACTGGGCGACGAGCAAAGCGGCCAAATCCACGAAATCGGTTTCACCCTGTACACCGAAATGCTGGAACAGGCGGTGCAGGCAATTCGCGCCGGCCGTCAACCCGAACTCGACCGACCACTGGATCATGGCACCGAAGTCGATTTGCACATCCCAGCGTTGCTGCCGGAAGATTATCTGCCCGATGTGCACATCCGACTGATTCAATACAAACGCATCGCATCGGCCGAATCGCAAGAGGAACTGCGTGAGCTCAAGGTCGAAATGATCGATCGTTTCGGTCTGCTGCCCGCATCAGCCAACAACCTTTTCGACGTCACTGAGCTCAAGCTGAATGCTCAGCCTTACGGCATCCGTAAAATCGAGGCAGGCCCCGCCGGCGGCAAAATCCATTTCGATGAGACGCCTAAATTCGACCCGGTGCGCCTTATCCATCTCATTCAGACCAAACCGAAGGCATTCAAGCTCGACGGTAGCGACAAACTGCGCTTTTTTGCCGATCTGGCCGATGTCGAGACTCGTGTCGCATCCGTGAAGAGCGTACTTGACCAAATAGTCGGGATACAGTGAAGTGTAATCGTATGAAACACGGCAGTTTGGCTTACCTTTCCTCGGTGGTGTTGGCGCTACTCGTGCTGGCGGCACCTTATGCATTCGCCGAAGACGAGCCTTACAATTTTGAGATGCTGATCTTCGAACGACCCGGCTATGGTGACGGCGAATACTGGCCCGAATCACCCGGAGAGCCCGACCAGTCGCTCGCCGTCAACGACCTCGAAGGTCCAAACGCGCTACCCGGAGGCCCGAAGGCACTGGGCCCCGTCGCCTACACGCTGCGACAAAAAGGCATGGTGGTGCACAAACATCTGAGCTGGCGACAAACACCGGGACGACGCAACAGTGACACCTGGCACCGGCTCGACGGCACACGACTAAATGGCCTGATTCGGGTCACACGCGGCCGTTTTCTGCATCTCGATACCGACTTGTTGCTCAAAGATCAGGATTCACCGGAGATCTACCGCGTTCAGCTCAGCCGGCGCATGCGAAGTGAAGAATTACACTATATCGATCACCCGAAACTCGGCATCATCATCCGCGCCGAGCGTTATGTCCCACCTGAGAATCCCCCTGCGACGGAAACAGGCGGCGCCGCAAGCGGCGAGCCCAAACCGGCTGAACCCTTGGCAACGCCACAACCCGGTTAGTCAAACCAAGAAAATCAAAACTTTTCCCAAGCTGAAACGACTTTGTCAGAAACGAAATAGACAATTCGTCGCGCCGAACGACTGACTGACACCTACCTGGGGGAATCCGTTGCATGAAGATCGCAAAACACCTGGTCGAAGGCATCAAGCTGCTGGCGCTGTTCAGCGCAGTCGCCCTGGTCGTGTGGAGCATGCCCGACCGGGGTATCGAGCATACTGAAACTCACCTCAGCCAACCCAATCTATCGGGGCACTGACCACCGTCTCTCCGGTCAAACGAACAACACCGAACACAAAAAAGAAAAGCCCGGAGCGTTCAACTCCGGGCCTTGTCGAATGGCGTCCCGTAGGGGAGTCGAACCCCTGTCGTCGCCGTGAAAGGGCGATGTCCTAGGCCTCTAGACGAACGGGACGTGAAACCGGATTTTTGGTGGAGCCAGGCGGGATCGAACCGCCGACCTCAACACTGCCAGTGTTGCGCTCTCCCAGCTGAGCTATGGCCCCTCAAACGAGGCGCGTATGGTA
>JANQLO010000061.1 GCA_028280505.1 Chromatiales bacterium | reverse complement strand
ATCGACGAGAAACCCCGTTTTTTCGTGTAGGATAGTATCGGCTATTCCGGCATGTTTCGTGGAAACAAGCGGTAATCCTGCGGCTCCCGCCTCGAGAATTGCTACGGGAGTGCCTTCACTATCTCCGTTCTCTGCTGTTACAGAGTGCTGCACATAAGCAATACTGTTCGCAAGATACTCCCGAATGATCTCGGGCGACTGTGCGCCCACGAAATCGATCTGATCTAAAACGCCCGTAGAACGCGCGACGTTCTTGGTTGCATTCAGCAATGAGCCTTCACCAACCATAATAAGGCGAGCTTCGGGAAAGTTTTTTGCGATCCTCGAAAAGGCGAGAACTGTGTAGTAAGGTGCCTTTTTATCTACAAAACGGCCAATCGAAAGAAAATTTTTTGATGCGTAATTAGGGGTTATTTTGAAAAAGCTGTCGTCTGGAGCGCATGCTGTTCGTACGATTTTTTTGGCGTCGGCGCCCATCTCCGTCAAGGTTGATTGCATTTTTTTTGAAACAACGATTATTTTTTCTGCGAACTTGAAGAGCGTTCTGTAATCATCGCTGTATTGGGTTAGCACAGACTTCAAGCTTGCGTCGTAACCATGAAAGTGAACAACTAGCGGGATTTGGCCTTGTTTACACGCGTTCATCACGCTAACGGCAGTGGGGCCGTATTCTGCTAGTACGACATCGACAGAATTCTCTCGGAAAGAAGTAAGTAGCGCATGTGACAGAGTATGCGAATAGTCTAGCCCCACAACCCTTCTCTTTGCCCAGTGCGCAAATCTTCGAGGCAGACCCATTTTCTCGATAAGCATGCCTTTCTCGCCTTCTAGTCGATTGGGCAGTAAGTCTCCGTAATAAAACAGTACGTTTCCCGGCAGATAATTCTTATGTGCCCGAATAAATGTTTCCGAGTACGCGTCATTGGACGGAGAGGCTATTGCTATCACACGGTTATTCATTGTTTACTCGCAGTTCCGCGTAGTCCTAATATCATTGCGCTTTCGTGAAAGCGTGCTGGCGGTTTATCCATTCGTAGCAACAGCGATATTATTGGCTTAAGCAAAAGGGAAAGAACGCCCTGATGCCTAGTGATTCCCCTTCGTACCCATAATCCAAGCATTTGTGCCAGACAGGCATGCCAACCGCCTGTCGCGTGAAGTTGTGTGTTTACGAATCCGCTGTCATTTAGTTTCTTTTCCAGGTAAAACGGTGTGTAGCGTGCTACATCATATGGAACTTCATGTAGTGGCCAAAGAAACGGAACAGTAAATATAAATGTGCCTCCAGGGCTGGTAATTCGATAGATTTCTGATAAAAATCGATCTAAGTCGTCAACATGCTCAAGCACCTCTGTTGCCAATACTGTGTCAAAAGTTTGATCGCAGAATGGTAGCGCTTTTCCGTCCCATATTACATGTGGTTTAATGTCATCCGAATAATGTACGTCTGTTTGAATGTCGATTCCGGTGTACTGAGATATGCTCGTGTTGTTAACAATCTCTTCGCGGTAAGGCATTTTCCCGCATCCTACATCCAGCAATCTTCCCTTCATGGCGGGAAAGCTTCGTAAGACTGATTTGTATACGGCCGTTCGCATCGGAAATCGATCGAGATTACTACGCAGTAATGTCAGCTGTCCGAAGGATTGATCAGTCATTATACTTCTCGAAATCGTTGAGCATGTGCTGTGTTGAAAGTTGTGCGTTGGTGTCGTAGTGGTGGAGTTCATATATCTCTAGAAGATGAAATAAACCCTGAGGCATATATGTCGTACAGTTATCAGAAATCCTGTTTTGGTTTTTTCGGCAGTAGATTAATAAATCTTTGGAATAACTCTTCATCTTTTATCGGGTGATTAAAGTAAACTATTGCGAGTGTCCAGCCTGTTAGTGCTAGCAGGCCTGCGCCGGATAATACGAAAAAATATCCTAACATGCTATTTTGTTCGGGAATATAGAGATGAAACACGAATGGCATAACTAAACAAGACGCTGATACTTTAAAGCTCGATAACAAGCTGTCTCCTAGTTTCCTATAGTCTGTCTTAATGCATTTATCCTTAACTGTATACAAATAGGGAACACTAATAACAAAGATGAATAGAAAAGCAATGGCGCAGGCTATTAAGGATTCGAAGATGAGTGCGGCGCCAACGATGACTATGGCGCGTAACGGCTGAATCGTGAGTTCGGCTTTGGTAAATAGATCAATGCGGCCTACTGCCATAATCGCTGGTAAGAGCAGGTTTACAACCGCGGCAAAAGCGCCCGCAAGACAGAATATTGGGACCAATTCGGCTGCTTCATCCCATTGCGGGCCGAACATCAAGCGGATTAACTCGTAGGCGTAGATCGAAACAAACCCGTAGAAAGGCCAAGCGAAGGCTGTTACCGAAGTAACACTGGCGACATACTTTTCATCAACGGGCTCGCCGTCACGATGTGCCTTTGCGAAGGCGGGATAGGCTACGTTTCTAACGGCACTCATCAAATCACGATGAAATAGATTCATCACGCCTTGGGCACGACTGATTAGCGCTACGGGTTCGAACCCGAGGATTTTTCCAAGCGCCAAGTCGTTAATATCCATGGATATTGTGGTCACTATATTTGCCGCCGAGCTTTGTCCACCGAAACTCAATATTGCGCGCCATTCTACGAATCCAGGAAGAATGAGCCTGCGATCTTGGCGTGCCAACCAGGCTAGCGTTCCTGTCACCAAGTTTGCAGCTACAGCGGCTACAGCCATGCTGTTTGGCCCGAAGCCATGGTAGGCCAATGTGGTGCCGACGACAAAACCGGTGAACGCTGCGATAACGTTTACCGCTGCCAATCTTTTGAACGCCATATTTCGCCGCAGCAATGCTACCGAAATAGTACAAAAAGGCAGCACAAGGAAGTTGATGGCGCTGATGTGTATCGTCTCTAGCAGGCGTGGCTCTTCATAAAAGGCGGCTAACCAAGGGGCCGTCAAATAAACCACCGAGAATAGGGAAATGCCGATTGCCAGGGAGAAACCGAATGCCGTGCTTATGTGGCTGTCCTTGAGTTCGCGCTCCTGAATCAGAAAAGAACCTATTCCGAAATCCCGAAGGACTTGAGCGATACCGATGATCGCCAAGCTGACCGCATAGATACCGATCTCTTCGGGGGTTAGCAGTCGCGCCAAAATCATGGCGCTGGCTAACTGAATTGCGATTGTGAAATAGCTTTCGCTAAGCGAGTAAAAAAGGCCCTTTCGAATGCTCATTTAGGGTTGTCTGCGATTTAGTAGATAGGACTTCTTGTATGGCGCTGCATTTTTTAGAGCGGCAATTGTTGAAGCTTCTTGACGAGAGTAGGGCGTTGCGCTTTGTTAGGCACTGCGGCCTCAGTGGGATTGCCGAGTTATCGGCCAGCCTATTTGAATTTGAAGTGAATACTACTCTTTCTCAAAGTCTCTGGTGTGGCAGTTTTGCATACACTACTCTACAGATCGATGCTTGAGGTTCGCATAACGCGGGATTCGGGTTGTTGCGTCTTGTGGGTGCCATTTTTTGCTGGCAGCCTTTCGTAGCCTGGATTATCGTTCAGCAGGTAATCATCGTTGTTGGGTCGCCACGCTTCGCCCATATACAAGACCGGTATGCAAGCGTTTGGGGGTAAAATCACGGTGCCGAAAGTGCTTTGGAGCGTCGTGTTTCTGGGGGCAGTAGCGGCAGATGGCGAGTTTGTCGCGGCGTCCCAGCTAAAAACGCTTTCCATGTCAAAGGCAAGGCCGTGGGAGCTAGGGCCAGAGCCGGACGAAACTGCAATGTTAAGGTTGTTTTGAGGTTACCTTGGTTCGACTCTGCTCGATGAGTGCCTGATGGGCGGCTAGGCTGTCGATCGGGGTGTTCAGAGGTGATTTAAAGCCGGATGCAATCAATCCGCGTATCAGACAGATGGGCCAGTTATGCAGAAAAAACTAATTTTACTTCTTGCGCTCTTCCTGCTCTCTTCCGACCTGCTTGGCGCGCGTACGGGAGACAAAAACCTTGGATGGCCGGGTAAGACGCTGTCGGGGACATCGTGCTATGGCCCTGCCCAAGGATACGGCCCTTTCGATTATACAGATCCGAATCAACACGTAACGCCAAAATCCGGAGGGGTGTCGAGCATTAAATCAGTGGAGAATTTTCATTTCACACCGAAAGTCGAGTCTCTAAGAGGAGGCGCTACATCGATAGATGCCTATGGCGATCTTGTTTATACGATAAACGCTTTTCCAAACCATCATCGCGCACTTTGGGCAATGAGTCGCTATTATCTAAGAGCGCTAAACAAGGTCGGTCTAGAAGTTCTGCAGGGTAGGGAACGTGCTGCGGCCTCTCCGGCGCCACCCGAATGCTTTTTTAATCGGGCAAAGCTTTTCGCGCCTAATGACCACGTTATTGAATTCATATATGGCCTGTATCTTCATAAGCGTGGGGACTTGGATATGGCTCTGGAAAAATATCAAGTGGCTGAACAGAAGCTTGCCTCCCACTCTGAGCTCATATACAACATGGGACTCTTGCATCTCGATATGGGGAATTTGGATAAAGCAAAAAAGTATGCCGCCAAAGCAGCTAAGCTGAAGTATCCGCTCAGGGGGCTTGAGAACCGGATTAAGCGCGAAGAAAACAAAACTGCTAATTGAAAATCTGCAAATGCCCGCTGCTGTGCCGGGTCTGAGAGTCGAGCGTATCGAATGAAGGTTTCGGTTGTAATTCCTACTTATAACAGGCGCAGCTGTATCGGCAACGCTATCGACTCTGTGTTGATACAACAACGGCCCGATATCGAAATTCTGGTTGTCGACGATGGCTCGACGGATGGAACATTGGAATGGATAGACTCGGCATATAAAGATTGCAACGTTAGGGCGATACGTAACTTTCGATCCAAAGGCCCAGCCGGGGCTCGGAATTCCGGAATCAGTGAAGCAACGGGTGACATAATAGCGTTACTCGATTCAGACGATGCTTTTTTGCCTGAGCATATTGCGCACTCCATTGATGTTCTCAAAAGCGACTCACAAGTAAGCGTCGTCTTCGGTAGGGCTGTTTATGAGCAGGCGGGTTCGACAGTTGACTATATGGGGCCGAATTTCGATAAGAAGCTTGCGCTTGCTTCGGTACGTTATGAAAACGAGCAGTTCGTGGTGTTCGATGATGATTACTCAACGCATTTGCTCGAACAAGGCTGCTATTTCAACTTGTCCACCGTCGTGCTTCGGGCTGGCGCAGCCCAAAAACTCATGAATGAAAGCCTCCGAATCGCCGAGGACTACGAGTTTTGGGTCAGGCTTGCGCGGGAGTTTGGTTTCGCGTGCCTGAAGACGCCCCAGATTCGCTATCAACTGCATGAGGAGAATATCTCTTTCGAATCTGATGGCGATCCTGCGGGAAACGCTCCGATGCTATTGACGGCTCATAACATCATATTGGCATACCCAGATCTGAGTGGCCGCGAAGCTGCTATCGTTCGTCGGCACATTTCGGAAATCTATTTCGACTGGGCCTATCGCTGTCGATCTTGGGGAAGACTGGCCGGGGCATTGAAGTTGCACCTTCAATCGATGCGTTACGGATTGGTTCTGCGCAACTTCTGGGCCATGCTCAAACTGCCTTTGGGTTGATGCAAAAAGTGTCCCCGCGAACCGAGCACAATGCTGGATGAGTAATCCCACTGACTTGTCGAGCGATCCGATGTTGTCGCCACCGCTTGTTTCGGTAGTTGTACCGGCCTACAACGCCGAAGCTTTCATTGCAGATGCGTTGCACAGTGTTCTTGCGCAGAACTATGGTGCCATCGAGATTCTATTGGTAGATGACGGATCAACCGACGGTACGTCGGAAGTTGTCAGGGCGTTGGCGCCGGACATTCGCATTATTCGGCAAGAGAACGGAGGTGTGGCGTCAGCGCGTAACACGGGATTAAAAGCGGCGAAGGGCGATTTTATTTGTTTTTTGGATGCCGATGATGGGTGGTTTCCGGGCAAAGTCAGTGCGCAAGCTGATTATCTGCTGAAGCACCCCGATGTGGGCTTGGTCTACCATGCGTGGCGAGTCTGGGAGCCGGACGATGACGGTGGCTACCCGGCGCTTGATGTGCCGAAAGTGACGGACGAGCATGCGATAGTGCAGAATGAATCCGGTGCTATCTATTCGCGTTTATTGCTCGATTGTATCGTCCATACCTCGACTGTGATGGTGCGTCGGGAAGTGATTGAGCAAGTGGGTTTTTTTGATACCCAACTCACTGTCGGGGAAGACTACGATTATTGGTTACGCATAAGCAGAATATGTCGAATCGACAAACTGGCCGGCGTTTATTCATATTATCGCGCGTCTGTAGAAGGGAGCCTTACTCGTCATGCAAAGCCGCTGAACTATGAATATCTTGTCGTGCGCCGTGCCGTGTCAAAGTGGGGGAATGCTTGCAGCAATGGAAATCAAGTAGAAGGTAAAGATCTTGAGCAGCGCTTGGCAAAATTAGCATTCGATTTTGGTTACTCACATTATCACAATGGATCGAGCGCTTTGGCGCGCGATGCTTTTCGTCAGGCATTAAAACATGCGCCGTTGAACTGGCGCGCTGCCGCCTATTTGCTCAAGTCGCTATTAAAACCGGCACGCTGATACAATAACGACATCTTATATTCTCCCGCGGTAAATTCACACACGCAATAATTTTCGCGTCTGTCGAATCACATTCTTTGTATTCGATATTATTTGCTTACGCCAATTCCATTCGGGAAGGCGTGGTTGTGATGAGCTTATACGTTCGTATTCGGCAATGTAGCGTGCTCGGAGCTTGTTCAAATCATAATGTTCGCGAGCGATCGCAGGACCGTTTTCGCTAAGTGCTTGAAGTTGTGAAGGCGTGAGTGATTTTATCGCCTGCTTTAGGGCGCCAGGCTTGGCCATGTCAATAAAAACGCCTTGCTTTACGATGCTGCGTTGATTCTGGTGGTTAGTGCATATGACAGGCAAGCCCATCGCGAGCGCTTCAATATAAACGATGCCGAACGTCTCAAACAACGAGCCCAAAACAAAAACGTCGGCGGCTGCGTAGGCCTGCGGTAATTCGTCATGTGAGAGAGTCACAAAGAGCAGCCTGTCGGGCATGAGTTCCCGCCCCAAGTTCTTAATCGCCGGACTGTCGTCGCTTTCTTGTCCCGCGATGATCAAATACACATCATCTATCTCTGCCAATTCCTGTATGACGTAATCCATCCGTTTATGCCAATAACAAATTGTGCCGACGCTGATAACAACGAATGCATTGTCTGGTATGCCGTGGCGAGCACGAAAATCAGTTTCGATATCCGGATTGAAGCGTTCCAGATCGACCCCGTGGGGGATCATGAATGCTTTATTGGGATTGCTTAGGGCGAGGTTGTGATCGCTATGTTCCTGAACAAAATCACATGACGGAAGGTCTCTGGCCGGGAGTGTCCCGCCATTCGAGAAAACCACGCGTGGTGTCGTCTGGAAGAAATGTCGAAACGCGTAAATTACCTCACAGACATCCCGTTCCAGGCAATGAATAATGTCGAATCGGCCTTCGAGCAGTGGTTTGAGTGCAGCATAAGCGAAAGTAAGGGCTTCAATTCTTTCCCTTTCTTGTTCTCGGACGGAGTCTGCCCACTTAGGGGATGTGGTGACTTTAATGTGATCAAGGCAGGTCGCACGTCTTGAGACATTGTCGATTACAAGCTCTTTTTCCGAGTTTGTGCCGCCTCCCTTGAAAAGAGTGATGTCCACATCATGTCTCAGCAGATCGAAAAGGTCGCGAGCAAATACCTCATGGCCTCGATTGATGTTACCCAGGCCTGAACAAAGTAATGCGATTTTCATAGAGTGCGTGCCAAGTTGTTAGGATGAATTAATGGCTTAAGCGAATATCAGCTGTTTATGGTGGCAAAATGAAATGCGTCGAAGACCATGCTTCCACCTACCGGATGCATTATGGCTATGTTAAAGATCTGCTGGCTCAGTTAAACGCAATCGCGGCCTTGATGGGATAGATGCACTAAAGTGCACGAATGGGCGCATGCCCATTACCGTGATTTGCCATTTTCCAATACAAAGAAAAGTTACGGAGTGAATTTTTCTCATACCCAGGCGCTTATGCGCCGCTATGGAATGTGGATTGAAAGTGGATATTCTAGAGAAGCTCCAGCGTATTCCTTCATCGCTTAAATGTTGATTGGCGGTGTTCCATAACCTTGCAAAGGTCCGTCCCATTCGATACTTCGGCGCGACATATACGTCGAAATCCCATACGCAGGTCTCAGGCGATTTAAGCTCATAACGGCAGCGGACCTCGTCTTCTTCGTATGCCTCGTAAGCGAGCCATATGTACCCTGCGAACGTACCCTTTGTTTCACAGACATAGCATTTTGCGCCGGCGCGAAAACGTTCCTCGATCACGTTTTGTTCGCGAGGAAACTGCTCGACTATCGGGTCCGATGTGTCGGTCAGCCTAATCGACACTCCCGCCACAGGACGCATGCTTTTTGCTTCCGGAGCGCGAACAGGTTGTGCGGCGATGGCATAGCGGATGATCTTTATTCGGCTCCCGCTCACGGATTCCAGTAGACGGCCGGTCAAGTATAGAATCGCGTTGCCGAATCCAAGTTGTTCTACGTTGTTGGTGATGCTTCGCCAGAACACGGTTTTTCCTGTAGCGAAATATTTAACGTCGCTTTACGGAGCGAGATGCGCGTATGATGGACAGTATCTTTAAGTTGCCGCTACAGCCCCGGTCAAGTAATTTGTCCATGGTTCGATTATGAGCTGAAACGCCGGTAGTTTAACGCGGAAAGGCATCTAATCCATTTTTCGACCTTGTGGATGCGTATTCGCATTCTAGGTGGCTTGGTACAGGACGGTCGACCTGTTGTCCGTGCAGAAACGTTAGCGTCAGAGACCATTAGTTGCTTTCATAAATTACGACATCCAATGCGCATGCTTAAACTACTATCGCTCGCGAAGTTTTTGGCGTGCCGGTGGTGTCCGTACTCGAATTTTCTCTAAACCGTCGACAATAACGTAATACGATGATCAGCATTCTTATCGCCACGCATAACGGTGCCAAAACGCTTCCAACTGTTTTGGATGCATACACCAAGCTCGATCACTTGGAAGATGATTGGCAGATCATCATAGTGGATAACGCGAGTACGGATGACACGCCTGAGATACTGAGGTCGTATACGGATCGGTTGCCGCTGCTTCCAATAAGGACAGAGCGCCAGGGGAAGAACATTGCGCTAAACATTGGATTGGCAGAGGTCTCGGGTTCGCTGGTCGTGCTCAGCGATGACGATGCCGTACCGGCGCCGGATTGGTTGCGGCAATTGCTTTGCGTGGCGAAACAACAATCTGAGTACGATATCTTTGGTGGCGAAATCACTCCGGTTTGGCCCGCCAATCTACCGGAATGGATTCCGCGACTTGTGAATCTGGGGGCGACCTATGCGATTACGCCTCCCGGATTGGCATCCGGTCGAATTGAGCCATCCCAAATCTGGGGGCCCAATATGGCAATTCGCCGCAGGGTGTTCGATGCCGGCTATCGTTTTGACGAAAACATAGGTCCGGCGAAGGGGCAATATGTCATGGGCAGTGAGGTGGAGTTCGTTTGTCGGCTGGAGCGTAATGGCTATAAAGCCTGGTTCTGCAATGAGGCCCGTGTTGGACACATGATTCGGCAAAATCAGATCGAGAGGGACTGGATAATCAAGCGGGCGTATCGACTGGGGCGCCATATGTACCATCAGGAACGCGAGGAGATGGATACCGGCGTTGCTTTATGGCAGGGTGCGCCACGGTGGCGATATCGTGAACTTGTCAATCAGTATCTTGCGTTGTTCATCCATAAGTTGAAGAAAGACTTTGACGAAACGTTTAAAGCCGAATGGGAGATTTCCTTTCTTCGGGGTTACATCACAGAGGCTCGGCAATCCTCTTAGTCCGGGCATTGAGACGGGTGTTTAATGCATGGCGGTGTGGTTCGATGTCGTTTCCGGGCCGTTGGATAACGGGTTTATCAAGCCGCTGAGTTTCGGCTGGGCTCGGGCATGCATATGCCCGTACCTCCCAGCCCGCAATACCCATTCGGATTCTTCGCCAGATACTGCTGATGATAGGTTTCGGCGTAGTAGAACGGGGGAGCATCGATTATCTCGGTGGTAATGGCGGGTAGTCCTTTTGTCGCTAGAGCGCTTTGGTAGCGTTTGCGGCTTGTTTCGGCGGCGTGACGTTGTTCTTCGGAAAAGATATAGATGCCAGAGCGGTATTGAGTGCCAACGTCGTTACCTTGTCGCATGCCTTGGGTCGGGTCGTGGGATTCCCAGAAGACGCTCAGTAGACGCTCGTAACTGATTTTGGCCGGATCGAATACGACGAGCACGACCTCGTTGTGGCCGGTCATGCCTGTGCAGACCTCGTCATAGGTCGGGTTGGGTGTGTGGCCGGCGGCATAGCCGACCGCGGTGACGTACACGCCTTCTTGTTGCCAGAAGCGGCGTTCCGCACCCCAGAAGCAACCCATGCCGAAAATCGCCTGCTGCATACCATGAGGGAAGGGCGGTTTGATTTGATGGCCATTGACGAAATGCTTGTCGCCCACCGGCATGGGTTCGGTGCGGCCCGGCAGGGCGTCATCGACACTTGGAATTTCGGTTAGTTTTTTTCGCATCCACATCATCGGAAGGTCTCCCACGGCGTCATGGGTGAGATTTGTGAGGCCGTTTGGATAAGCATGACCGAAATATTGTGCACTTGTGCGGAAGGTTTAACCCGGTACTGTGAGTAGGGTTTGGCGGCAGGCACCGTGAATGGGATCAGCGAATGCCGAATGCGCGTAGGCCGCGGAGCACGCCGCCAGCGTAGATCAGAATGCCGGCAGCGTTGGCCAGTAAGTCGGCCAAGCTGAACATCCGGTTTGGGGTTTGCGATTGGATCAGTTCGATGAGTAGCCCGTAGCCCAGCAACCAGGCCCATTTTGATCGGCCGAAAGGGTGGTCGGGCCAACTGGCGTCGACCAGAAAGGCGAGCACGACGTAGGTGAGCAAATGGGCCCATTTGTCTGCTAGCGGCACCCCGGGCAGCGCCGGTGGCTGTGGCGATAGCGAAACCCAGGTCGTGACGACCAGGGCCAATCCGAGCAGCAATCGTATTCCTGCGCAATTGCAGCGTGAGATAGACATTTTATGGGGCTTTCGATAACGCCGGGCTATTCAAATCAAGAGGCTGAATGGGGTCCAAAATGCACTTAACAGCCTCCAACTGCGGGGATTTGCAACGAAAACCGGCACAGTTTGTCGTCAAGCTGTTTGTTCGCGAGCGATCGCCCGGTAGCCGATATCGTGGCGATAGAACATGCCGTCCCAGCTGATTTGCTCGGCCAGGCGGTGAGCGATCGTCTGGGCTTCAGCAACAGTGCTGCCCAGTGCCGTAGCGCACAGCACGCGACCGCCTGCGGTGACGATCTGGCCGTCTTTTTCTGCCGTGCCGGCGTGAAACACTTTGGCCCCGGGTTGGTTCTGATCAGGTAGGCCGGTTATCACAGCGCCTTTGGTGTAGCTGCCGGGGTAACCGCCGGCGGCTAGAACGACACCGACCGACGGGCGTGGATCCCATTGAGTGTTCTCCCGGTCAAGTCTGTCATCGAGTGCGGCCAGGCAGTGTGCGACCAAGTCGGACTTCATACGTAGCATAATCGGCTGGGTTTCCGGGTCGCCGAAGCGGCAGTTGTATTCGATTACCTTGGGCGTACCATCCGACATGATCATCAGGCCGGCGTACAGAAAGCCGGTGTAGGGCAGGCCCTCTGCCGCCATGCCGTCGATGGTCGGCATGATGACCTCGTTCATGATACGCCGATAAACGGTATCGGTGACCACGGGGGCGGGAGAATAGGCACCCATGCCGCCGGTATTCAAACCGGTGTCCCCGTCGCCGACGCGTTTGTGATCCTGACTGGTTGCCATGGGAAGCACGTGTTTACCGTCGGCCATGACGATGAAACTGGCCTCTTCACCGTCAAGATATTCTTCGATCACGATGCGATGGCCGGCCTCGCCGAAGGCGTTGCCCGCGAGCATGTCACGCACCGCTGCCTCCGCGGCGGCCAGGTCCATGGCAACGATGACCCCCTTGCCGGCGGCCAGGCCATCGGCCTTGACAACGATCGGTGCCCCTTCGCCCTTTAGATAGGCGAGCGCCGGTTCGATCTCGGTGAAGGTCCGGTAGTCCGCGGTCGGTATCCGATGGCGTGCCAGGAAATCCTTGGTAAAGGATTTCGAACCTTCCAGTTGGGCCGCGCCACGGGATGGACCAAAGCATTTCAGGCCGGCGGCGTTGAAGGCGTCGACCACGCCCGCAACCAGCGGTGCCTCCGGACCAACGATGGTCAGGTCGACGTCATTCTTCTGCGCAAACGCAACCAAGGCGCCGATATCATCGACCCCAACAGCAACATTTTGTAGTCGTAGCTCATGTGCCGTACCGGCGTTGCCCGGGGCAACGAACACCTTGTCGACAAGGGGGGATTGCGCCGCCTTCCAGGCCAGCGCGTGTTCGCGGCCGCCGCCGCCGATCACGAGTACATTCATGTTTTGGTTGTTTTCTTAAAGGGGAAAAGAATCGAGGCCGTGATTCTAACCGCCCCGGGTGGGTCGGCCCAATCCCGTAATGGTGAGAATGCGCCCCATGTGATGCAAATGGGGTTTCGGCAGGTTGGGGCGTGATCCGGTTTACTCGGCGGAGACGACACCGCGTTGGCTTTCTTCGACGAAGGCCACAATGTTGCGCACCTCATCGCTATCGGCATCGGCCTTGATGCTGGCCAATGCGTCCGGGAGCTTCAGGCCGCTTTGCAGTAGAACCTTGTATGTTCTTTTGATCGCGCTGCGTTGCGCCTGGCCAAAACCGGCGCGACGCAGGCCCACCAGGTTGATGCCAATAAAACGCGCATATTGACCATTGGCCATCGCATAAGGCGGCACGTCTTGTCGCACGCCGGAGACGCCTCCGATCATCGCGTAGTCACCCACCCGACAGAATTGATGGATCGCGACATTACCGGACAAAAATGTCCGGCTGCCGAGTTGCACGTGTCCGCCTAGCATAGCGGCGGTTGCCAGGATGTTGTGATCACCAACCACGCAATCGTGCCCAACATGACTGAACGCCATTAAGTAATTGCCGTTACCCACGACGGTGCCGTGGTGTTCCTTGACGCCGTGGCTGATGTTGACGCATTCCTTGAAATGGTTGTCGTTGCCGATCACCAGCGGTTTGGCCTGGTCCGGCGTATAGCCTAGATCTTGCGGTGCGCTGCCAACGGTTGCGCCATGGCAGATATGATTGTTTCGTCCCATACGGGTCTGCGCGTAGACCCTGACATTGCTCTCGATGACGCAGTCGGCGCCAATGACGGCGCCGGATTCGATAATGCAAAACGGCCCGATTTGAGCCGTTGGGTGGACGTCGGCGCCGTCTTCGACAATGGCGCTGGGGTGAATCAGGGACATACCAAATCAGGATGGCAAGCTGGGGTGACAGGCCCAGTTTAGCAGTGACGGTGGCGGGATTGTCAGTTACCGTTGTTGTTCAAAGGGGGCATCAGGTCCGATTTTTCCAACACCCGGGCGATCTTGCGGCTGGTGCGTATCAGATTGGAAAGCTCGGCCAATCCGATCTGTTCTCCATTGGTCAATCGGTCTTCCCAGCCGGCCAGTTCGCTTTCCAGGTATTCCAGCAATTTAAGCGAGCATCCCTGGCAAGGTCCGGCGCATACCTGGGCCTCCGGGCGGTCAAACGGAAAATGGTTGCGAATCTCGGCAATCAATTGCCGCAGAGCGGTTGCGGAATCGGGTTTCATACAAGACAGTGTCGGAGCAAACGAACAACAGTTTAGCCCGACGGCCCAGGCGTTGGCCTGCTTGGGATCAAGTCGGGTCTTGCTTCGGAAACATTTTATGGACGAGTATCAGCAGCAGCTCTATACCTGGATGGCTCAGATCCCCCGTGGTCGGGTGGTGACCTACGGTCAACTCGCCAAGTTGATCGGGCGACCGAACGGCGCACGCTGGGTCGGGCGTCAAATGGGGTTGCTGCCGAAAGGGTCGAACTTGCCTTGGTATCGGGTGATCAATGCTGCCGGGCGATCGAGTATTCCTTTGGATAAATGCGGTTCGAACAAGCAGCTGCGGTTATTGCAGCGTGAGGGTGTGTTGGTGGTCGATGGACGGATTTCGCTCAGGCGTTACCAATGGGCTCCTTTTGCGAATTGACGTCTCGCTAACACGGAACAGGGGGGCGATGCGGTTGCGCCGTGACACCGTCCCGCCACGCCGGGACAGTGTCATCCGAGCTCAATGCCGGAAATGCCGCATGCCGGTGAATACCATCGCCATGCCGTGTTCGTTCGCGGCGGCAATGACCTCTTCATCGCGCATTGAGCCGCCGGGCTGGATAACGGCGGCGATGCCCGCCTTGGCCGCGTTGTCGATGCCGTCGCGAAAGGGGAAAAAGGCATCCGAGGCCATGACCGATTCAGGGACGGTGAGACCGGCCTGTTCGGCCTTGATGCCGGCGATACGCGCCGAGTTGACCCGGCTCATCTGGCCCGCCCCCACACCGATGGTCATCCCGTCACGACCATAAACAATGGCGTTCGATTTGACGAACTTCGCCACTCGCCAACTGAATAACAGGTCGTTCATCTCCTGAGCGGTCGGTGCGCGCTCGGTAACCACCTTGGTATCGTTGAGTAGCTGTAGATCGGCGTCCTGAACCAGCAGGCCGCCGTTGACGCGTTTGAAATCGAGGCGGTGGACGTCTTCCGCCGACCAGTCGCCGCAGCTCAGCAGGCGCACGTTCTGCTTGGCCTTGACGGCCTCGATGGCCTCGGTTGAGACCGTTGGCGCGATGATGACTTCGACGAATTGGCGCTCGATGATGGCTTGTGCGGTTGCGCCGTCGAGTTCGCCGTTGAAGGCGATAATGCCGCCGAAGGCTGATTCCGGATCGGTGCTGTAGGCACGGTCATAGGCTTCGAGCAGGTTTTCGCCCAGTGCCACGCCACAGGGATTGGCATGCTTGACGATAACGCAGGCCGGACCCTCGGCGAATTGCTTCACGCATTCCAGGGCGGCATCGGTATCGGCGATGTTGTTGTATGACAGTTCCTTGCCTTGCAGTTGCTTCGCCGTGGCGATACTGGACTCTTGAATGTCGTCTTCAACGAAAAACGCGGCCTTTTGGTGTGGATTCTCGCCATAGCGCATCGTCTGGACCTGGCGATATTGCAGGTTGATGGTATTGGGGAAGTCCCGCTTGGTGTCGTCGGGGTCGACGGTGCCCAGATAATTGGCGATCGCACCGTCATATTGCGCGGTGTGTTCGAAGGTTTTTACCGCGAGGCGGAAGCAGGTCTCGGCGCTTAGGACGCCGTCGTTGGCTTTCATCTCTTGGATGAGGTGGGCGTAATCCTTCGGGTCGACCACGACCGCGACATCGCGATGGTTCTTGGCCGCGGCGCGGATCATGGTCGGGCCGCCGATGTCGATGTTCTCGATGGCGTTTTCCAGGCTGCAATCCGGATCGGCCACCGCCTGTTGGAAGGGATAGAGGTTGACTGCGACCAGATCGATACGGCCGATGCCGTGTCGGTCCATCACCTCGTCATCGGTGCCGCGTCGGCCGAGGATGCCGCCGTGTATCTTGGGATGCAGGGTCTTGACCCGGCCGTCCATCATCTCGGGGAAGCCGGTGTAGTCACTGACCTCCATAACGGTGATGCCGTTGTCGCGCAACAGCTTGGCGGTCCCGCCTGTGGACAAGATCTCGACCCCGGCGTCGGCCAGGTCGCGGGCGAAGTCGATCACGCCGGTTTTGTCGGAAACACTGATCAATGCTCTGGTAATGGTCGTCATTGGATATCCTGAAAAGCGGAAACGCGGCCAATATCGGCCGCGCAGCGCGAGAGGGCGGCACGGGCCGAGTTTATTCTATTTCGTATAAAGCGAGTTTTTTGCGCAGAGTGCTACGGCTGATGCCGAGTACGGCCGCGGCCTTGCTTTGGTTGCCGCCGGTATGTTCCATGACGGCCTCGAACAGGGGTTGTTCGACTTGTTGAATGACCAACTCGTGAAGATTGTTCGCAGGCGTACCGTCGAGCTGATCGAAATAATGTGTCAATGCGTCGCGCACCGCATCGCGCAGGGGTTCGGGGGTTCTGGCCTTGGTCACGGCAAAGTTTCCTGAGCTAACCGATGAATAATGGGTGCTATCCAAACTCACGCTGCTCTTACCTCCTTATCGGGCATTTGGCCGAAGCCGTTAGCCTTCTTGTCATTTAAATGATCAAAGTGTTCTTTGATCAGTCGTATTTGTTCCACAGCGGTTTGCGCTGCGTTGATGCGCTGGCGAAACGTCGTGGCGCCAGGCTGGGTTTTGCTGTACCAGGCGATGTGTTTGCGCGCGACCTTCACGCCGTGTTCGCGGCCGTAGAGTTCGTACAGCGCCTCCAGGTGCTCCAGCAGCAGATCGCGAATCCAACAAGGTGCCGGTTCCGGAAGCCGACGACCGGTTGCGCGGAAATAGGCGATCTCGCGGAAGATCCAAGGCCGGCCTTGGGCGGCGCGTCCGATCATCAGGCCGTCGGCGGCGGTTTGTGCCAGTACGGCTGCGGCTTTTTCCGGCGAATCGATGTCGCCGTTCGCGATCAGCGGTAAGCGGGTTGCCGATTTGACTCGGCGGATGGTGTCGTATTCGGCCTCGCCCCGGTAACCGCAGGTGCGGGTCCGGCCGTGCACGGCGAGCGCGGCGATCCCTGCCTGTTCGGCGAGTTGGGCGATGCGCGGTGCGTTACGGTTATGTATGTCCCAACCGGTACGCATTTTCAGTGTGACCGGCACATCGACGGCCACGACTACCGCATCCAGAATGCGCCTGACCCGGTCTTCGTCACGCATCAGTGCGGAACCTGCGGCTACCTTGCACACCTTTTTGGCCGGGCAACCGAGATTGATGTCGATGATTTGCGCGCCGTGGGCGACATTGATGCGCGCGGCTTCGGCCATACGTGACGGTTCGGTACCCACGATCTGGACCGCGATCGGGCCCGGTTCGCCATCGTGGTTCAAACGGCGCACGGTCTTACGCGTGCCATAGAGGCTGGCATCGGCGGTGACCATTTCCGACACGGCAAGGCCCGCGCCGAGACGCCGGCATAGCGCCCGGAAGGGGCGGTCCGTAACGCCGGCCATGGGCGCGACGATCAGGTCATTTTCCAATTGAATCGAGCCGATACGCACGCTTGGTTCGAGGCCTCTGCAGCTTTACGTAACACTGAATCGGGTTTCGGCACAGTCTCCTGTTTCGCCCGAGCGGATCATTGACGACATGTCCGCGTTGGTTCATCGACCGGTCTTAGGCTGGCAGGGGGACGCCATGTTACGCCGAAATGACATGGACGCAAGTGTCAGCTGCGATGAATTTGACGTTACAGAAAATCAATCATGAAACCGGTAGCCACATAACCGGGATCTTTGAAATCGAGATTGATAGTGATCACTTCGCCCGGGTCCAAACGTCTTTCGTTCGATGGTGGTGGAAACAGATAATCGCTCGGAGCCAGACGGCGGCGAATCAGAATCGCACCGTTGTTGTCGAGTAACGACAATTGAATGTCCGGCAGGGCCTGTGGGGCGTCGGCATCGTTACGAATGGTTGCCGTGAGCGTCAGTGCACCGGGGTCGTTGGCGGCCGGTTTGATGTCGCGTTGTAACACCTGAAACTGATTTGGTGCATGCACCAAAATGGGTTCGCAGCCCAATTGGTCGCACAGTGGTTGAAGTTGTGGGAAACGGGCCAATAGGTCGAGCCGGTGTTGCCATGCAAGCTGCAATGCGAGCGCGATGGACAAAAAGACCACCAGCCAACCATAGATCAGGCTGCGGTACGAGCGTTTTTCGTACAGGCTTTCTTCGACGTCGAGTGCGGCATCGGCCGAGATTTTCAAGGGTTCGAGATTGTCCGGTACCTCGAACGGCAGTGCGTGTTCATCATCGCTTGCCCGCGGTTGTCTGAGTGTCGGTATTGCGCGTGTGCTTGGCGGATCGACCGTTGCGGCGCTGAGATATTCGCCGAGTGCATCGAACACGGCGCCGCATTGGTGGCAGCGTGCCTGGCCGCCGGCAACAATGAGAGCCTCGGCGTCGATTTCGGCACGGGAGCCGCATTCTGGGCAGCGGGTCTTCAAGGTTTATGGCGCCTCGCGATGTTGCTTGAAAGCGTAAGTTTAGTTTGCCTGGGTGTGTAGTCGTCGATCGCCGTCGGTTTTGCGGCGTGGTTCAACGGTGTCGGGCACGGCCGTGCAGTAGCGCCCATTCCCGCTCGAATTGCGCAGGGGCGAGTTCGATGTACTCGTGATAGGCATTCGCAACCTCCGAGACCTGGTCGCTGAGGATGCCGGAAAGCGCGAGTTGCCCGCCCGGGTGTAGCAGTCTGCCGATCACGGGTGCGAGATCGACCAGTACGTTCGCTAGGATGTTGGCGATCACGACGTCGGCTCGACCCCCTTGGAAGTGGCGGCTATCGACCGTTTCGATGCGATCGGATACGCCGTTGCGCTCGGCGTTGTTGCGGGTCGCGAGCAGCGCCTGCGGATCGTGGTCGATCGCAAGCACATGGGTCGCGCCGAGCTTCAACGCGGCGATCGCCAGGATGCCCGAGCCACAGCCGAAGTCGATAACGGTTTTGTCCTGCGGCATTTGTGCGTCCAGCCAGCCGAGGCAGAGTGCGGTGGTCGGATGGGTGCCGGTGCCGAAGGCCAGGCCGGGGTCGAGATCCACGATGACGGCATCGGTTTGTGTGACCTCGTGACCGCTCGGTCGAATCCACAAGCGACGGCCAAAACGCATCGGTTGAAATCGGTCCAGCCAGGCGCGCTCCCAGTCCTGGTCTTCCAGCCGCTCCAACGTCAGTTGTCGGCTCAGATCGGCGGCCAGCGCCCGGTTGATTGCGCTGCGTAGTTCGTCGGGGTTGGTGTCGCCCGTGAATAGCCCACTGACACGCGTGCTTTGCCACAACGGGGTCTCCCCCGGGCCGGGTTCGAGCATCGGTTGGTCGGCCGCATCGCCCAAGGTTACGGCCACCGCGCCGAGGTTCTCGAACAACAGTTCGATCAAAGGCGTGCGAGGCTTGTCGATGATCAGATGGGCCTGGAGCCACATGAGGGACCTCGACAGCGGCTGTCGCGGTTACAGCCCGAGTTTTTTTTCGAGGTAGTGGATGTTCATGCCGCCGGCGACAAAGTTGCTGTCGGCCATGATTTCGGTGTGCAACGGAATGTTGGTCTTGATGCCGTCAATCACCATTTCCGATAAGGCAGTGCGCATGCGTGCGATGGCGACATCGCGATTTTCGCCATGGGCAATCAACTTGCCGATCATGGAGTCGTAGTATTGAGGTACGCGATAGCCGTTGTAAAGATGGGTATCGACCCGAACACCCGGGCCGCCGGGTACATGCAGCTGGCTGATATCGCCGGGGCAGGGCATGAAGTTGGTCGGGTCTTCGGCATTGATCCGGCACTCGACGGCATGGCCGCGAACCTTGATGTCGTCCTGTGTGTAGTGCAGGGGTTCGCCGCTTGCGATCAGGAGTTGTTCGCGGACGATGTCCACGCCGGTGATCATCTCGGTCACCGGGTGTTCGACCTGGACCCGTGTGTTCATTTCGATGAAATAGAATTCGCCGTCCTCGTACAGGAACTCGAAGGTGCCGGCCCCGCGGTAGCCGATCTGGCGACAGGCTTCGGCGCAGCGTTCGCCGATCTTTTGCCGTACTTCATCGGTAATGCCCGGTGCCGGGGCCTCTTCGACAACCTTCTGGTGACGGCGTTGCATGGAGCAATCGCGTTCCCCGAGGTGGATTGCATTGCCGTGCGTATCGGCGAGCACCTGGAATTCGACATGACGGGGGTTTTCCAGGTACTTCTCCATATAGAGGGTTTCATTGCCGAATGCCGCACCGGCCTCGGCTCTGGTCAGCGAGATCGAGTTGAGCAAAGAGGCTTCGGAATGGACCACGCGCATGCCGCGGCCGCCGCCGCCGCCGGCTGCTTTGACGATGACCGGGTAGCCGATGTCGTTGGCGAGACTCAGCGTGCGTTCGTCATTGTCGTCGAGCGGGCCGTCCGACCCCGGTACCGTGGGTACGCCTGCCGCCTTCATGGCCTCGATCGCGGTGATCTTGTCGCCCATCAGGCGAATGGTCTCCGGTCGTGGACCGATGAATACAAAGCCGGACTGCTCGACCCGTTCGGCGAAGTCGGCGTTCTCCGACAAAAAGCCGTAGCCCGGGTGGATGGCCTGGGCATCGCAGACCTCGGCGGCACTGATGATCGCGGGAACGTGCAGGTAACTCGCCGCCGATGCTGCCGGACCGATGCAGACCGATTCGTCGGCCAAACGTACGTGCTTGAGATCGCGATCGGCCTCGGAGTGGATCGCGACGGTTTTGATGTCCAGTTCGCGGCAGGCGCGCAGGATACGGAGCGCTATCTCGCCGCGATTGGCAATGACGATTTTTTCCAGCATGGGATCACCCGATGACGAACAAGGGCTCGTTGTATTCGACCGGTTGGCCGTTTTCGACCAGGATCTCGATGACCTTACCGGTCTTGTCCGATTCGATCTGGTTGAGGATCTTCATCGCCTCGATGATGCATAGGGTTTCGCCACTGGCGACCGCTTGGCCTTCGACTATGAAGGGTTTGGCGCCGGGCGAGGGTGCGCGATAAAAGGTGCCGACCATGGGGGAGCGGATCAAATGGCCTTCGGGTTCGTTCGGCGCCGAAGGAGCACTTTCGGTTGCCGTGTTGGTGTTGGCCATCGGTGGCGGGGCTGCGGCTGCGACCGGTGCTGTGATGACGGGGCTGGCGATCGTGCTGGTGCGGCTGATGCGTACCGATTCTTCACCTTCATGGATCTCGATCTCGGCGACGTCGGACTCCTCCAGCAGTTCAATCAGTTTTTTAACCTTGCGGATATCCATTAGGACTGTTCCTTGATGCGTAGCGTTTTCAGGTCGTTCCATCGCTGAGTCGGCGCATCGCCGCGGTAAGCGCGAGTTCGTATCCCTGGGCCCCCAGGCCGCTGATTACGCCGACCGCCACATCCGAGAGATAAGAGTGGTGACGGAAGTCTTCGCGCTTGAAGACGTTGGAGATGTGGACTTCGATGAACGGTATGGCGACCCCGAGCAGCGCATCGCGCAGTGCGATGCTGGTGTGGGTCAACGCGGCCGGATTGAACAGGATGAAATCCACCCCGTCGGTGCCGGCTTGGTGTATGCGTTCGATCAGTTGGTGTTCGGCATTGCTCTGGTAGAAATCGAGTCGATGATCGCCGGCCTGGGCCTGCAATCGCTGTTCGATGGCTTCCAGGGAGTCTTGCCCGTAATGTCCCGGCTCGCGGGAGCCCAATAGATTGAGATTGGGGCCGTTTAGGACAAGGATGTGCGCCATCTTGGGTCTTTATTTCCTACCTGTGCCATGGTCGTCGCAGCACGTAATTGACGGGATCTGCGCCGAAATGGCAATGAACTGTCCGCAATTGTCGGACAGGCCGGCGGTTTTGTCTAGGGCGAGTGTTTCTGTCGGAAGGCCTTGTGGGCCGCTAACTCGCTTTTGTGAGTTTCTTCAACAGCGGCTCGAGTTGTTCGCGTTCGATGCCGCCGGTATGGCGTAGCACCACCTTGCCGCCGGGTGTTGCAACCACGGTGAACGGGAGTCCCTCATAACGGTTGCCGAGCTGGCGTGACATGGCGATCGCTTCCATGTCGCCCAACAGCAATGGGTAGTTGACGTTGTAGGTCTCGCCGAATTCGCGTACCGGCTCGAGATCGTCTATGGCGATGCCGATGAACTGCACGCGATCGCCGAAGTCTTCCTGCAGGGCCACGAATTCCGGCGTTTCTTTGCGGCAGGGGGCGCACCAGGTCGCCCAGAAATTCAATACCATGACCTTGTTGGCGAATTCGTGGCTATGCCGTTGGCGGCCCTCGGTATCGGGATAGCTGAAGCCGGGTATGACATCGATTTGCTTGACCATTGCCACCGGGGCCGGGACGCTGGGTTCGGGTGCGCTGTCGAATGCCCGCCAGGCGAAGCCGCTAACGGCGCCGACCAGGGCGCCGCCGACCGCGATAATGAAATAGTTGCGGATGTTCAAAGGTTCAAAGCCTCGTTCAGATGCTGCGCGAACTCGCCGGGGCCCTTGAAGCCGAGTAGCCGCAGGTGTTTGATCTCGTTGCCGTCAGTATCCCAGAAAATCATCGCCGGCGGCGCCGTTACGCCGACATGGCGTTGCAGGGCCTTGTCGGCATCGTCGTTGCGGGTAACGTCGGCTTTTAGTAAAACCATTTGCGTCATCGCCGTTCGAACCCGTGGGTCGGGGAAGGTCTGGCGTTCCATCTGTTTACAGTAGGTACACCAGTCGGCATAGAAATCGAGCATCACCGTTTTCCGTTCCGCCTTGGCGGCGGCCAGTTCGCGCGCCAGGTCTGCCTCGGTCTTGATCCGTATGAACGTGGCTTGTTCTGCGTGGGCCGTACCCGATCCCACGAACATACCGCGCAACGGTTGGATGGTGTCTTTGCTGCCGAATGCGGCGCCGATCATGAAGGTGGCACCATAGATCACGGCGGCCAGACCGAAGCCTTTCCACAGGCGCGACCAACCGCTGGCATCGTTTCGCAAAGGCTCGAGCGCGCCCATGTAGACGCCGGAACCGATCAACAGCAGACCCCAGGCCAGCATGATGACCATGTCGGGGATATAGGTCGGCACCAAGCGCTCGAACATGGTCAACGCGACACCCAGCATCAACACACCGAATACCGCTTTGACGGCATCCATCCACGCGCCGGCCCGTGGCAGTAGCTTGCCGGCGGACGCCCCAATGAGAAGCAACGGCACGCCCATACCCATACCCATGGCAAACAGGGCCGTACCGCCGAGTATCGCGTCGCCGGTTTGGCTTATAAATATCAAAGCGCCGGCCAGCGGGGGGGCCAGGCAAGGGCCGACGATCAGCGCCGACAACAATCCCATGATGGCCACGCCGGCATAGTTGCCGCCCTTTTGGCGGTTACTGATCTCGGTTAGCTTGCTTTGCAGCCGGGAGGGCAACTGCAGTTCGTAAAAGCCGAACATCGAAAAGGCCAGTGCGATGAAGATCAACGCAAAGGCGATCAGCCAGAACGGTTGCTGCAAGGTCGTGGCGAGATTGACGCTGAAAAAGCCAACGACCATGCCCGCGACGGTGTAGGTCAGCGCCATCGCCAGTACGTAGATGAGCGACAGGAGAAAGGCCTTGCGGGTCGTGATGTCCTTGCCGTGTCCGGCGATGATGCCGGACAAAATCGGAATCATGGGGAATACGCAGGGCGTGAACGCCAGCAGTAGGCCGATCCCGAAGAAACTGGCGACGATCAGCAGAAAGTTGCCGTCGGACAGCAGACTGGCAATCTGGTCATGCTCGGCTTGCCGCGGTGGTGAGACGGATTCGGCCTGGGCGGTGGTTGCGGTGCCGGCCGGTTGAATCGCCGCGACCGTCGCCGCGCCACTGGCCGCGGGTAATTCCAGGGTGAAGACCTCTTTTTGCGGCGGATAGCAAATGCCGCGGTCGGCACAGCCTTGAAAGTGCGCGGTCAGTTCGACCGTGGTGGCGTCGGTATTGCCGCGGACCAACGGAATATCGAGGTCGATCAGATTGTGATACACCGGCACGTCGCCGAAAGTGCCGTCCGGTTTGATCGAGTTTTCCTTGATGTCGGGTGGCGGCAGGCTGAAGGCGCCGAGCTGTACGCCTTCACCCCTGAGTTCCAGCTTGACCTTGTCCTGATAAAGATAAGTGCCGTCGGCAATGGTCCACTGTACTTGCAGGCGTGAGCCGTCACCGCTGCTGGCGATGACCTGAAATGCCTGCTCCGGGGAGAGGATGTCGTCTTCATCCAGGCCCAGCCCCAGCGATTCGCCGAGTGCGGCCAGCTCCCGCAAGGGATCGTCGTCGATCGGCTCGATGCTCTCTGTCGGGGATCGCTCCGATGTGTTGCTGCCGGCCGCGTCCATGGCGACCACCGCCGAGGGATCGACCGGCGGCGGTGCATCGACCGATTGGTCGAGCGCGACCAGCAAGGTTTGCGTGTGTGGCGGAAAACAAATGGCATCTTCGGCACAGCCCTGCGAACGTGCCTGAAGCTTGAACATGTCGGCATTACCGGGTACCGCGGTAATCGGAACACGGATGCTGACGTTGTTCCGGTAGATCTCGACTTCGCCGAAAACCGGGTCGTTTTTGGTTATCGATGGCGGCAGGTCGGGGTCGCCGAACTCGACGCCCCCGGTGTCGCTGAGAAAGCGGAACTTGCTTTGATACAGAAAATAACCTTCGGCGATGTCCCAATTCACCACCAGGGTGTCGCCGTTTACCGCCTGAGCCGAGATAACGAAAGCCTGATCGGGTTTGAGGAATTCCTGTTCGGCCTGAACGGCGGGGACGCTCGCGATCAGCAGGAACAACCAGGCGGTCAGTCTTTTGTACATGTTTCGATCCACGCCAGATAGGCCGTAAGGCCTGCGGTGATAGGGACTGCGATCACCTCCGGAAGTTCATAGGGGTGTCGTTCGGTAATGGTTTGCTCGAGGGCCGCGTAGCGTTCGCGCGTCGTCTTGATGGTCAGCATCCGCTCAGTGCCGTGTTGCAATTCTCCGTCCCATTCGTAAATAGACGTGACGGGTGCGCCGATATTCACGCAGGCTGCCAGGCGTTTTTCCACCAAGGCGCGTGCCAGGGCCTCGGCGCCCTCCTGGTTTGGCATGGTGGTGATCACGAGTAATGCGTCCGACATTCCAGCTTCCGGTTCGTATGGGTGCGCGTGGTAACCTTGAAAAATCTGCGGCACGGCCACATGTTTCAGGGAGCGGCACTTTATGCCGCATTCGCCGCTGTTGCGCAAACCCTTTACCGCCGGACCGTAAGTGGTCACCGGTCCCAGGCCTCAGGACATAAGACCAATCCAGTGTTCATTTTCTTACTGATTTTTGTCGCTGCACCGTTGATCGAGCTCTATTTTCTGATCGAGGTGGGTAGCGTGATCGGCGCTTTGCCGACCATTGTGCTGTCGATTTTCACCGCGGTGCTCGGTGGCGCTTTGGTGCGTATGCAGGGGTTTGCCGTGCTTTTTCGCGCCCAGGCACAGATGGCGAATGAAGAAGTGCCTGCGCTGGAATTGCTCGAAGGGGCGATGTTGCTGTTGGTCGGCTTGGCGCTCTTGCTGCCCGGCTTCATTACCGACGCAATTGGTTTCATCCTGCTGATTTCACCGCTGCGTCGCGCCTTGGTGATGCGTTGGCTGAAATCGCGTGGTGTATTGCGGCCGGGGGTGAATCCGGAACGCACGGAACAGACGACACGGCCCGATCGCATTATCGAAGGCGATTACCGCCGCGAGGATTGATTCCTCATTGGCGCTTCTTCGTCCGGGCCTGTCGGCACGCGACCGGTCACTTCGGCCACCAGGGCGACGAAGTGCCGAAAACCCATCGCGAGTTCGCCGAAAACCAGTGCCTGATCCTGTCGGGCGCGCTGTGCGGCGTTTTGCTGCAGCACGCTGTAGGCCGTTCCGCCCATGGATACGCAATAGTCGAGATTCTGGAAGCGCCGGCTCAAGCGTCCTGCGAACAACCCCCCAACGAATATCGCAAGATCGCCCAGACGCTGTAACCAAAGCCGTTGCTCTGCCGCACTGGGTGCCTCCAGGGCTTCCGCGTAGAGCAATGCCAGCGGGCGGAGTTGCAGATGCTCACCGTTGTAATCGAATACTCTTTCGCTGCGTGAATAGTCGGACAGTAGTGATGCCAGGTAGTGTAGGGTCGCGGCATCGGCGGCGAGGTGCGCTCGATCCGCTGCTTGCTGCACCGCGTTGTGGAAGTAGTCGCCCAGCCCTGAGGAGCGGATCAGTGGTCCTGATGTCGGTTCGACCATGGAAATATCCCTTAAATATGGCAAGCGATGTATCAATTATTGCGGCCTTGTAGGAGAAATGTTTAGTTATCAGCAGCTTGCTCCTGTGAGTGCCAGAAATTCTGTCGGGCAGAAGTTCTTGTTTTCACCCTTGACTTGACCTCAATCGCCCCTATTATTGGCACTCATCAGAGGCGAGTGCTAACAGCGCGCCTTTTGGTTAGCGTTCCTTCCATTACAAAACGTTTTATCGACACGAGGAGATTTCGGAACCATGAATATCCGTCCCCTGCATGACCGTGTGGTCGTTCGCCGCAAGGAAGAAGAAACCACCAGCCCCGGGGGCATCGTGCTGCCCGATTCGGCCACCGAAAAGCCTGTTCAGGGTGAAGTGGTTGCCGCCGGTAAGGGCAAAATCCTGGAAAACGGCGACGTGCGCCCGTTGGATGTCCAGGTTGGCGATACCGTGCTGTTCGGCAAGTACTCCGGCACCGAGATCAAGATCAACGGTGAGGAAGTACTGGTGATGCGCGAAGAAGACATCATGGGTGTCATCGAAGGCTAAGCCGCCGCGTCACCCCGCGACAACATCAAACAATCACGAATTCAGGTAGGTCAATCATGAGTGCAAAAGAAGTCAAATTTTCCGATGACGCCCGTCAGCGCATGCTGCAAGGCGTTAATACTCTCGCCAACGCGGTTAAGGTCACATTGGGCCCCAAAGGTCGTAATGTCGTGCTCGAAAAGTCGTTCGGTGCACCCACCATCACCAAAGACGGCGTCTCGGTAGCCAAGGAAATCGAGCTGTCGGACAAGTTCGAGAACATGGGTGCCCAGATGGTCAAGGAAGTTTCTTCCCAGACTTCGGACGTCGCCGGTGACGGTACCACCACCGCAACCGTGCTGGCTCAGTGCATGGTGCGCGAAGGCCTGAAGGCCGTGGCGGCCGGCATGAACCCGATGGATCTCAAGCGCGGTATCGACAAAGCTGTAGTCGCCGCAGTCGCGCATCTGAAAGATATTTCCAAGCCCTGTGCCGACACCAAAGCGATTGCCCAGGTCGGCACCATCTCGGCCAACTCGGACGAGAACATCGGCAATATCATCGCTGACGCCATGGAAAAGGTTGGTAAAGAAGGTGTCATTACAGTTGAAGAGGGCTCCGGTCTGGATAACGAACTCGACGTCGTCGAAGGGATGCAGTTCGACCGCGGCTATCTGTCGCCCTATTTTGTCAACAATCAGCAGAACATGACCGCCGAGCTGGAAGAGCCGTATGTGCTGCTGCACGACAAGAAGATCTCGAACATCCGTGATCTGTTGCCGGCACTCGAGTCTGTCGCCAAAGCTGGTCGTCCGCTGTTGATCATCGCTGAAGACGTCGAGGGTGAGGCCCTGGCCACCCTGGTCGTCAACACCATCCGTGGCATCGTCAAAGTCGCTGCGGTCAAGGCGCCGGGCTTCGGTGATCGCCGCAAGGCCATGCTGCAGGACATCGCGATCCTGACCGGCGCTACCGTAATCTCCGAAGAGGTCGGTCTGACTCTGGAGAAGGCCACGCTGAACGAACTGGGTACCGCCAAGCGCATCGTGATCTCGAAGGAAGAGACCACCGTTATCGACGGTGCCGGTACCGAGCAAGACATCAAGGCCCGTTGCGAGCAGATTCGCGCCCAGATGGAAGAGACCACGTCCGACTACGACCGCGAGAAGCTGCAGGAGCGTCTGGCCAAACTGGCCGGCGGTGTTGCGGTGATCAAGGTCGGTGCCGCGACCGAGGTCGAGATGAAAGAGAAAAAGGCGCGTGTCGAAGATGCGTTGCACGCCACGCGTGCAGCGGTCGAGGAAGGCATCGTCCCGGGTGGTGGTGTTGCTCTCGTACGTGCTCAGGCCACGTTGACCGAGCTGACGGGTGACAACCACGATCAGGATGTCGGCATCGGCATCGGTCGTCGTGCGATGGAAGAGCCGCTGCGCCAGATCGTCGCCAACGCCGGCGACGAGCCGTCGGTCGTGCTGAACAAGGTGGCCGAAGGCGAAGGTAACTATGGCTTCAACGCTGCGAACGGCGATTACGGCGACATGGTCGAGCTGGGTATCCTGGATCCGACCAAGGTCTCGCGTTCCGCGTTGCAGAATGCTGCATCGGTTGCCGGTCTGATGATCACCACCGAGTGCATGGTGGCCGAGGAGCCGAAGGAAGAAGCGCCGATGCCTGCCGGCGACATGGGTGGCATGGGCGGTATGGGCGGCATGATGTAACTAGGCGTCCGCTCGCCGTTAGCGACGAGGCCCCGCCCGCATCAAGCGGACGGGGCTTTCTTTTTGATCCGATCGCCCATGAAATCCCGGCTTTCCCGGGGTATCCTCTGCGCCTCGCCATAGTGTCGACGCGGGATAGCCGAACCAGTGTGCACAGGAGCCAATCATGACCGATGAGCGCAAGGTCGCGTTGATTACCGGCGTTACCGGCCAAGACGGAGCCTATTTGGCCGAGTTTCTATTGAACAAGGGCTATGAGGTCCATGGTCTGAAGCGCCGGGCGTCTTTACTCAACACGGATCGCATCGATCATCTCTATCAGGATCCGCATGTTGCCGATCGCCATTTCATTTTGCACTATGGCGATCTGACCGATAGCACCAGTCTGATTCGAGTCATTCAATCGATACGTCCGCATGAGATTTACAATCTCGCCGCACAGAGCCATGTTGCGGTGTCGTTCGAATCTCCTGAATACACCGCGAACGCGGATGCCATCGGTACATTGCGCATACTCGAGGCTATTCGCATTCTGGGGCTGGAAGAACACACCCGTTTTTATCAGGCATCGACCTCGGAACTGTTCGGCAAGGTTGTGGAGACCCCGCAGAAGGAAACCACGCCGTTCTACCCCCGGTCACCCTATGCCTGTGCCAAGCTCTATGCTTACTGGATCACGGTCAACTATCGTGAGGCCTATGGCATTTATGCCTGTAACGGTATTTTGTTCAATCATGAGTCCCCGGTCCGCGGTGAGACCTTCGTCACCCGCAAGATCACGCGCGCACTGGCACGTATCAAACTCGAACTTCAGGACAGGTTGTACCTCGGTAACATGGACGCCCGGCGCGATTGGGGTCACGCCAAGGACTATGTTGAAATGCAGTGGTTGATGCTGCAGCAGAATGAACCGGAAGATTTCGCGATTGCGACGGGAAAGCAGTATTCGGTGCGTGAGTTCGTCGCTATTGCCGCGCGGCATGTCGGTATCGACATCGAGTGGCGCGGCGAAGGGTTGAGCGAGCGGGGGATCGACCAAGCGACTGGCAAGGTGATTGTCGAGGTCGATCCGCGTTACTTCCGCCCGACGGAGGTCGATACACTGCTCGGCGATGCCAGCAAAGCCCGTGAAAAACTGGGCTGGTCGCCCAAGATCGGTTTCGAACAGATGGTTGAAGAAATGATGACCAAGGATTTGGAGTTGGCCAGACGCGACGAACTGGTCACCCGCGAGGGCTATCAGGCCTTCCAGTATTTCGAGTAATCACGGATGTCGTCGTTCTTCGATGAGCGCTCGGCCAGGGTTTTTGTTGCCGGCCATCGCGGCATGGTTGGTTCGGCTGTCGTGCGTGCGCTTCGCAATGTGGGTTTCGACAACCTGCTGATCCGTACCAGCAGTGAACTGGATCTGAGGAACCAGCGCGCGGTCGATCGTTTCTTTGCCGATGAGAAACCGGCCTACGTCTTTCTTGCTGCGGCCCGTGTAGGTGGCATCCTCGCCAACGATCGTTATCCGGCCGATTTCATCTACGACAATCTGGCGATCGAGACCAATGTCATCCATGCCGCATACAAAAACCAGGTAAGGAAGTTATTGTTTCTCGGCAGTACTTGCATCTACCCGCGGTTGGCGCCGCAGCCGATGCCGGAAGACAGTCTGCTGACCGGCCCGTTGGAACCGACCAATGAGTGGTATGCCATCGCCAAGATTGCCGGGATCAAGCTCTGTCAGGCCTATCGTCGTCAACACGGCTGCGATTTCATTTCGGCGATGCCGACCAATCTCTATGGCCCGGGCGACAATTTCGATCTCGAAAACTCGCATGTCATTCCGGCGATGATGCGTAAGATGCATGAGGCCAAGCTGGCCGGGGCCTCCGAGGTGGCGTTATGGGGTACCGGTAAACCGAGACGAGAGTTTTTGCATGTGGACGACCTGGCCGATGCGCTTTTGTTTCTGATGGACCGTTACGGGGATGAACCCCATGTCAATGTGGGGGTGGGCGACGATCTGAGCATACGGGATCTCGCCGAGTTGGTGCGCGATACGGTCGGTTTCGACGGCGATTTGTCGTTCGACAGCGGCAAGCCGGACGGCACGCCGCGAAAACTGGTCGATACTCGCTTGATCAATGCGCTTGGCTGGCAGTCGTCAATCGGTCTCGCGGACGGCCTTCGCGCAACTTATGCGTGGTTTACCAAGCACTATGCTCAGGTAGTCGCCAGGGCCCGTGCCTGAAAACGTTAGGCCGCGTCTGCTTCTTCGTTTTCGGTCGGGGTTGCAGCGATCTCGATGACCGAGATGTCGTCCGAAGCGGGTGCCTGGTTGACATGTTCGAGCACGGCATCGATAAGCGCCGGAAGACGTGGTGTGCCGAGGTCGCTGCGTTGTAAAAAGGCTTCCAGGCGCTGCCTCCCCCATTGTTCCCCCTGGCTGTTTTCCGCCTCGGTCAGGCCGTCGGAATAGGCGTACACCAAATCGCCCGGTTGCAGTACACAGCGTGTCGCTGAGGGGTTGAATTCGCGTTCGCCCGCGACGCCCAACGGTAGGCTCCGCGATTCGATGCGATCATAGCCGTCGATGTGCTTGCGTCGGATCAGTACCGGCGGTAGTCCGCCATTCCAGATATGCACCGAATGTCGGTCGGCAGAGAGCTCGAGCACGGCGGCGCAGCAGAAGTAGCCGATTGGCAAGAGTTCGCGCAGCCTGGCGTTGAGTTCGGCAGCGATGGCTTCGACCGACCACCCTTTCGATGCCATTGCCAGAAAGATCGACGACGTTGGTAGTGCGCCCAATGCGGCGGGCAGGCCGTGCCCGGTGAAATCGCCCAAAAAGACATAGACTTGGCCCGTCGGACCGCGCGCAGTTTGTGTGAGATCGCCGGACAGGCTGCCCATGGATTGATTCCAGGTGTATATGCCCGGTAGCTCGTGATCGCCGCCGAGCGTCAGTTGCTTGAACACGTGTTGCGCCAGCGCCTCTTCCCGCTCGAGCATGTCCTGCTGTCGGGCGAGTACCTCGTTTTGTTGCCGTAACCCCTCGTTTGCCACGGTCAGTTCATCAACCAGGGTTTTCAAGCGGTTCTTGGTGGTGAGGTTGGTCTGTACCAGTTCCGAGTAGCGTTTTGCCGTTAAGGCCAGCACCGGCATCAGCAAGATGAATAGCAGTGCAGTGGGTAGACCTTCCAGACCGCCGACCCAAAGCCGGCTGACGATCACCGTGATACCCATGGTCAACAATAAAACGAGATATTGTCCGAGGTAGACACCATAAGAAACGATCGCGGCCATCAAAATGAACCCGGGTGCCAGGATCTGGATTTCTCGGACATGTCCGGGTGCGTCGCCTATCGGCAGCATCGGCAATGCGCCCCAGACGATCCCGATGGCGAATGCGGTCACGGTGTGTCTTCGTAGCCAATAGTTTTCTGTACGGCCTGCCCTATCGGTGCGAAAGAAGCGGCGGTAAAGTACGAGGCGCAAACCGCCGGCAAATACTGCGGCAACCAGCCAAATGAGCGGTGGCGTGCTCGGATTTGCGGAATAGAAGTAAGCTGCGCATATAAATGCGCCTATCAATGCGGCCAGTGAAGCTGACCGGGCCTGTGTAAACAACAACTCCAGCCGTGTCTGCGCCGTGGCCCGGGGGAGAGTGTGGTCTGGCATGTGCGAAATAGCGGCTGGCTGAACAGGGTCTTTAACTCGGTGGTGTTCGCCTGCCGGCGGCGCCAAAGGTAAATGTTCGTTGACTTCAAGGGGATGAGGGATGAGAAAGGCAAGCATGTTTGCGGGGTTGGTACTCGCGTTCGGTAGCACGACGGCGCAGGCCGCCGACGGTCTGCAGTCGGTGGTCAGTGCACACGATGTCGGTACCACGATGCAGCGTTTGGAGGATCGGCTAAAGGCTGCCGACTTCAGGATTTTTGCGCGGGTCGATCATGGCGCGGGGGCAAGTAGCGTCGGTATGGCACTGCCGCCGACCCAGTTGTTGATTTTCGGCAAACCC
>JANQLO010000042.1 GCA_028280505.1 Chromatiales bacterium | reverse complement strand
TAGCGTTACATGTGCAGGGCGGCTTCTTATGGGAAGCGCGTTCGATGCTTGTCTTGCCATGACGCGATGCGTCCTCCCTAACGTTGTCGGTTGTTGATCAGGTACGCGTGTCGTCGATCAACGACGAGCACCCGATCCGAAAGCCGTGGAAAAACTCTCACAACAATACGATACCGACTTTGCGCCAGATCAAATCAAACAGTAAGTAATGATACGTCTCCGATCCGATACCTCACGTATCGGAAATCGGCATGCGCCATCAACGGGGCAAATGCGATCGAGTACGAGGCAGAAAAAGCCTCGACCCAATCCTCACACCCAACGTTGACTTCAACGAATTGAGCAAAAAGAACGGTCCCTTGTCCGACTACGAACATGCCGAACTCCTCATTGATGTCGTGTTTGCAACATCGATCGACGGCAACATCAAAAGAACAGTCTAAGTCTTTGTTCCGGCAAGGCCTGGAAACCGCCCCTTAATTGGTATGCATCTTGCGAAAGCCAGCTATCAGGCTTCAACCAACTCAACGGGACAAATCAATGTTGCTGGATTCCTACAAAGACAACGGCCTTCTGTTCAACACCAACTTCCTCGAGGCAACCGGCACGGCAGGTATCGCCGGATACCGTGGCGAGTTGGTGCTGATCCAAGGCGAGATCGCCGACGACAAGGGCCATACCAAACCCCCGGTCGAGGTCATGCGCGGCGCCACGCTGCTGGCCGGCGAAAAGCTGCAGCTGGTGGTCGGCGCGATCGATCGCCTGGAACTGTTGCAGACCTTCGTCGACAAATACCGGGATGACTTCGCGTCGGACATGCAGGCCATGATCTATGTGGTCGACATCGGTGATGCAATGAAGGTCGAGCTGGGCGGTGCCGACTTCGTCTTGATTCCGTTGGTGCAGGGCGTGCCCTGGAACGAGATGATCGACGAACTCGGCCTGGAAAAGAGCGACTTCAAGGGCCAGTCGGCCGCCGACAAAATCGTGACCTTGAGCGACGAGTTGAAAAGCTACAAACCCAAGTATGCGGAGCAGTCGTTCGCCGACGCATTGGGCGCCACGACCGACGTCAAACGCGAAAGCTGGGGCGCCGTTTAACCGTCTAATCATATCCACATGAAACCGGTACTCGATTGGTCGAGCTACCAAGACGCCGGCATGGGCGATGCCTATGCCGACATCCCGAAGCATGGCGGTGATTTCGCCAAGGCCGTGGCCGTGTGCATCCGCAGCGGCGGCTGTGAGCGGGAGAACAACGGCATCATGTGCCCAAGTTTCAAAATCTCGGGCAATCCCAATCTTTCGACCGGCGGACGCGTTCGCCTGCTGAAACGCCTGCTCAACGATACCGATTCGAAGGGCGCCCTCGCCAATCCCGAACTCGCCGAGGCCATGGCGTTATGCGTGGCCTGCAAGGGCTGCCAGCGCGAATGCGAAAGCGAAGTCGATATGGCGATGCTCAAGGTCGAATACCTGGCGCAACGTTATCGACAACGCCCGGCGGACAAACGTACCCGCCTGTTCGCCGCGCTGCCCCGTCTGCTGCATCGCTATCCAGCGTTGAGAAACATCACACAACGCCGCAACCGTTCTCCCTGGCTCGCAAGCCTCGGTGAACATCTGCTGGGGATTAGCGCAAATCGACAACTACCGGTGCCAACGCAACGCAGCTTTTTCAACAACCATAACGCCGATGTCACAGGACCCGAAAACGATGTTCAACAAAACGGTGAACTGGTGTTGTTCATCGACACCTTCATCGATCGTTTCACGCCGGAGATCGCCGATGCGGCCATCGAGGTGCTGTCGCACGCTGGCTACCAGATCAGGATTGCGCGCCCCGCATCGAACGACATGGAGACCCAACGTCCGCTATGTTGCGGTCGTACCTTTCTGGCCAATGGCCTGATCGATCAGGCCAGAGAAGAGGCGCAGCGTGTGATCGATGCCCTGCTCCCGCACGTCGAGGCCGGATGCAAAATCATCGGCCTGGAGCCGTCATGTCTGCTGGCGATTCGCGACGACTACGCCTTTCTCGGGCTCGGCGAACCGGCGAACAGAATCGCGTCCGAGGCACTCTTGTTCGAGGAGTTCATCGCGCGCGAGATAACGGCCAAACGTTTCAACATCGCGTTCGAGACACCGCCGGCACAATCGACGACCGTGCTGGTACACGGTCATTGTCATCAAAAGGCAGCCGGCGCGATGAAGGCGATGCGCCGCGTACTGAAACAGATACCGAACCTCGACTTCTCTGTGGTGCAATCGAGCTGCTGCGGCATGGCCGGCAGCTTTGGTGTCGAGGCCGAACATACCGATCTGGCAATGCAAATGGGCGAAGCCGCCTTGTTTCCCGCCGTGCGCGAACAGCCCGAAGCACGAATCGTCGCCAACGGCTTCTCCTGTCGCGAACAAATTCGCGAAGGTACCGGTCGCGCATCCGAGCATTTGGCACTGCTCTTACAGAGCATTCTGCCCAAGACCCGTTAACAGACCGTCAGGCTTAGCGATACTTCGCGGCGGTGATGAACTCACCAAAGGCTTCACACCAAACAATAACGGTATCGAATGCGGCGGGATCGATTGTAGGCGGCATATTGACGACGAAGTTTTTGAAAGTCCTGACATCGCCGACGCGCACCATCTGAGATCTCAAACCTAAGAATTCTTCCTCGGTTTCGACAAAGCCCGGTGAAAGATACAGCTTGTAGTCCGGACCCGGCGCAATCTCGCCTTGCAAGGCCACTTTGTCGCGTCCGATCGAAATGCTTCCCTCACCCCAGTGCAAGGCATCGCTACCGGCAAGATCGCGTCGAAATTCGCCGCTGAACAAGGCCTTGTTTGCCACCGCCTCGACCATCTCGTCCGGTGGCGGCGGTGGCGCCGTCAGTATGGGCAACAAATAAATGCCGGCCGCAAAACCGACGAGCCCGACCAAGGCATGCGAGAACATCAAAAAAAGCGCTTTTTTCATTGGGTCGTGTCCTTAATTGTTATGTTTCGGCCTGAGTGAACACCCATGCCTATTCGTCGAACGATTCGTTTGTTCCAGGGGCGCCCGGAATCCGGGCATCCAAGGACTGCCGATAACGCACACAGCCCTCCATAAACTTCGGCCACTCGGGCACCCGTGGTAGCGGATCTGTCTTTTCCGGCAGCAGCCCCCAAAGATCCGGGTGATACCAGCAAAGCTCATGCCCTTGAGTATCACGGTGCCGGCGGATGCCATCCCTCAACTTTCTCGCTTCCGCAATCAGCTCTTCCCTGCTCATTTGATCAAGATCGGCATCCACTGTCTCCCCCTGTTGCGTGTCACCGCCAGTCGCCGATCTCTCAGACCGAGAAAGCGCAGCTTAAATTTCACGGCCATCGTGCGATGACATTCAACGCAGTGCCAACCCAACACTTTCTGGGGCATTCCAATTTCGGTAATCAAGCGATGAGAATAGTGGTAACGCTTTAGACTTTATGAGTCGGGCCTTATATCGGCATCGAGCTGCATCAAGGTCAATGCCTGATCCTCACAACGTCGACGAACATCGGCATCCAAGGCCTTGAGCCAATGCGCAGGTATTGCACCCGCGCCGAAGTGCGCGCCAGCCAACATGCCGGCAATCGCGCCGGTGGTATCGGCGTCGCCACCGCGGTTGACGACATCGGTCAGGATGGACTCGAAGCAGTCGTTGGTGAAAAAGGCCTGGAACACGGTGCGTAGGGTTTCGACGATCCAGCCGCTCGGATTCTCGGCCCGCCGGACGTCGAAGCGATAAGACGCGTCGTGTGCAACCAGACCGTCGGCGAGTTCACGCAGACGGGCCTTCGAGTCACCGTGAAAGGCAGCGACCAACATCTCCAGCAGGCACTCGGTACCGGCATCGGCCTGCGGATTGTTGTGCGTCACGTGTGATTGCAGACGCGACACGACGCGGCGCTGCTCGGGGGATGCATTCCAATAGGCAATGGCGACCGGCAAACTGCGCATACAGGCGCCGTTGCCGGCATCGTGTTCGTTCTCGGGCATCTCGGTGACGCCGCTACTGCGATAGCGCACGATGCCGCGGCGCACCGTGTTGCCGATATCGACCGGTTTGGTGCGCATCCAATTGCTGAAGGCATCAGCGACTGCGTCGGCCTGCACACCACATTTGGCGATGATGGCATCGCCAAGCGCGAGACTCATTTCGGTGTCGTCGGTAACCGCACCGGGCTTGAGCTTCAACCAACCGCCGCCGCGAATACGATCGTGCACGCCGTATTGATGGCGGATTTCACTCGGCGTCATGAACTCGGTGGTCGCACCCAAGGCATCGCCGACCGCCAGGCCGAGATAGGCCCCGACCACACGTCGGGTCAGCGGTACGACGGATTCGTCCGGCCCCGGCCTGATACCGTCATCAGTCGGGTCATAATCCGAGATCGGCTGCGCCATGATGTTTAGTCTTCCGGACCGAAACAGTTCCGGTAGTCGGCACATACCTCGCAACTGGGCGCGCGACAGACATAGATGCCTTCGGATTCGCACAATTGCTTGTACAGAAATTTCTTCCACTTCATGTCGCGATCGTTGCGCTGTGCCAAGGGTGCGAAGTTATCGTTCATCAGCTTCGACAGATCGGCCCGGCACCACAGGCCCAGATCCTGCCATAGATGATCGGCACCCATACAGCCGGCGATCAGGATCTCGACCATCCAGGGCTGCGAGGATTCGTCACCGCTGCCGTTTTGCTGCAGCAGTCGGCGCAGATCCTCCATCTCGTCGCTGCGTGTGGGTTCGACCGCGCGGCCACCGGCTGCCATCAGGGATGCATCGACGTACGGAAAATGATGCGCCATCATCGCCCGGTAACCCGGCTCGCCCAGCCCCAGCCATTCCGGCATGGCACCCTCGCCGACCGACCAGGAGGCCAGTATGCGTGCCAGTGTCTCCTCGACCGAATCGCCGCGGCGGGCGGCGATCAATTCATCGTACACCGCCTCGGGCGTCACGTGTCTGCGCAACGCAACGGCCATCATTCGACCTCGAACTCGACCACGATGTCTTCATCGCGCGGAATGAACTGACAGGCCAGTCGCCATTCGCTCGGGATATCGTCGACGATCATGCGTTCCAGATCGGCTTTGCTGAGCTTGCCCATTTCGCGCAGGACCTTTTTCTCCTTCTCTTCGAGGTGATAACCCATCGGGGTCTTGTCGCCGAGATACTTGACCCGGACCAGGCAACTGCCGCATTCGCCGTCTTCGCAATCGAAACTGATCGGGATACGGTTGGTCTTGGCGATCTTCAGAACCGTCTCGGTGAAACTGCCGGCGACGGCATAGACGGTCTTGTCCTTGTATTCGGGACTGCTGAATGTGATTAATGGCATGGTTACAGCGCTCCATTAAGACGATGAGGATTAATGCCAGCGGCACTCAGGCGGGTTTGACTTTGCAGTCGCCGATGATCTGCGCCTGACAGGCCAGGCGGTCATGACGACTCGCCATGTTTTCCTTCAGAACCTTTTCCTCGAGCACCGACGGCTCGGTGAGGTTGTTCCAGCCTTCCGTGACATGCATCATGCAACTGCCGCAATCGCCTTCGCGACAGCCGTAGATGATGCCGGCCCCGATCTTTTCCGATACCTCGATGACACGGGTTCCGGCCGGCACGTTGACCGTTTGTTCGATGTCTTCGAAGGTGATCTTCGCCTTAGCCATGTGCTTCTACCTCTAAACGTTAATCATTCGTCGGCCGCGAAGGTCCGTCGCAGCCCTTATCCGCCGATTGCTCACGCGAGATCGGCAAAATCGATCACCGCCTTTTGCGGCGACTTGCCGACCAAAGTTTCGGCAATGAACCGACCGAAGCCCCGACAGTCGTCGAGCTCTTCGTCGGTGGGAATCAATTTGACCCGCAGACCTTCGCGCGGGATATGCATTTTCAAACCACGCATGCGGTCTTCGATCATCTTGACCGCCTCGCCGCTCCAACCGTAGGAGCCGAAGGCGCCGCCGAGCTTGCCCTTCAGATTGACCACGGCCAGTGACGACAACAAATCCCAGACCGGCTTGACCGCATCGCCATTGATGGTCGGCGACCCGAACAACAGGGCGTCGGCCTCTTCGATCAGATCGACGAAAGGCTCGGTCTCGCCGCCTTCCAGGTCGTACAGCGACACCCGCACGCCCTCGACATCACCCGCGCCCGCGCTGATCTCTTCGGCCATGCGCGCGGTGTTGCCGTAGGAACTCATGTAGAAAATCACCATCGATTGATCGTCACCGCCGATCTCGCCCGACAGACTGGACGTCGACAGCTCGCGATAATGCGTGACGTAGCGTCGGGGCCGTTCGCGCAGGATCGGACCATGGGTCGGCGCGATCTGCTTCAGCTTCAACGGCTCGATCAGCTTCAACGCATCCATCACATGCTTCTTGAACGGCCGCATGATGTGCGCATAGTAGTAATCGAAGGAAAAACGAAAGTCACCGACCAGGTCGTTGAACAACCGCTTGTCGCAATAGTGGCAACCGAACACGTCGCCGGAGAACAACACCGCCTCGTCTTCGAGGTAGGTGCACTGGGTATCCGGCCAATGCAGAAAGGGCGTATGCAAAAAACGCAGACGGCGATCGCCCAGGCTCACACTGTTGCCGGTTTTGACCGTGGTGTATTCGAACACGCCGGCCGACGGCCGCAGCAATGCCTTCAGCATCGAGGTGGCGCGTTGTGAGATATACAGCTTGGCCTGAGGCGCACGGCGCATCAGTTCCGGCAAGGCGCCCGTATGATCCGGCTCGAGGTGATTGAGTACGATCACCTTGATGTCGGCATAGTCCACCTCGGATTCGAGACGGGCAAAGAACTCGTCGCTGAAGTTTTCCTTGACCGTATCGATGACCGCGACACCCTCGCTGCCTTTCACCAGATAGGCGTTGTAGGTGGTGCCGTTGGCCGTGCTCAGAATAATGTCGAAGGTACGCAAGGTCGGATCGAGCGCACCGATCCAGTAAACGCCGTCGGCGAACTCGACGGCATCGCGATGGCGCGAGACGTCGATGGCGGCGTTCATGCGGGTTCTCCGCAGGACGGTTCAGGCTCATCGCCCATCGGACAGGACTGAAGATCGACCGCGGGGTCCAGTTGAACACCCAGTGCGGCAAGCACCGGGCCGTCTTCGAAACCGGACTGACGCAGCTCATCGACTTGCATCAACGGTCGCCGGATCAACAAGGGCTCGTGCAACATCATCATCAGCGCCTGCCCTTCATCCAATTTATGAATGAGCACTTCGCCGGACTTCACCTGGGGCGCGCTCAGATTGAACCAGTCCGGCACCGGCTTGGTCCCGAAAAACGGGCGCAGACGTTCCGCGGTCCACGGCTCAGTCAGGAGATCGCGGACTTCGAAGGTACAACCATGCCGGCGTAACAGCGCCTTTTGACCGGCATTGCCGACACAACCGGGTTTTTCATAAAAATAAAGCGTCACGATAGCGGCTTGTCGCTCCTGTCTTCATGCAAACTCAAAATCAATGCCGAATTGCGGCGCCAGACCCGGTCGGGCAGATTGACCCAAGCAGGTTTGGTGGGGATCGTGATGCGCGGCCGCACGACGACACCCCGTAACCAGGACGACAGCCTCGAGACACGCGGCGAGGACTGCGCAACGAACGATTGGCTGAGCGTCGACATCGATGGATTCCTTCGCCAAGCCGCGTCAGCGAGATTGAATCTCGGCCATCGCCCGTTCCATGGCCTCGGGCGGTATGCCGGTCAACGAACCCGGCGGATTGGCGGCCTCACCGACCGCATCGAGAATCGCGCCCTCGATGGGGCAAATGCTCACGCACTGCGGATGCGCATGATCGCCGTCGCATTCGGTGCACTTCTTGGCGTCGATCAGAAAATGCGGACGCGCCTCGTAGATCGCCTGGCTGGGGCAAAGCGGCTCGCAGGCCCAGCAGTTCACACAGCTTTCGATAATGGCGAATGCCATGGTCGGCCTCCTCAGGCGCTCGCCTGCAGTTCGTGGTTTTCCTTGGGCGTGTCGAGCACGCCGTTCTCGATCATCTCGGCATAGACCGCGGCGACCGCCTGTTCGATCGGCTCCATCGCATGCTCGCCGTTCGGCTGGATACCGGCCTGTTCGAGTTGTTCCCAGGGCTCGTAGCCGATCTTCGAACACAGCACGGCCTCGCAACCGTCGAGCGTACGGATGATCTTCTGCAACGTGGTCTCGGCATCGCCGCAGGTATCGCCACCGGTGCAGTAGAGATCGACCTTGCGATGGCCGATGAAACGCACATCGGTCGGGGACGCCTCGTAGATCAAGAACTCTTTGGCATGTCCGAAGTGCTGGTTGATCACGCCGCCGCCGGTCGTGGCGATGGCCATCAATACCGGGCGGGTTTCTTTCTTGCGCACGCCAATCGACGACAGCGCAATGAAGCTCTCGCCGGTGTTGTTCTTTTGCGCGTCGCGGGTCGCCTCGATGCTGGCCTGATAGTCGGCACGCTTTTGCATCGCGGCCTCATAATCGATATCCATCATCTCGACCTTGTCCATGGTGAACTCGTCACCACGGTCCTCGCCGAGCATGCCGACCGCATCGGCACGACACTGACGACAGTGACGCATCATATTCATGTCGCCGGCGCATTTATCCTGCAGCGTCTGTAATTCGTCGTGGGTGGGACCACGCTGTCCCATGACGCCGAAGAAGGTGCCGTGTTCGGCCTCGGCGATCAACGGCATGACGTTGTGCAGGAAGGCACCCTTGGCCTTCACCACTTTGCTGACCTCTTCCAGGTGCTCATCGTTGACACCCGGGATCATCACCGAGTTGACCTTCACCAGGATGCCACGCTCGGTGAGCATCTCCAGTCCTTTCTGCTGCTGCTCGATCAGGATCTTGGCGCCCTTCCTGCCCTTGATCCGACGATTGTTCCAGAAGATCCAGGGGTAGATCTTGGCGCCCACTTCGGGATCCACACAGTTGATGGTAATGGTCACGTGATCGATGTTGTGCTTGCACAGCTCTTCAACCTGATCGGGGAGCGACAAACCATTCGTGGACACGCACAGCTTGATATCCGGGGCTTTCTCGGTGAGTTGACGGAAGGTCTCGAAGGTACGTTCGGGATTGGCCAGGGGATCGCCGGGGCCGGCGATGCCGAGTACGGTCATCTGCGGGATATTGGCCGCGACCGCCATGACCTTCTTGACCGCCTGGTCGGGCGTCAGGAGTTCGGAAACCACGCCGGGACGCGATTCATTGGCACAGTCGTATTTACGGTTGCAGTAATGACACTGGATGTTGCACGCCGGCGCGACCGCGACATGCATACGCGCATAATGGTGATGCGCCTCTTCGGAATAACAGGGATGATCCTTCACCTTGTCACGGATGTTTTCCGGCAGGTGCGACAACTGATCGCTATTGCTTCCACACCCGGACGAGCTGCATCCACCTTGTTCCTGACCGACAACCGGCAGTTCCATCATAGCGTCTCCCAAACTGCGCCCCGGGGGGCTGGACAAACCGTTCGGGAAGACTCGATGCAAACCGCATGCCTAAGAAGGATATCGATCTAAGCCTATGAATAAAATGGTGTTTTCTGAGCCGACATCGGCATTGTCGGCAAGATTACACGACAATCCGATGATCTTGTGGGATGTGCGACGGCGGCTTTGTAAACGCATCGAACGGCAATGACGATTGCTCACCAAAAATGCCCGGCATGCATCGAGAGCCGAGTGTCAGATCTGACGGACGGTGATGTTCAACGTCTGGATACGATAGGCGATCTGGCGCGGGGTCATCCCCAACAAGCGCGCCGCCTTGGCCTGTACCCAGCCGGCCTGTTCGAGTGCCGCGATGACCCGCTCACGTTCGTCCAGCTCGGGATCGTCGAAATCGACCTTTGGCGCCGCGGATACGGGCGCGCTCGGCGATTGACCGGCATCGAGCCCGGTCAGATTGATGACCTTCTTGTCGATGGTGCCGTCCTTACTCATGACGGACGCACGTTCCAGACAGTTCTCCAGTTCGCGTACATTACCCGGCCAGTCGTAACGCATCAGATATGCAAGGGCGCTGTCGTCGACTTCGAGTTCGCGTCCCTGGCTCTTGGCGATCTTGGCGACCAAATGGCGCGCGAGATCCGGGATGTCCTCACGACGATCGCGCAATGGCGGCGTGTGTATCGGCATGACGTTGAGCCGGTAATAGAGATCCTCGCGGAAGTTGCCTTCGCGTACCTCGAATTCCAGATCCTTGTTGGTCGCGGCGACCACACGCACATCGACCGATTGGGTCTTGCTGCCGCCGACGCGCTCGAACTCGCCTTCCTGCAGCACCCGCAGCAGCTTCACCTGGAAGGCCGGCGTGATCTCACCGATTTCGTCCAGGAATATGGTCCCACCGTCGGCCTGCTCGAAACGTCCCTTGCGCTGACTGACCGCGCCGGTGAAGGCACCCTTTTCATGCCCGAACAACTCCGATTCCAGCAAGGTGTCGGGCAGGGCCGCACAATTCAGTTTGATGAAGGGTCCGTTCGCGCGCGGTGAGTTGTAGTGGATGGCGTTGGCGATCAATTCCTTGCCGGTGCCGGATTCACCACGGACCAGCACCGTCGTGTTCCACTTCGCGACCTGTCGAACCTGCTCGAACACCACGCGCATGCTGCGGGTATGCCCCACCAGATTCGAAAACCCATGCTCGCCACGCACCTTGCGGCGCAGCGAGTCGCGCTCGCTTTTGAGTTCGAGCTGTTCGTCCTCGACCTTGCGTGCGAGCCTGACGCTCTGGCCGATCAGGTTCGCGACCATCTGCAGAAAGCGTTCATGCTGCTCGAGCACATCCGACGAGCCGGAAGGTTGCGCGGCGAGCACGCCGGCGGTGTTGTCGCCGATCATGATCGGCACGCCGACGAACGGGAGTTCGAGATTGTATACGCCGAGCCGATCGAGAAAACGCTGCTCGTCGCGCAAACGCTCGACCATCAGCGGCTTGCCGCTTTCCATGATGCTGCCGAGCACGCCCTCGCCGGGCTTATAGCGCACCTGGGTCGGCGGCTCGGGGTTTTCGTGCAGGGCAGTGACCAGCAGGTCGCCATGCTCTTCGTCGAGCAGACAGATCAAACCGCGATGTAACTGCGCATGATCGCTGAGCGTCTTGAGTACCTCGCTCAGCGTCTGGCGAAAATCGAGCGAGCGGCTCAATACCTGGCTCACGCGATAAAGGCTTTCGAGCTCGCTCTGCATGACCTCGAGGCTGAGGTCATCGGGAAAAGTCGCCAGTTTGTCGGCCCGGTCATTCAAGGAAGTCACCTCGCGATACGGCAAGCGGCAGGCGCACTCTTACGCGACAACCCCCGAGGAAATCCGGATCGACACTGATACCGCCACCATGGCTGATCGCTATTTCCTGCGCCATGGTCAGGCCCATACCGGCATGCTCGCCGGCGGATGCCCAACCGCAGTAGAAAGGTTCGAATGCCTTGAGTCGGATAGATGGCGCAAAACCGGGGCCATTGTCCATGACATCGATGACCAGCTCTTGATCTTGATCTTGATTTTCCAGGCGGGTCTCGATCCGAATCTCACGGTAACCGTGTTCGGCCTCGTTGACCGCGGTAATGGCATTGTCGATGAGGTATTTGAACAACCCTCGCAAGGCGTTGACCCTACCCTTGAAGGTGGGCAGTACGGCGGTCGGACGCCAGTCGACCACGACACCCGAAGCCAGGAGTTTATCGGTCGACAGATTCAACACCTCGTGCACGACCTCGTTGACGTTGACCGCCGAATGCTGCTCGGAAGACGGCTTGGGCAACGAGATATGCAGACTTTCCATGGCCTCTTCACCGCTACGCAAGGCCTGTTCCATGACCTGACGCAGATGGGCGACGTTGGACTCGGACATCGCCAACGCGGCACGAATGATATTGAGCGGCAACTGGAGTTTGAAGATCGCGCCCGAGATCGCCTCGCGCGTGGTCTGCAACATCTGTTGCTCGGCCATGCCGGCGCGCATCATGTTCAAGCGTGCCTCGTTGATACGCTTGCGACTGCCGGTGACCTCGTTGGCGACCAACAGCAGGCAACAGCGACCGTCACCCGGTCGCCGAAAGTAATTGCGTGCCGCTTCGTCCAGTTCCGCAAGCCGCACCCCCGAACAGGCGAACCAACGCGGTTCGGCACCGGACGGCGGATCCAGGCGCACGTCGACATTGGTGAAGTTTTCGATCTCGCAGAATTTGTCGAGATCGATTTCCAACTGTTGCTGCAAGGCATCGAGGATCAGGTTGGCCGGTTCGGTACCGCGAAAATCGCCCATCAGCGCTTTGTAGGCATGATTGTCCAACAACACCTTGCCGTCATCGCCGACCAGAGCGACCACCATGGGCGCCGCATCGAGCGATGCCTCGGTCAACTCCTTCTGAAACTTCAATTGCTGTTCCAGTCGATGCAGCACGGTCATGTCGCGATGCATGCCGAGGAAGTAGGCGATCTTCCCGTCACCGTTGAGCACCGGCGATATCACCAGTTCGGCCAGGTACTCCTGTTTGTCCTTACGATGATTGACCAGCTTGCCCTGCCAAACCCTGGCCCCCCTGATGGTCGACCAAAGGTCTTCATAAACGGACTTCGGCGTGGACTTGCTCGACAACACCGATTCGTTCTTACCCAACACCTCGTCACGCTTGTAACCGGTCAGTTCCTCGAAGGCCGAGTTGACATACAGGATGTGTGCGTTGGGGTCGGCGATGGAGATCGCCACTGGCGCCTGTTCGACCGTTTCCAGGAAAAGCTTCGGCGGTAGAAATTCACGCGTACCGACCATGTCGAAGGCCTCGATGACCTCGCTCGGCGTGCCCTCCGGCGGCGAGGCCAGAAAGCGACTGATGGCGTCGATAAACTCACCGTTGGCCTGATTGCTGTTGCGCTGAATCATCTGCCGACGTTCTCCGTAGTGGTAACGATCTTCGAATGCTCTCGGGACTTAGGCGAGCAATTTCCGTTCCACCCCGCCCAAGCCCGCCTCATGGGATCTAAAATGCGCAAAACGCCGGTAATTGTCACAACTATGACAAGCCGCTTTTGATCGCTTGTCGCAAGCCCTACAAAAACGCCCCACATCGGTTCACTACAGACGGATCAACGGCCGGACAATGCGCTGTCTTGGCGCAGGAACCAAACTTTTTTGCCATTAGTTTCAGCCATCTAGCGGCAACGCCACGACCGCATACGCCACCTTTCGGTGGCAGCGAAACCGGTTGGCATATTTCTTGTTCCTCCCTCTCCATTACGTGCAGGACCGTTGGATCTTATGGAGTACTTCCTGATCATTCTTTCTACCGCACTGGTCAACAACGTGGTGCTGGTGAAGTTCCTCGGACTGTGTCCTTTGATGGGTGTGTCGAACAAACTCGACTCGGCCTTGGGCATGGGCCTGGCGACCACCTTCGTGTTGACCCTGGCGGCATTCGCCGGCTGGCTGCTCGAGCATCTCGTGCTGGCGCCGCTCGATCTGGGCTTCTTACGCATCCTGACCTTCATCCTGGTGATCGCGGTGGTCGTGCAATTCACCGAGATGGCGGTACGCAAGACCTCGCCGGCGCTGTATCAGGTGCTGGGTATTTTCCTGCCGTTGATCACGACCAACTGCGCCGTGCTCGGCGTCGCGCTGCTCAATGTGCAGCAGGAAAACGGTTTTCTCGAAAGCCTGTTGTACGGCTTCGGCTCGGCCATGGGCTTCACGCTGGTATTGGTGATGTTCGCCGGCCTGCGCGAACGCCTCGCGCTGGCCAATGTACCGGCCACCTTTGCCGGCGCCCCCATCGCCTATGTCGTCGCCGGGCTGTTGTCCCTCGGCTTCATGGGCTTCGCCGGCCTGACCACGCAATAACGGAGGTTGCCCCGCTATGATCGCTGCGATTCTGATCATCACCGTCATGGGCCTTGTCATGGGCGCCATGCTGGGTATTGCCGCGAAGTATCTCGCGGTAGAAGGCAATCCCCTCGCCGCCGAGATCGAGGAACTCCTGCCCGGCTCGCAATGCGGCCAATGCGGCTATCCGGGTTGCACGCCTGCAGCCGAGGCCGTCGCCGAGGGCGAAGCATCGGTCACCATGTGTCCACCGGGCGGCAAGGCCTTGGCCGAGGCATTGGCCGACAAGCTCGGCGTCAGCGTCGATCTGTCCGATGTCGAGGAAAAAGCGCCGATGGTGGCCTTCATTCACGAGAACCTTTGTATCGGTTGTACCAAGTGCTTCAAGCGTTGCCCGACCGATGCCGTCATCGGCGGCCCTAAACAGATCCATGCGGTATTTGCCGATGCCTGCACCGGTTGCGAAAAGTGTTTCGGCGTCTGCCCGACCGAGTGCATCGAAATGCGCGAGGTCAAGCCGACGCTGCAGACCTGGTATTGGCCCGAACCGGCGAAAGCGGCATGAAGTCGAACCTACGCAAGCTGTTCAAGGTACGCGGCGGCGTTCATCCCGACGATCGCAAGTCGCTCAATGCCGAGTTTCCGATCGAAGACTTGCCGCTGCCCGATCTGCTGCACATCCCCTTGCAGCAACACATCGGTGCACCGGCCGAGCCTTTGGTTCGACGCGGCGAAACGGTTGCCAAAGGGCAGTTACTGGCACGCTGCCAGGGCGCGATGTCGGCACCGGTGCATGCCCCGACCTCGGGCCGCATCATGGGTGTCGGCGGTTATCCGGCACATCATGCCTCGGGCCTGTCGGTACGCACCATCACGCTGAAGCCCGACGGCGAAGACCGTTGGATCGACGACTTGGATCCGGTACCCGAGCCTTTTCTGTTGTCACCCGAGGCGATCGCCGAGCGGGTCGCGAAGGCCGGTATCGTCGGCATGGGCGGCGCGACCTTCCCGTCGGCGGTCAAGCTGAATCTGCGCAATCGTTACGACTTGCACACCCTGGTGATCAATGGTGCCGAGTGCGAACCCTATCTGACCTGCGACGATCGCCTGATGCGCGAGCAGTCGGAAGACATCATGAACGGCATCCTGCTGATCGCGCGTGCACTCGGCACAACACAAGTGCTGATCGCTATCGAAAACAACAAGCCGGACGCACAGGCCGCCATGCGCGCCGCGGCCGCGAAACATCCGCAGGTCGACGTGGTCGGCATACCGACCCGTTATCCCATGGGCTCGGAAAAACACATGGTTCAGGCACTGACGGGTAAGGAGACCCCGGCACGCGGACTAACCGCGGACATCGGTGTCGTGGTGCACAATGTCGCGACCGCACTCGCGGTCTACGAGGCCGTCTTTCATGGCCGGCCGCTGATCTCGCGTATCATGACCGTCAGCGGCGAGGCAGTAAGCCGACCGCGTAATCTGCGCGTTTTACTTGGCACACCCTTACAAAACCTGGTCGATCACTGTGGCGGTTTCACAGAAGAACCGGTGCGGCTGATCAGCGGTGGCCCAATGATGGGACAACCGTTACCGAGCATACGAGTGCCGGCGGTCAAAGGCAGCAATGGCCTGCTTGCACTAACCGAGAAAGAGGTCCGGGCACAACCGGAGATGCCTTGTATTCGTTGCGCGAGCTGCGTCAGCGTTTGCCCCTGCGGCCTGGTGCCCTTGGAGATGGCAGCGAACATCCGCGCCGGCAGCCTGGACGCCTCGGTATCGCTCGGTCTGTTGGACTGTGTCGCCTGTGGCTCTTGTTCTTACATCTGCCCGTCGCATATTCCCCTGGTGCATTACTTCAAGTTCGCCAAGGGCGAACTGGCCGCGCGTCAGCGGGCGCAACACAAGCAAGGCGAGACCAAGCGCCTGGCCGAAGCACGCACACTGCGCATGGAAGAGATCAAGCGTGCCAAACGCGAGGCCATGGCCAAGCGTAAAAAGGCCATGGAAGAGAAAAAGCGTCGCGAGGCGGAAGCCGCCGAGGCCGAGGCATGATCGAGCAGAACCTCGTCTCCGGTCCCTATACGCACGCCAAGGCGAGCGTGCGTCGCACCATGGGACTGGTGCTGCTGGCGCTATTGCCGGCAACGGCATTCAGTCTGTATTGGTTCGGCTGGCCGGCGATCTTTTTGTTTTTGGTCACGGTGGTCTCCGCACTGATCGCCGAGGCGGTCTGTCTGCGTATCGCCGGCAAACCGATCAAGCCTTATTTGCTCGACGGCTCTGCCCTGCTTACCGGCTGGCTGTTGGCGATGACACTACCGCCCTGGGCACCCTGGTGGATCGGCGTGGTCGGTGCCTTGATCGCCATCGTCGTCGCCAAACATGTGTTCGGCGGCATCGGCCAGAACCTGTTCAACCCGGCGATGGTCGCGCGGGTGGCCTTGTTGATCTCCTTCCCGTTGGAGATGACGCTGTTCACCACACCGACGCCGCTGTTGTCGGCGAACGACCCCGGCTTGCTGGGCGGCTTGGCGATCACCTTCGGCGGTGCAGCCAATATGGATGCGGTCAGCAGTGCCACCACATTGGGGCATGTCAAAACCGAGCTGAGCCGTGGCCTCACCTTGGACCAGATCGATGCCATCCATACCCCCTGGCAACTCACCTGGGGCGATGCCTCGGGCAGCATGGGCGAGACCTCGGCATTGTTGCTTCTGCTCGGCGGACTGTTCTTGCTGCTCAAGCGGGTTATCAGCTGGACCATCCCCGTTGCGATGCTGGGGACATTGATCATCGTCGCCGGCACTTTCCATTTAATCGATCCGACCCGCTATCTCGATCCACTGACCCATCTGCTCAGCGGCGCGGTCATCCTCGGCGCCTTTTTCATCGCGACCGATCTGGTCACCTCACCGGTATCGGTACGCGGTCAAATCCTGTTTGGCGCCGGCTGCGGCCTGCTGGTGTATGTGATTCGTACCTGGGCCGGTTACCCGGAAGGGGTGGCCTTCGCGGTCATCCTGATGAATGCCTGCACGCCGTTGATCGACCACTATTTCAAACCGCGTATCTATGGCCGCGACCGCAAAGGCGAAGCATTGGAGTACACCGACAAGAAGGCCGGTGAATCATGAGCGACGCCACCGAAACGCCCTTCCGCGAAAAGGTCGGCTATCAGGCGCTCGTCCTCGGTCTGTTTTCGACCTTGGCGACCATACTGCTGGTATCCGGCAATCTGCTGACACGCGATGTGATCGCCGAACGTCAACGCGAAGACCTGCAGGAATCGTTGCAACAGGTCATGCCGGAACAACTCTACGACAACGATCTGCTGGCCGCGCCGATCGAGCTGGCCGATGCCGACGGCCGGCCTCTCACGATTTATCGCGGCACCGCCGGTCTGCATGTGAGCGCCTTGGCCTGGGAGGTAATCGGTCGCGGTTATGCCGGTGACATCCGGCTGATCCTCGGGCTGGATGCCAAGGGCCGTATTCTGGGTGTACGCGTGTTGTCGCATGCCGAAACCCCCGGGCTCGGCGACAAGATCGAAATCGCACGAGACAACTGGATACTGGCCTTCGACGGCCTGTCGCTGGGCAATCCGCCGGTCGAACGCTGGAAGGTCGACAAGGACGGCGGCCAATTCGATTCCTTCAGCGGCGCGACCATCACGCCGCGCGCGGTGGTCGCGGCGATCGAGGGCGGACTCCACTTTTTCAACGATCATCGCGAGACCCTGCTGCAACCGCCGCAGGACAAGCCACAACTCGACGGCGGTGAATGAGTAGGACACGCAACGGGGCAATGGCATGAGTACCGATTACAAACGCATCGCACGCGACGGCTTCTGGGACAACAACATCGTGTTCGCCCAGGCGCTCGGCCTGTGTCCGCTGCTCGCCGTGACCGGCACCGCGACCAACGGCCTCGGCATGGGCCTGGCATCGACCACGGTGATGGTCGCGTCCGGTCTGCTGATCGCCAGCCTGCGCGAGTTCATTACACCTCAGGTACGTATACCGGTGTTCGTATTGATCATCGCGGTGTTGGTGACCCTGGTGGACATGTCGATGAACGCCTGGGTACACGATCTGCACAAGGTGTTGGGGCTGTTCATCCCGCTGATCGTGACCAACTGCGCCATCCTAGGTCGGGCCGAATCCTTCGCGTCACGCAACCGCGTGCTGCCGTCCTTGTTCGACGGGCTGATGATGGGTATCGGTTTCACCTTCGTGTTGGTGCTACTTGGCGCGGCGCGCGAGATCCTCGGCAGCGGCACGCTGTTCGCCAACGCGGCATTGTTACTCGGCCCTTGGGCATCCTTCCTCGAATCTGTATTGATTCCGGACTACAAGGGCTTTTTGCTGATCATCCTGCCGCCCGGCGGTTTCATCGTGCTCGGTTTCCTTCTCGCGGGTAAGCGTCTTATCGACCGCATCATCGCCGAGCGTGCGCATAACGCGGCGGAAACCTTGACCGGCAAACCCGAAGCGGCAACCTGAGAGGTCATCGTCATGAACGTAGGTGTCGCCTATGCCGATCGATTCAAGCAAGTGTGGTTGAAGCTCGAAGTGCCCGACGGCTCGACCGTGCGTGAGGCCATCAAATTCTCCGGCATGCTCGAACAATTTCCCGAGATCGATCTCGAGACCCAGAAGGTCGGTATCTTCGGCAAGGTCACCAAGCTCGACGCCAAAGTCAACGAAGGCGAACGCATCGAGATCTATCGCACCATCACCGCCGATCCGGAGCTGGTCGAGCGCCGGGACCTCGACTGAGGCGTCGCCGGAGACGGTGGTGGTATGGCGGTTCCCACTTCGTGCAACAACGGAGCCAAGCGATGGCGGACGTGAGCTTCGACTGGGAACCGGTCTGGCTGACGCTCGAACTCGCCGGCCTGTCCACCATCTTGCTGCTGATCCTGGGCACACCCATCGCCTGGTGGTTAGCACGCACGACAGCCTGGTACAAACAACCGATAGCCGCCATTGTCGCCTTGCCATTGGTGTTGCCACCGACCGTGCTCGGCTTTTATCTGCTCATCATGCTGGGGCCCCAGGGCCCGGTCGGACAGTTCACCGACGCGATCGGGCTGGGCACCCTACCGTTCACCTTCGAAGGACTGGTCGTCGCGTCGGTGATCTATTCGTTGCCGTTCGCGGTACAGCCCCTGCAGACCGCCTTCGAATCACTCGGCAGTCGGCCGATGGAGGTCGCGGCGACCCTGCGCGCATCGCCCTGGGATCGCTTCGTCACCGTGGTCTTGCCGCTCGCCCGCCCCGGCTTTCTCACAGCGGCGGTTTTATCGTTCGCGCACACCATCGGCGAGTTCGGCGTCATCCTGATGATCGGCGGCAACATCCCGGGCGAGACCAAAGTGCTGTCGATCGCAATCTACGATCATGTCGAATCCCTGGAATACGACCAGGCCCATATCTTGGCGGCCGGCATGCTGGTGTTCGCCTTCATCGTCTTGCTCAGCCTCTACCTGATCAACGGGCGACTCGATCGTAAGGCGACGACATGAGTATGGGCGTCGAGATCGATCTGGACCAACGCCTGGGCGACTTTCAACTCGACGTGCGTTTCACCGCACCGGGCAATGGCGTGACCGCCCTGTTCGGCCATTCGGGTTCGGGCAAAACGAGTATACTGCGCGCCGTTGCCGGTCTGGCGCGTGCGCCACGTGGCCTGGTTCGGATCAACGGCGAAACCTGGCAGGGCGGTAAGTCCTTTCTGCCGCCACACCGACGGTCGGTCGGCTATGTGTTCCAGGAGGCCAGCCTGTTCCCGCACCTGTCGGTGCGCGACAATCTCGAATACGGCTGGCGGCGCATCCCCAAGAACCAACGTTGGATCAAGTTCGACAATGTGGTCGAGCTGCTCGGCATAGGCCCGATGTTGAAACGCGCCACCGCTCGCCTGTCCGGTGGTGAACGTCAACGGGTCGCGATCGGTCGTGCGCTGTTGACCAGTCCGCAAATCCTGCTGATGGACGAACCGCTGTCGGCCCTTGATCATGGCGCCAAACAGGCGATATTCCCCTATCTGGAAAGTCTGCATGACGAGTTCGCGATCCCGTCGTTATATGTTTCACACGATCCGAACGAAGTCGCGCGACTGGGCGACCACATGGTGTTACTCGCTGACGGGAAAGTCGTCGCACAGGGTGACGCAGCAACGCTATTGACGCGGCTGGACCTGCCATTGGCCAGCTTCGACGATGCCGTGTCGGTGATCGAGGGTTTCGTGTCGGCGCACGATCTGACCTATCACCTCACATGGATCGGTACCGAAGCAGGACGGTTCGCCGTCTCGCGTGAGGATCTGCCAGTCGGCAAACATGCACGGGTCGAAATCCGGGCACGCGATGTCAGTCTGGCGCTGCATCCCCACAGCGACACCAGCATTCTCAACATCCTGCCATCAAAGGTAGTCGATACACGCGACATCAGCCCCAGCCAATTGTTAGCGAGGCTCGAACTGGCCGACGGTCAAACATTGCTTGCGCGTCTTACCCGGCACTCGGCCGTCGCACTGGGTCTGCGCGAGGGCATGGAGCTTTATGCCCAGGTCAAGAGTGTCGCGCTGATTGCCTGATCTGCAAAAAACTAGATTTGATTCTGACACTAGGTGCCAGGTTGTTGGTTCCGCTCTGCGACCGTTACAGACATTGCTGGTCAACTGAGAGAGATAGATCTGACGGAAGAATACCTTTAGATCGAGGTTGTCAATGCCTGAGAGCGGCCACAACCGAATCTTCCGTGGCCGCTCCACTCAACCATCAAGATACGTTACGCTCGTTTGTTAACACCTATTCAGTTAATCACTAATGGGAAAGCATCTTCGTAATATTCTTTCCAGTCAGTGGCGTATATATTTTCCACTTATCATCAACGTAACCAATTGAAAATTCTATATAATCAATGACTCCATTTAGTTGATATTCTATCGCGAAGTCTCCCGATTTGCCATATGGGCTTTCGTGGCTCGCCAGCATAATCACCTCACTCAACTCGGCTTCGCTCCATGAACTACTCGTACCAGAAAAAATCGCGGACCGTTCGTCCCATGATTCCAAAATCTCCAATCGCTGGCTTTTAAACTGTTCCAATACTTCAAAATCCTGATATCCCTTAAACTTATGTGGGGCAAACTTCAATAGTTCTGCATCACCCATTATCAAAAACGTCTCAAAAGCCGCCTTGTTTCCTTCGGCCAAAGTTCGAAGAAGGAATGCACCCAATCTTTCTACACTTGAGTTGTAGTCATCCTGTTCTAAGACTATTGTCTCGGCAGGAAACTCGACTTTTTCCTGGATATCTAACAATAGTGTTTTGGATACATACCCAAACTTTGAATAGATGATCTCAAACCGGCCCGGCGCATATGGGATTATGTATTGTCCAGCATCGTCCGTGAGCGTCTCATAACGGGTCTTCGATATGTTGACCGCAACTCCAGACAACGGATCGCCTTTATCATCTATCACGCGACCTTCAATCTCCGCCACCGGCCCACTGCACCCAGCACCAATAAACATCATAAACACGATAAAAAGTGCGTAGAAAAATTTATTTAGCATAAAAATTAATGTGATTTTTCTATAACAATAATCTGCATTTAAAGAAATACATCGCCAGCTCTAAAGTTCTACTCCCGGGTCCAATCATTTTCCAGGAGGATTACACCCTCACTCGAGAAGCCCGCTTCACTCTGCGGACTCGGTGCCGCGCTGCGCCATCTTGTAGTAGCGATTTGAGACCACAGATTTGGAATCGAGACCATTCATTGCTTTGAACTTTTCGACAGAAGGCTTCTTCCATTTCGTTTTGTAGTCGATGATGTCATCCCTCATGATCGGATGTCGCCGCAAATACCAATGATTCCGAAGAAACTCTTTGATACCCATTCGATAACCTGATTTCTGAACTGCACAAACCGCACCGTTGTCGATTCCTTTAACAATCTGATCCCTGCAATCCGATTCCGCGAAAGAGTACTTCTCGGGTTGAAGCGCAAACTCGTCTGGCGTATATCCATCGAAAGCGAAATAAAGACGTTTTGAATCAGGAAAAGGGATCGGGGTATTCTCTTTTACGTCACCATCCCAACCGTTTAGTCTCCTAACCCTCTCAAAGTCCATTTTTTCGTATCTTCTTTTATGAAACTTCTTCAGATGCTCCCCGATTGTTTTCGGGATTTCTGAGGATTCCATTCTGCGATACTTAGGGGGCGCATCTTTCGGTGCTTTGAAATCAATCACCCGCACCCGCTCCGAGTCTTTACGTGTAATCAGGGTCGTGCATCTAAGCGAGGAGAGTGTTTGGCACCATCGAGTCGATTGCTCAAATGGTCCGTCGAACAAGGCCCAAGACCTCCCAGACGTTTCTTCCTTCTTTTCCAACGCCTCGATCAAGATGACCTCTTTCTCTTCGCGCTCTTTTTCTCTTGTAACATCAAACTCTTTTGCTAGATCGGAAAAGAACGGCTTCACCGAGTATTCGATCTCAAACAAGCCTTCCCTTAACTTTTCAACAGCGATAACCTCGCCAATTCCATATACCCCAACCAACAATTCGACTCTGCCATGCTTCTCTTCAACAACATATGGCTTAGCAGCATTAGTGATCTCAGCCTGAAAACTAACATTACCGACAGGCATGCTCATCATCGCGCGTTCTACAATGTTTTCTTTGTGTTTTATTAATCCAATTCGCGCCAATCGAGAATACTTCTGTCTTAGTTTTGAGATCGCAACTTGATGGGCTTGTGAGAATTGCCTGCGCCCGTTGGCGATTTGTTGTGGTACGTTTACTCCGAAAACCGATTGCTGAAGCTCAAACTTCCTCGTAATGTCGCGCTCTACTTTTTCTCGGACTTCTGACAATACCATTTTAAGTTCTTTGGACGAGATACCATCGAAAGATTCCGCATCCAAGAGCTTCTCAAGTTTCTCCGCCCGAGCTTTTTTCGGCGAATCAAGATTCGCTAGTTGGCCTTCTGTTGCGTTCACTTCTGCTAAGGCAACTCCGGTCTTTTGAATCTTGAATGCAGCATTGATTGAGTCGTTCATAATGATTGAAAACACATCATCATCAATCCACTTGAAGCTCTCCAAGTCAATAGACGAAAGATGATCATACCCCTCTGGGTATGTGAACGAAGTAAGCCTCTCCATGTCCACGACATGCAGCCAATAGCCGCCATCGTTGTCGTCATAGAGCACCGCAAATCGACCACTTGGAGACCATTTGATCCATCTTCTCGGGCCATACTTCCCAAGAGAGACCTTTTCGTTTCTCTTGGTTACTGTATCGAAGAGGCGAACATCCCAGCACAGGTCGTTTTCGCAGGCCTGGATGACCCTATATCGCCCTGACGGAGACGATGGAAAAAGAACCAGATTGGTTGCCACTGCACTTGGTTCCCATTTTCCGTTTCGATACGCATGAGTCACTACGATTGGGCTTAGACCAGGTATACCCTCTCGGTTGAAACGAAGGTTTCCTGCGGTATCTAGCTGATAACCGCAATGTGCTGAGTTTGCCGCAAGTTTAATAAATTCTGTCTTGCAATTCTCACTACTGTCTGACTCAGATCGATGCTTTTCCGGTGTCACTTTAGCGCTTGATGTCTGTTCAGATTCAGCTGCACCCGTTTGATTCTCGACGTTTTCCCGATTAGCGGTTTGTCTGGAGTCGGCCAAGAGTACGTCATCGGCTAATGCCGTTGACGATAAGACGATCTCGCCGGCACGGTAGTGTGCATCTTTGCCCTTATTAGCCACCAGCGTGGCCCAGTCGATGAAATTGGTCACCGCGCTCCATGGTTTAATGTTTGATGGTGAGCCTGCGATCGCGTTGATCTCCTTAATGTGCTTAGCCTTCGACATTGCGTCGCCTTCGAAGTGCACCACGAGGGCCTGATAACCGAGAGACATGATTTGTTTGACTTTTTCTTCGTCGTCCTTGCCAACGATGTCTTTCAACGTAGACAACATCGAGTTCATCGAACTCTCCGCTACTTCCTTGCTTTTTTGTGTTGGATAGCGCGTAACGAGTCGTGCAGCCGTCTCGGCAGCGAAAGCCGAAGCCAGCAACCCCTGATCTTGCTCGGCCGCAAGCAATCGTGATGCCTCAATGATCTTGATCACCTCGTAGTAGCGATCAAAAACCTTCCCAATAACGATTTCGGGGGCTTCGGATGGGCTGGTTGCTGCCCGCACAATGGCATAGGTTTCTACGATCGAAGCCTGGACGAATGCTCGCAATGGGTTTTCCATTTTTGCTGGCACTTTGCTCCAAGGATCGAGCTTGAAAAGTGCATCAGTAACGAGCGACGCAGCCGTTGATACGATCAGTTCTTCGGCGACACCTTTTACAACTCCCTTGCTGAAGTCCAGACCGGCGGCGGCCCAAGCTGCTGAAGGCTGCTGGGTAGCAAACTTAACGAATTCGTGACTATCCAGACTGATACGCTCAAGCAGCTTCTCACCCACAATCGGTGTATGTACCAACTTGGCAACGACATAAGCTACCCGCAGTTGGGCCTCTTTTGTCGCTATTTCCGGAACGTCGGCGTTCCAAATAGCGTCGTAGGTATCCGAGAAGTTTTCCTGGAGAAATTGCCTGATATTGGTAAGTGAATCGCTTGCACCAATGACCCCGTCTAGCCGCTTCACGCCAGACTTCACAGTCTGCGCGCTCTCTACTAGTCTATCGATCGCTGCGTCAGCCAACTCCTTGCTCGTCGAGGCCAAATCAAACGTTGTTTCGACGAATACACCTTTCAAATAAGGCGCCAATTGCTCTCGCATTATCGCCAGTCTCTGCTCCCAACGTAGTTTCTCGTTACCGCCGGCACCCCAAAGCAACCAGGGGAATATATCCAGGAGCGTGTGCGCCGAATCGGCTTGCGCGTAATTGTATGTCCCGCTGTTTATCCCGTCTTTGATGAAGACCCACTCGCCGTTTCGCTTTTGGAAAACCAGCTCTTTGCCGTCCTTGGCCACCCATTTCTCAATCGTGCCTGGCTCATAACCGATCGTGTGAAATGCAGACTTATGCGGTGGTAACAATTCCCACAGGGGATCCGCCGCCACTTTTGCACGCGCGACATTGCCGTTCCGAACGGCATCCTCGTCTTCGCGGATCTGATGGATATTTCGTGCATCATTCAATATTCGCAAGTCATCGACGGTCACCCCGTTGGCATCCGCGATTTCCTGCATAGTCAATTGCAACAGCCCTTGGATCGAATCCTCATCGGTCCGTTTCAGCGGGCTGGTTTCGAGCAATACTCGGGGGCCAACACTGAACTTCTTCGGGAGCTCCAGCCCGTAGATTCGAGCCAACACGTGGATCTTGATGAGCTGAACGTCTAGTGACGGACGCTTTTCGACCCAGTCTACGATATCGTTAACTTTTTGCACCGTGAATCGTTCACGAAACTCAGCGTAGTTCGCGTTATCGGCGAGCGTCGATTGCAGGATGTCTTCGGGGACAATCTCGGCAGTTTCACCGGACGTGCTACTGCCAGTCGAGTTGGCGTTCGATGAATCGCGCAGATGCGACAGCAACGCAAGCGACGGCTCGCCGGTTACTGGAAGTTTGTGTTGGGCCTGATAATCACGGATTGCAGCCTGCGTTTTGGGCCCAGGAATACCATCAGGCGTGCCCACTGGGTAGCCAAGCGTGTTCAGCGCGGTTTGTATTTCTCGATGCGTCTCTAGGGATAACCCAAAGAACTCGTAGGTCTTCTTCGGCTCACTGGCTGACCTGGTAGAGTTGCTTCCAGAGGTTCCGTTCGTGTCTGCCTCCCCCTCCTTATTATTGCCTTCTAGCAACCTGTCGACTCCGTCTCCCAAGTCCCTGAGAAGATCGCCTAGGAACGCGAGTTGAATCTGCGCAGATTCGTGCCCTTTCCACTGCCTCGCATCGTTGTTCCCAGCCGCCGATCCGACAGTGGCCGCCGTAGCAAGATAGATACACAGCAACCAGAAAGCCTTTATGTACATTGGTTTTTCCCTTTTTTAGTTCTTAACCCAACCTGACGGTTTTTTCCCGGTTCACGCAGGTCGTTGCGATCAACGATTGCTGAAAAGTTCGCTCGCGAAGGGGGTTTAGTTTCCGTTACCCGTAGCGACGACATACCATCGGTACACATAGCATCCGGGACCCCGCCTGAGAATACCGCCGGCCGCCCCTATCCGGCCGGCGCATCCTGAGTCTGACGTCAGACGCCCGATCCCGTTGAAGCCCTATTTTCAACCACCACACGTGACCCGACAACGCCGAGGATGATCGCCAACAGGTGCATCACGGTCGGGACAAGTGGGATGTTATTCAAAGCCGGTGCAAGATCGAACACCATGGCCAGTACCGGGAACACGATCAGCCAGGCTTTTTCAACCCGCCGGCCACGGACCCAGGTAAGTGCGATCAACGCCAGCAGCAAACCGGCATGCGCGACAAAAGCCGGGTGAACACCCGCGTCGCTCGCCAGGGCCAGCGAGCCCACGACGGCCGAGTTCGAGCCCACGTAGGGCAGCAGGTAGGTCGGCAGCATGAAAAGGACGTAGAGGACTACATATACCGCGGCATTGCCGAGAAAGTTCATGTCGTTGTCTCCTTGGGTATTCCCAGACGTTGTTTGAAAGCTTGACCAGCAGCCTCTATGGCCGGCTGGCTCACTTAACAACTTGGTGGGGAAATGCCAAGATGGACGCTTCAGTATGCTTCGGTATTGATAAAGCCGGATTCAAGGGGGCGAGAGGTCGCTGGGCGCTCGTCTGCCCCGCTCGCCTGAGGGCTCGCATTTTCAATGACAGTCGGCTCGGTCGGGTTCGTGTTGCCCTCGATATCGACTTCAAAAGGTATGTGGACGGTTTCTGAGACATCCGCGGCTTTTTTGTCGGAAACAAACGTCCACACTAGCACGGCGCCGGCGAGCGCTACGGTAACCAGCACAAAGAGGCTAGCACGGGATCTTGACGTTGCCGGCATGGACGAAAGGTCGCCGACATCGGCCTCCGAATCTTCGTACGGTTCGGACGTCGGCGCCGTCGCGCTTTCAGGGCTATTCCAGAGTTGTCCCTCGAGTTCGTCAATATGGCTGATCGCTTGCCACATGATGTCACGTGCCTCAATCTCCTCAAGCAGCCCCAGTTCAGCCGACGACAGGACCTGCTGATTCGCTGCCGGGAAGACAAAAATACTGCCGGGTGAAGCGTCGCGTAGTATCAGACGAAGCTTGGTCTCGAGGCCATCGATGCTCTCCACACGTCCGCAGCCGTTGGTGGGTATGCGACCCGTCGCAATTAGCGGCGCTGCTACCCTCGCCCAACCGTAGCGGGCCAACTTGTCTGTGATGGCCAGCGTCAGCTGATAACTGTTTCCTGAGAAAGACGGATTGGAGACCGACGCGATCACGCCCAGCGCGCTTTTGCTGTCACGTTCGCCAAAACGCGACGCCCCGACGACATGCTGCGCGGCCGTATCGTCGATGGCCGGTGAGGTGATCTTGATCGTGGCTTTTAGCTTGGAAGCGGCAAAGGCCTGTAGTTGAACCATCTCGCCGGTGTCGTGCCCGTGCACGCAAGGAAAAAACGCGTCGACGTGCGCGACTGCGGTCCTTGGCCCGATGCCGGCATCGGGATGATTGTCGCTGCTTGTCGATTCCAACCCAACGCCTTTGCTGCTCACGGGACACGCCGTCCCACACTGATTCAAGTATCTTCGGGTTTCTAGATTGGCTCAAGCCTCAGACGATGGCCTTTCGCGCGCTCCTGCAGGCTAACCTCGTCGTTGTGCCAGGTCGCGATCAGCTCTCCCTGCGCATCCGGCCGGCCCCTCGCCCACTCGAGTCCTTCGTCATCGATGAGGCGTAGCGTTGACATCGGATACAGGCCCGCGCGTAAGTTGGGCCCCAGCTGGACGAGAATGACCCAGGTCGTCCCTTCGTGATCCTGTTGGAACAGACTCACGGTGAAATCCGGACCGTTGACGTCAATCTGGCCCGTGTCTGATGCCGACGATGCCGCCAACGGTACGAGTTCGGTATCCGCCCCGCTGCCCATCCAATGCTCACGCACATCGTCCAGCACCTCACGCCGAACCCTATCCCAATCATCGCGTGCCACCGGCGAGAGCAGCAACAGCGCGCGTTCCGCGTCATCCAGATCTGGACCATCGGTCAGTGCTTCACGCAATCGTTGCTCGGAGACCGCGCCATACTCGCCGGATTCAACTTGTCTTGCGAGGACATACGCCATGAGTTTATGCAGATTTCGACTACTCATTGCTCACCTCCATCCCACTTTCCCCGTGCGATGTGCTGGACCAGCGGCAATACACGGTCGAGAACGTCCTGCAGGTGCGCCTCATAGGTCGCCGTATCCAGCTGATGTTCACGCATAAAGGACTCTTTGCTCATATAACGCACGTCGCCCAACGTTGTGTCACACTCAATATCCAGGATAGCGCGGTCCATGGCACTCAGGGTGCCCAACGCCTCCCAGATATCCGTTTCCTGGCCGGGTGCTGCCTGCGCCCACGCTTCAGCCGCCAACTCGTTGGGTAAGCAAATTGTGTCGTCGACACCGAGTTCGTGGCAGGTATCGCTGAACTCGAGGAAGTATTGGCGAATCGTCGACGGTTTACGTGGCAGATTGCGATCATCGGGGTGATGCGTCTTGACGAACACTGCGACCGCTGCGAAATGTTCGTCCGTACACCGCGAATCGGTAATCGGCGGCTGCGCAGCCACTTCCCGACTGACCCGGTCCAACCGCTCCCAGCGCTTTATTCGATCAGCTGTAACGCCTTTCTCCATTGCAACGAACTCGCGACGAGATTGCTCCAGAAAATGCCAAAGCAACTGCCCGAGCGCTTGCTTGGACGTCACTTGCCGCCCCTTACGCTTCATCTGTCCGCGCAAGGCGTCCACGTCGCGAGCGACACAATCGGCAAATCTTGCGGTGTTCGCCAGCAACGGTAACGCGTTTTGCCACAGTCCCAACTGGTCATGCGGCACACGCTTGGAGATATTCGCTATGACCTGTTCGACAAACGCCATCGACACCTGCTCGATCTCATCGCTCTCGGATTGAAGCGCGTCGAAAAACGGCTGCGCCTCCCGTACGCACAGCCGGATCAGGTTGCTGCGCAGCAATCGCCAGTGGACGCCATACCAATCTCTCTCAATTTCCACGCGCCGTCAGTCCTCCGCTAATCTGAGTGCCTGCTGTTGGTACCGAGACAGGCACCGTTTTGACGTGCATGCCCCGTCGGGAACCCATCGGTGAGGGTTCGCCGACCACCTTCAGTACTGGCTTGTATCCACCGGCATCGACTCGAGAGTGCGGTGGGCGCCCTGTGATGCTCTCTTCGGTGGCGGTGACACCGCTTTTCGCGTCGCGCGCTGCGACATCGCATCCTTCATCTGCGCCGCCATGTTAGAGCTCGACGGCGACCAGGCGGCGACAACACCGGCGACCGGCTGCCCCGTCACAGGATGCGGGTAAGACCACTCCTTGAGCGTACGGATGCCCCGGAAGGTCACCGATACCTTTGCTCCGGTGATACGTTCCCTGTATTCACGGACCGTTTTTGTTGCAAATGTCAGATCGGAATACTCACGCAGCACCTGGCTCGCCTGTTCGCCCGAGCGCATGCTAAGACTTTCCTTGATGAAATTGACGATCTGGGCGCGTGCCCTGGTGGCAGCGACCTTCTTGGCGTCATGGGTCGCACTGCCTTCGCGCCCGGGCGGGGCTCGGCGCGGCTGCGCCTGAGCGTATGCGACAACGGCGAACTGGCCATGCTCATCGATGACAACCCGCGTACCCCAGGTGCCGAGCAAAACGTCCGGGTCAGAAGGCACGCCGTCCTCCAATTTCTCGCCCGGCGACACCGGGCGCGCCGGGTCGACGTCGTTGGCCAGGCTCATGGCAACAGTATTGAGTTTGGGCGACCATACTACGCTCACGAGCACGCGATACTCGCCATCGATTTCACCTTCGGTAGTGTAAACCGGCGTAACCCCGCCCAGCGTCTGTAGGACCAGACTGTTGACCTTGCGCTTGAATTGGTTCTCAAGCGTTAGGCGCAGGCCCTCGAGAGAATGATCATCGAATGCCGCAAGATCGTAGTCTGGATCCAGTTTCTTAATCAGCGAAGTGACCAATGCCTCGGTCGCCACCAACGTCTTCTTGCCGATACGCTCGAGGGTTGATGCGACGTCAGCGGCATTGCGCACCTCAACCATCGTGCCGTGCGACCATTCGCTTTGTTGCAAAAGATCAATCGCGCGGCGCTGATCGATCGTATTGCTGAGAAACTGGATGATCTTCGCCTTCGCCTGCAGTTCCGCTCGCTCAAAGGCTACGACCCGTGCCTCGACCCAACCCGGCTGTCCCATCGGGACCCAGGTAGCCTCCTCTGCCGAGCTTACAATCAGCTGGCGGTCCGGAAAGTACGCGACCCCCCCTTCCAGCGCCCCATCGCCCCAACCAATGCGTTCCCGGTAGACCGCCCACCGGTCGTGCAACGACACTTGTGCGATCTCGCTCGATCTTTGCAGGTCGGCCGCACGATGCAGAACATCGCCCGGGTCATCGGTTGCCCACGCCCCCGACATTGCCGACAACCAAAGCAGCCATGCAGCACTTATTCTCATTCCCATTTTGATGTTCTCCTGTCGTCACGGGCAATCCATCGAAAACGAATCTTGTTGACTTCCACATGTTGCGGCACCACCGCGTGGCCAGCATCGTCGAATGCGGTCATCACCGCATTCAGCAACGCCGTGTTATCACCTTGGTAGCGTACAGTGACTGCCAATACCTGCTCGGCATACCGATCCATGCGTCCCTCTTTCAGCCGGAATGCCTGGCTGATTGTCTCCATCGCGACGGGGAGTTGCGACCCAGGCAATTCGGCAATTTGCAGCACGAAGTCATCACCTTGATGCCACTGGTCATTGAAAACACTCGCCAACGCACGCACCAGTTGTGCGGAGAGTCCGGGCGTGATCTGCGCAAGACAATCATGCGCCACGGCATCGTCCGAGAAGCCACCCTGCGGACCGTATGATTTGCGGTCTTCAACCAACGATTGCTGTGTTTGCCGGTCGATGACCCGGTACGAAATACGACAATCCGCCGCATAGGTGGCAAACCGTTGAAAGAAACGGGTGTTGACCTCCTGCGTCACTTCCACGACGTACCGCGCACCCCTTTCGGCGTGATGAGGCGTTGGAATACCGTTTTTGCCCAACACATCACGGATATAGCGAAGAGTGTATGGATCGGTATTCGAGGCATGTTGACCCTGTGTCGTCTTGAGCAGGACCGAAACTCCCGGTTTACCAATCCGCTGCCAGTAAAATCCCGCGCCGAGCTGTTTGTTGGCTTCGGCGGCATCCAGCACGTCAAGCCGTACCGTGACATAATAGCGGCCATCTTCTTCCCACTCATTAAGGATTTCGAGTACACGCACGTGCCCCTCGGTACGTACCAGGGCACGATTGCCCTGCCGGATGTCCTGACCAACGTCGTCAGTGCCCCGGCCATCGCGTACCTGCACTTCGCTTCTGGACCGCGCCGTCACCGACCGCTCGGCGCTGACCGTCGTGCCTCTCACCTCCGCCAACGCCAGCTCCATCGCGTTCCTTATCGCGCGTTCGCGCAGCAGTTCGATGTTGCCCAACTCGGAATCGCCCTGCGGTGAGGCAACGCCAGTCTTGACCGTCTGCACGCCCGCTGACGCGGCTGTTACTGCCATCATCAATGCGAACACCGCACACCTTTGGTAACGCCAACGCCTGCTAAATCCCATCAAATTTCAACCTGTTGCCTCAACTCGAGCACCGTGCTGTTCAGCTTACTGCATGAGCTAACCGATGTGCTTGTCACGCATCTTAAGCACAGTCGCCTTCCCAACGACTGTCCCGGCGCGGGACTCTCCCACCGCCTATCCGTCGCCGGCACCCTTGTACTTGGTGGGATTTTTGAAGCACTGGGTGCCGATTTCCACGAGGGAGGCACTGGGGAGCTAACCGGCAAGTTCGGCGAACAAGGTCTCAAAAATCGTGTGTCTTCATACTCGCGGGCCAACGCGCGGCGGACAAATCCCCACCAAGTAACAGCACAAGCAGCCCACAAACGACGTGAACGGGCGAGCGGCCGTCGGTGAACTTTGACCCGACAGATGAGAAGCAACTGACCGGCGCGTCGAGTTTGCACAGTGCTCCGTGGTTGGCTGCCCCGTCTTTTCTGGAGCACAATACCAGCCACGCCGACTGGGATCACGACGTGTAAATGGACGAAAACAACGGATGAACGCATGAAAGAAAAGAATCTGGGACGATACGTTCAGGCGGTAATTCTAGCCCTTAGTATAATCGTAGCTGGCTGTTCAGGTCCGGCGATCAAGTCTACGGCTCTTGTTCCCGCCAAATTCAACGAGGCTACTGGCATCAAGCGCATTGCAGTGCTGCCTTTCCAGCATGGAAGACGAACCAATGGAGAGATCACAGCAGACGTTGAAGCATCTATCGCCAGCATCCAAGTCGAAGGACGGCCGTATTTCCAAGTCATTGAGCGCCGGCAGCTCCACCACATCATTGAAGAGCAGCGGCTTAGCCGTTCCGGCTTGATCGATCTTGACACTGCCGTGAGGGTCGGCAGGCTCATCGGCGTCGATGGAATTCTCATGGGCACCATCACTGAATACGACGTCCACCAAGTCCGCTTCAAAGGCACTGAGCGTCAATGCACACGAAAAGACCGAGATGGTGATTGCAAAAAGTGGTCGAATGTGCCCGTTACGTGCACCAAGTACACGGCTACGTTTTCATTTGTTCCGAAACTGGTCAACGTCAAGACTGCCCGGCTCGCCGGGACCGATTCCATTTCACGACAAAGTAGTGCCACGGCCTGCGGGCGGATCAGCGCCCCGAACCAGCGCGATCTCTTGCGCGTCGCGAAAGTCGAGGCGCTGTCTGAACTGAATAAAACAATTGCGCCCTACTATGTCACGCAGGATATCGTGCTGATTACCCAAGACGAATCCACTCCACCGCCGGCCGTAAAAACCCAGCTGGATAGCGGCGTCGCATTTGCCAAGGCAGGACGGCTCGATCGCGCCTGCGCACTATGGGAAGACGCCGCCGTAGTGCACCCCAGCGGCTATGCCTTGCCGTATCTGCAGGGGGTATGTGCTGAGTCACGCGGCGATCTGTCCACGGCACGACGCCATTATCTTGCGGCTGACGCACGAACGACCAAGCCGGTGCAGGAGATCAACCAAGCATTGAAAAGGCTTAGCCAGCAATCGTCAGACAGAATGGCGCTGCGAAAGCAGCTTAGGCAAACCAGGACATCATCGCCGGCTTTCTCGCCTCAGATCCAGCGCGCTCAGTTTCGATTGATCGAACTCGGGTACGCACCGGGTCCTGCCGACGGTATTTTCGGCAGTCAGACAGAAGCGGCCATGCGGCGGTTTCAGAACGACCAAGGGATACCGGAGACTGGCCGCCTGGATCGCGAAACCCAACGGCAACTCGGCACAGAATAACTATCCGTGTTTATTGGAGCCCGACCGTGCAATGTCGATTTGGGAGAGCATCGAGCTAGTCATGTTTGGCAATCCACTTATATCGCTCATCGATAGATTAGAAGCCTCTATCCCAGACGTTGATGAAGGATTTAGTTGGGGGTTTGAGGTCGAGCGTCACGACTGGCGTCCTATTTGGGCTCTCTGCAAAGAAATCCAAGCAACCTTCAGGGGCTACAAAGGCTTCGAAACAAGAGAGCAACATCAGCAGGCTTGGGAGAGATTTTCCCAGCTACGGAATCGTGCATCACACTTGGCAGACATCGAAAAAGAAAAATTCGCAGCGCAATCCAATCAACTCAAGGAAAACATTCTAAGCGAGACCCGATCGGCGTACTGGAGTATGTCTGCTGATTTCTTAGTCGGTTCTGTTTTGGGTCATACAACAGTAGAGGAAATGAAAGACCTCCAGCGTCAGTTGAAGGATGCAGGAAGAAGACTTTCCGAAAACAAGCGGCTTATGACTCGCTCAGACAAGGAGGAATGTTTTCATGCAATTCAGGAAGCGCGGGAATCTCACGATGGTTTCTGGGAAAAATACAAGGAGCTAAGGGAAGAAAGGCGGGAGGCTTCCGAAAGGAAGCGAGAGGAATTTGAGCGCAAGCGAAGTGAATGGATCGATCGAGTTCGGGCGAACATAAGGAAAAACCAGGGGAAATTGGAGAAAGCCGAGCATGCGCTTGAGCACACCCGCGACCGCATACGAGACATCGAGGACAAGCTCTCAGAGACAACCAGTGAAAAGTGGGAAAGGATTTTTTCAGAATGGCTCGATGAAGCCCATTCCAAAGAGCAGGATATCGAGGAAAGTATTGAGCGTATCGCCAGGTGGATCTCTGAGGATGAAGAGAAACTTAATTGAGTTAGTTTTGAAATCATCCGGCAGTCACCGTCAAATCAGATCCTATTTTCACAGCTGATCTAACCGGGATCAGCAAATCCTCGGCAACGGGTCGTCTTCCAACTCTTCGAGGATACGCTCGCCGCCAAGTTCAGTGACCAGAATCACCCGTTGGCGATCCTCGACCACACTGCCGACGATTGCGGCGCCCTCGCCTTCTGGCAAAGCCTGCCAAGCGACAAGCGCCTGTTCGGCCTCTTCGGACGCAACCACGGCTACTACCCGCCCCTCACAGGCCAGATAGAGAGCGTCATAGCCCAACATCTCACATACCGATACGACCAGATCACGTACCGGCACGCTGAGCTGTTCCAGACGCATCTGCAAGCCAGTCACATGCATGAGTTCGTGCATCACGGTCGCAAGGCCTCCACAGGTAGGATCGCGCATAAAACGCAGTCCGGGCATATCGCGTATCGCCAACGTGAGCGGGAAAACGCTGGCGGTATCCGATGCCAGATCGCCGCGCATACCGAACTCCTCGCGCGCCAGCATCACTGCAACACCGTGATCGCCGACCGGCCCGCTGACCAAGATGCGATCCATACCGAGCTGGAGCTTTGGTGGTGCGACACCGACCTCGGTAGTCGCGAATTAGACACCGCCGCCCTCGCCGCGTCTCAACACCTTGGTGTCGCCGGCGACCACCGCCACGCGGGACTCGGCCGCCGAGCATGCAATCGATGCAACCAGGTGATCAAGCTGTGCTGCTGACTCGGTTGGACCTGCCGCTGGCCAGCTTCGACGACGCTGTGTCGGTCATCGAAGGTTTCGTCTCGGCACACGATCTGACCTATCACCTCACATGGATCGGTACCGAAGCAGGACGGTTCGCCGTCTCGCGTGAAGATCTGCCGGTCGGTAAACATGCCCGTGTCGAGATCCGGGCACGCGATGTCAGTCTGGCGTTACATCCGCACAGCGACACTAGCATTCTCAACATACTGCCGTCGAAGGTGATCGATACGCGCGACATCAGCCCCAGCCAGTTATTGGCGAGGCTTGAACTGGCCGATGGTCAGACACTGCTCGCGCGCCTGACCCGGCATTCGGCCGTCGCATTGGGCCTGCGTGAAGGCATGGAGCTTTATGCCCAGGTCAAGAGTGTCGCACTAATTGCGTGATTTGTGGAAAGCTAGGCTTGGCTTGACTTTGGGTGTCAGGTTTTTGGTTTCGCTCTGCGGCCATTGCTGACACAGGTAATCAGGAACAGACTAGGTTCTTCCGCTTTTTAGGGCCAGCCCCTCGAGTTCATGGGTAAACATTTATGCATGCAGATTCCACTTTTCGGACTAGCATCCTGCTTGTCGGCAGTATGCTCCTCATGGGTTGTTCTCAGACCGACACCCGCACCCTCGTCACCATCGCGGATGCCAGAGTGCATAAAGCGGTGTTCGTCGATACCGGCGAGTCAGGTGATTCACCTGGCGATCTATTCGTCTTTGATCAGCCCTTGTTAGACGGCGATATGAATGCGATCGGTAACAACAGTGGGATATGCATACGAACATTGGTCGGGCATAGTCTTCAGTGTCAATGGACGCTCACGCTCGAGGACGGCGCCATCCAGGTGGCGGGAAGAGAGTTTGACAAAGGAACCTCGTCGATCGCCATTGTCGGAGGCACAGGCACATACGTCGGTATCAGCGGCCAGATGGAATCCACCAACAACGAAGATGGCACTTTTACCCAAGTGCTACGGTACCGTCTGCCTTAGGGCCTATTAACACAAACTGAAGCGTTGCTGTTGTGCCTGAAAAGGCGCCAATCAAGGCGCGAGGCGCGACGTTTGGTTGCTCCAAATGAGCAACGAGCAACGCCGAGTGGCGCTTTTTCAGGCGCAACCCGCAGGGCCGGCGCCCTTTTTCCGCCTGACGGCGTTATCAGTCGTTCGTT
>JANQLO010000019.1 GCA_028280505.1 Chromatiales bacterium | reverse complement strand
GTTGCTCGTTGCTCATTTGGAGCGACCAAACGTCGCGCCTCGCGCCTTGATTGGCGCTTTTTCAGGCACAACAGCAACGCTTCAGTTTGTGTTAACAGGCCCTAAATTCGAGTCCTTGACTTTGGTCATGTTTGATGAGAATGATTTTCATTTAATATCTTTGAAATCATTCTGCCAGCCACCCCACCGTTCAGGTCCAGGCCGCCAGCAGTTCGGCAACCCACTCAGGAGTACAAGGCCTTGGACACCAAACGAGATGTGCACCGACCTGCTACGGGTGCAAACCCATGCGTTTTAGCGATTCATACCACGGGCAGCGACTATTGCTTTGATTCGTGCGGCGTTGCGCGCGTTTTCTCTCATCGAATGGCAGGGCAAGACAATGTCTAGATCCATTCTGATGCGCAACCCCATGCATGTCGCCATTTGCGCCGGTCTTTCCGTTGTGTCCCTATTCGCGGGTCACGCCGCGCTGGCTCAGTCGGCGCAACCCGGCGCGGTGATTACACTCGATCCGGTTGTCGTTTCCGGGGAAGCCGGCGTCACACGCGCCGAGTCGTTGCGAGACGGTTTCGCCGAAGCACCGGGGGCCACCGCGGTCGTCGGCGCCGAAGATATCGAGGGTATTCCGGCCCCTCATTTCGCCGATGCAATGATCGGTGTGCCGGGCGTGGTGGTACAGGAGTTCTTCGGCGGTAACGATCAGCCGCGTTTCCAGATTCGAGGATCGGGTATGCAGCAGAGCCCGACGGAACGGGGTCTTCTGGTGTTGCAAAACGGCATGCCGGTGAACCGTGCCGACGGTTCCTACATCGCCGGTCTGGCGGCGCCGGGTCTGGCCGACGCGATCGAGGTTTGGCGCGGCCCGGCGGCACACCGGCTCGGCGCCTCGGTGTTGGGTGGTGCGATCAACTTCATTGCGCCCACGGCCACCACCGCGCCGGATACGGCGTTCAGTTTCGGCGCCGGCAGTTTTGGACAACGCTCGGCCTCCGGGCAGACCTCGTTCATGGGTCAAAACGTCAATGGCCTGGTGCAATTCGAGTGGGATGAAGGTGACGGCTATCGCGATGAAAACAACGCGTCCCGACGCGGTGCCGCCGCCGGCAATCTCGAGATCCTGCACGGCGACGGCATCGCCACCCAGCTTTTCCTGTCCTATACCGATCTGGCATTCAGCGTTCCCGGTCCGTTGACCGAGGATGCGTTGGACAGCGATCCGGAAAGCGTGCATCCGGGGCCAACCGTCGTCATGGGCAGCCCGACCAATCCCGGGCCCAACGTCCCCCGCGATCAGCCGCGCCGTGAGGCCACCCAGATCCTGACCGGTGTCCGCACCACCATCGACCGTCGCGATCACGTGTACGATTTGGGCTTCAGTCTCAGTCAAACCGACGACAGTTTCCGTTTCCCGATCTCGTCGGGCGAGCGGGTGACCGACGGTATCGACGGCACCTTGTCGGCGCGCTATGCCTTCCGTCCGGATCACGTGGCGGGTTTGCCGATGCTCGAAGCAACGGTGCTTTATGCAACGGGAGAGGCCGACCGGGAAAATTATCACAACGTTGGTGGCGAGCGCGGCCCGCAGTTCGGGGATAGCGAACTCAGCGCCTACACGATATCGGCCCACTTGGGGTCCAACATCCCCCTGGGGGAGACGTTGTTCCTGTCTCCGTCCGTCGGTTACACCTGGGCCAATCGTGAGAACGACGACCGCTGGGCCGACAGTACCCGGCCGACTGTCGGTTTCAACCCGATGGCGCCGAGCGTGCGGCTGCCGGACGGGACGGTGCCCGCCCAGGACACCAGTTATGATCGGAATTACGACGGTTGGACCGGGGCCTTGGCGTTCACCTGGAAGCCCGTGGAGAACCAGACGGCCTGGGCCTCGGTCGCCCATAGCTTCGAACCTCCGACCAACGACGATCTCATCGGCAGGATCAACGGCACGCCCTTCTCCGGGCCGGGTCGTCCGAGTGCCGGCGTGCCGACCTCGACCGCCGCGATGTTCACCACACCGGACCTCGAGGCACAAGAGGCCGACACCGTCGAGATCGGTTGGCGCGGCGAACGTCGCGGATTCGGTTGGGACGTGACTGCGTATCATTCCCGGGTCGAAAACGAAATCCTGTCATTGCGCGACGCGTCGGCGGCGCCGCGGGCGTCGATCAACGCAGACGAGACCTTGCACACCGGGCTCGAGTTTGGCCTGAATGGCGATCTCAGCGATACCGTGGCCGGGCGGCTGGCTTGGACGTGGCAGGATTTCCGCTTCGATGACGATCCGGTGCGCGGCGACAATCGCCTCGGCGGTTCGCCGCGCAATGTGATCACCGCCGCGGTGAACTGGATGCCGTTGCACGATTTGGCGCTACTCGGGACTGTCCGATGGATACCGGATAAAACGCCGGTGGACAATATGAACACCCTCTATGCCGATCCTTATACGGTCGTGGATCTGCGCGCCGATTGGGCCGCTACGAAGCACTTCTCCCTGGTTGCCGAGATCACGAACCTATTTGACGAGACCTACGCGGCCTCGACGATCGTCGTAGACCAGGCGCGGGCGGATCAGGCGGCCTTCATCCCGGGTGAGGGGCGAGGCTTCTTCTTGGGAGGAAAGGTCCGGTTCTAAAAGACGGACACGGTCGGGTTTTATCCCGGCCGTGTAGTCAAGCCGGTTGGCGTTGCCAGCGGTACCCGGACGATTTCCACCGATGCTGCGCAGACCATAACCGAAGGCCATTCAAACCAGCGAAGCGCATGCGGGGTTACGAGGTGTGATATCCGGCGCCTCGGTCATCGACGTGGAGAAATTTACAGTTTTGCAAGCGTAGCTTAGGTTACCGTATTCGATAGATTTGCCTAAGGAGTCGTGTAATGAGTGCCGCTCATGTCATGCTGATCCTGATGCTGCTGAGCGACGGCCAGCTTTCAGCGGCTTTTGTCAGCACCGAGTCGAAGAGTAACTGCGAACAGCGCGCCAAGGCCGTTGACGCAATACTCAGCTCGGGCAACGCGGATATTAAGCTACTGCGTTGCTTGCCTTCCGAACACAAGTTCGCCCGCTTTGCTCACCGGACTTCGTCATCCGCGCCACGCTATGCCTATCTGTTATCCGTCGGTGAGAATTCACTGGGTGTTAAGCCGGTAAGCGATCTGCGGCATTGTGCCTCGCTGCGCAGCGATATGTCGGAAAACTCGCGTGTCACACAATATTGCGTGACTTCGACGCAGGCACTGGAAGACGAATGAAACCGACCTTTGTGCGTAAGAGTTCGCTACATCGCGTCGACGGCGTTGGCCGAATGCACACGAAACCAGGAGCAACCGAATGGGGCTGACTGCAGACTCACGTGCTGCCGTGGAGGCGGCACTGGAAAAAGAACCCGGTGCCGTGATCGAGGCGATTGCCGAAGATAATGCCGTTACGCCGGCTGATGTCATCGCCTGCTTGCCGGATGGCCAGGCGACAACCGTCGACGGTGGCCTATTCCAGGCGATCATGTGTATGTCGAGTGCAAACGGGTACGCAACGATCTGATCAAAGAAAAACTCGGTGTGACACCGCGATACCCGATCTATCGTGAGGGTCTGACTGCGATAGCCGCAGGCTGACCTCAACTTAACATCAGGTCATGATAGGAGATTGGTGAGATGGGCGGCTAAGTGCGTCTGCATCACACATCGGGCAATCCCAAGATTTGAACGGCTCGCGACTTGGCGGCGTCGGGACAGGCGGTGACGCCATTGGCACGCAGGCAGAAGATCAGCTATCAGTAAGGAGGGTCGTCATCCGCTGCTGCAGCCAGTGCGGGGGTGATTGTCGTTACCGGCGTAACGTCGGTGTCCGGGTCCGGATATTGCTCGCTGGGATGGAGCCACCAGGGATCTTCGGTGTTCTCCTGCGCAGCCGACTCGGTTTGAAAATCTACCGTGGCTGCCTCTGTGCCGGCGGCAGCTTGTGAAACCGAAACGGATCCGAAGGTATTTGACGCGTCCGGCGGCGGTTCGGTCGGCGGCTGCTCGAGCTCTTGCCGTATGATCCGCACGGATTGCGGCACCTCGATCCCGATCCTTGCTTCGTCGCCTTCTATACGGGTAATGCGCAATTCGATCGTGCCATCGGTGGTTTCGAGGAGGATGACCTCGCGGCTGTTCTGGGCGAGCAGGAGCATGACTGCCAAGTCCATCGGTAGAGAGTTAAATACTAATATATTGACAACATTAGATGCAGCGATGCAATAGGCGAGGGCATGCTCGGGATTGCGCTTCGGATGGCGGCATCATCGTTTTCGAACGGCAACCGGACCGGTCCGCACCCCGGATTCTTCAAGCTGCGACGCGATAGCGGCAACTCTGGCCGGGACCCGCCCGTGCGGTTGTCCCGCGTGCTCGCGGAGGTGCGTGAAGCGTATCTTGACCTTATGCCTCGTCGCATCAGCTTCCATCACGCGGCCATAGGGCCCTATCTCATCCGGCTTCGGGATTCCGGTCCATGAAGCATGGCTGATACCCCAGTGTGAAGTTGCCTTTAACCTGTATGCCGGGGTATTAAGCGGGTTGCGAAGTGGCGTCAAGCCCATACGGCTGATCTGTGATTTCACATAGATCTTCTGGTTGCTGGAGACACGCGTAAGTCGCATCATTTGAAAATGAGAAGCGTTCCTAATAAACTTGTTCGTTAAGTCATCCCCGCATGCTGACGTTAGCCCGTGGCAGCATCCGAAACCAAGTTACAGCTCTTTCTCAGCCACCGTGCCGGATTGATCGACTATGCGACGCCGTTAGTCGGTTGTCGGGAACGTGCCGAGGATGTGGTTCAGGATGCCTGGCTGCGCTTCGCGGGTGCCGACGAGTCCGCGATGCGCCAACCCGCGGCCTACCTATACCGCATCGTGCGCAACCTGGCGCTGGACTGGAGCCGTCGACGGATAGCCGAGACGCGCTGTCTGCAAGCCGATACCGATCGGTCGTGGGTGGCGGATTCCGCCGAAGCGGAGCTGGTCGGAGACCAAGCGGTGGTAGTGGTCACCCGCGCACTTCGGGAACTGCCGCCGCGGGCGAAAACAGCATTCGAGCTTTACCGTCTCAAGGGGTTAACCCAACAGCAGATCGCCGATCGCCTGGGGATTTCGGTCGCCACCACGCACCGGCTGCTGCGCGCGGCCCTGATGGCAGCCTATCAGGCACTTGAGCATGAGTGAGATCCTCTGAAAAAATCGGCTCGGTTTTACGTCTATTGTTTCATCCGGGCCTTTATCCCCGGCGTTGCGGACAACGAGTTCATTCATGAAAGCATCCGGCTTCATTTCCGAAGCACTGATCGAACGGGCATTCGATTGGTTGCTCGTCTTGCAGGCCGACCCGGACGATGCGGAGCAACAGGCGCAGTTCGATGCCTGGCTGCGATCGGATCCGTTGCATGAGGAGGCGTATCGGCGAGCCGTATCCACCTGGAAGGTGGCCGGGCAGGTGCGGGCTGAAGAGCTACGCGACGGGGGGACGATACGATCGCTTCCCGGCCGTCGCCGTTCACGGGTTCGCTGGGGTATCCCGACGGCGCTGGCCGCGTGTCTCATGCTGCTGATGGCGTGGCCGCAGTTATCTGTTTTGCTTCGAGCCGACTACCGCACCGGCGTGGGTGGCATGCGTACCGTCTCATTGGCCGACGGCTCGTCGGTGATCCTCAACACCGACAGCGCCCTGCGTGTTCATTATGACGATCGCGCACGAACGCTCGAGCTGATTCAAGGAGAGGTGTATTTCGAGGTCGCGAGGGATCCGGCGCGGCCCTTTATCCTTCAGGCGGGGAAGCATCGCATCACCGTGTTGGGTACCGCGTTCAACGTGCGCCGCGACGACGACGGTCTCAGCGTGGCCGTCGCGCATGGCAGGGTTCGGGCGGATCGCGACGGGGATTCGCTCGAACTCCATTCCGGCGACCGATTGCATATGGTACCCGGTAGACCGCCGAAACTGACGAAGGTAAACACAAAGCGCATCGCCGGCTGGCGCAGGCAGCGGCTTGCGGTTGCCGGTGCCACGGTGGCGGAGGTGGCCGCCGAACTGGATCGCTACCGGCTCGGCCGCATCTGGGTGCTCGATGAGAAGCTGGCCGAACGACGCGTCACCGGCAGCTACAATCTCGCCAACCCCGAGGCTGCCCTGCATGCATTGGTCGAGCCGCATGGCGGCCGGGTGCAAACACTCACGCCGTATGTCGTATTGCTCACTGTCGAATAGCGCTACGACGGCCATAGACACCGATGTAAAAAACTTTTGCGAACGTGAAAAAAACGATTCGCGGAACGTCTATCCTCCGACTATGTACACAGCGCCGCATCCATGGCGTCGTCGAATCACGCGTATCTCGGGGAACAAGGATAAACTGGAAGACTGATATCCCTTACCCTGCATTTAGCCGGTTCTGGAAATCAGCGACTACCTTCAGCAGGCCCTCAAATGTCGGCACCTCCCCATAGAACATTTCCTGCTGCATACTTTCATAATCGGCTTGCCACGCGGGGAGATCGTCGGCTGAGGGTACCGGCTGCAGTTCCTGCGGATTTAGCGTCGAATAGTCGACCCACGTATAACGGAAGAACACCTGCCGATGTGTGGCAATCCGGTCGAATAGCCCGAGATCCCGGACGGATTCGTCACCCACTCCGGCCTGAATCATCTTGTAGAGGTCGTAGTAGTGGCGGGCCATCGATCGTCGCTGCTTTTTCTTGGCTTCTGGACGAAAGGTCTCCTCATGCAGCAGCATTGCCTTTTCCAAAAATGTACGCTCTGGCCGTACTGCCCGCACATCTGAACCTGGCCCGGTCAGTAAATCCGGGAAAGCTTCTCTGATATAGGGCGTGATCTCGACGGATGTGACGGGCTCCGTATCTGACCGGGCGCCCATCTCAATCTTTACAGCACGACGAAGATAGGCGGCCTGCTCCGGGAAGGCCGTTGGATACAACAACAGCAAGGTCTGTTTATCGGGATCGTCGGGATCAGGTTCAAGCGACCATTCGAGCGTGTCCGGTAGATCGGATGAGATCGATTCGATGAGTGTCGGTTGAATCTGGTCACTGATACATTGCTGGCAGGCTTCTTTCAGCGCCTTGAGGCGCTTGGTCATCTGTTTCCTGCTGGGTGCTTGTTCCGGAGCATTTTCTCCGCCAAAACCCAAGGCTTCCCTGTCGATGACGATATCGATATCTTCGGAAAAACGTTCGATGAGATTCCAGCACTTGGATAATGACGTACCACCCTTAAATGTCAGCTGTTTGCCCCATTCGGGCAGATCGAACAATTTGCCCAGCGTCCAACAAACCCAGAAGTCCTTTTCGATGGCAATCTCGAACAAATTCAGTTGTGCGCCCGTCTCCGTACACACGAGCCGGCGACGTTCTTCCGACATCCCAATAAATTCTTTCATGCCGTGCTTTTCCGACCGGCCAGTGAACGAAAGATATCGGCGATCCAGGCCGGGGCATATCGAATATCCTTTATCAGCTGCTGGCGTGCATCGTCATCGAGCCGACGATCGAGCTGTGCGATGACTTGCTGATCGACGTTCTTCCGACTCAGGTGGCGCAGTGCCTGGATCACCAGCCCACTGATCTTTCCCGCAGTGGCCATATTGCGGGGAGTCGTATGCTTCAAGATGATGTGGCGCTTGCCGACCTGGACTGTCCGTGAGCGACCATCCGTTAAATAAACGACCTTCATGGGAACTTGCGTGGAGAGTCCAAGCAAATTGGCTGCGTAGGCCCCGGAGGGTTGAAGCCGGGTGGCGTCGCGACCTGCAAGTGCGCTTGCGATATCATCCGTCGATGGCTGCAGCGAACCCAACTGGGGATCAGTTTTCGGGTAATCGTACAGTCCCCTAGCCAGTTGGCGGATAAGGCCGCTGTCCCGATGCCGCATCAGTGCAAGATCGACAGCCCGGCGGGTGCCAAGATCCGTAAAACTGTCGGGCGTAAAGACCCAGCCCCGCTTGCGGCCCTGAATCCGGCGGCGGATTTTGTTGTCGGTACTGTCTGCGTGCCTGCCCATATTTTTGAAAGAAAATCGTATATCTTTTTCTTTCAAAATAAAAGTGCTGTTCAGGGCGGAATGGAAGGCATACGAAAATCTGGCGCACCAAGCTTTGCCCTGCAAGATGCGAGGCATTCGATTGAATTATCTGTATTTTTCTATGCGCACAATGCCCGAAGCGCGGCCTGATAGGTCTGATCCAAATCGCATCGACCTGAATATCAGAACTCACAAGCCGGAACTGTAGCAGCGCTACAATCTCGTCAACCCCGAGGCTGCCCTGCACGCATTGGTCGAGCCGCATGGCGGCCGGGTGAAAACACTCACGTCGTATGTCGTATTGCTCACTGCCGAATAGCGCTATGACGGCCGTAGACACCGATGTAAAAAAACTTCTGCGAGCGTGAAAAAAAACGATTCGCGGAACGTCTCTCCCCAGACGATGCACTGACGCCACGGCCGTGGCGTCATCGAACCACGCGTATCTCGGGGAACGATAAATGACCAAGCTGCTGCTTCGAACGGTATTTCCACTGCTCACGTTTGCGCTGATATCGGGTGTGGTGAATGCCCAGACCATCCGCTTCGATATCCCCGCCCAAGCGCTCGACACCGCATTGGTGGCGTTCGGTGAGCAATCCGGTCTGCAGGTGAGCGCCGACGCCGCGCTGACAGCCGGCAAAAAAGCCCAGCCCGTGCAAGGGGAACTCATGCCGGCTGATGCTCTGCAAGCGTTGCTGGAAGGCACGGGGCTGAGTTACCGCTTTCTGGGCAACGACACAGTGATGCTCGTTGAAGAACCGAATCGAAGCAGTGCCGTTACGCTCGGCGCGGTTATCGTGACAGGTGAGCGCGTGGACAGGTCTTTGTTCGATACGAAGACCAGCGTGAGGGTAATCCGTGAAGAAGAACTCCGGCGCGCAAACCCGACTTCAGTGTACGATCTCGCCAATCGAGTATCGAATGTGACGCCCGTATCGGGCGATTTCCTGCCACCGATCCGGGGGGTCAATTCGGACGGTCCGCTCGGTATCGCCGGTAATGACCTGAACGGCACCAGCCCCCGGTTGAACATTATCGTCGATGGTGTGTCCCGGCCCATCAGCTATCCCAATAACAGTTTCCAGTCGGCGTTCGACGCCGAACAGGTCGAAATCCTGCGTGGTCCTCAGACGGCGCTTCAAGGGGCGAACGCCATTTCCGGCGCGTTCGTTATCAACACGAAGAACCCGGTGTTCGATCAGGAAGGCAAGCTGAGCTTTACGCTGGAAGACGACGATTTTTCGGATCCGACCAAGCGCGCGGGACTCATGTACAACGATGTGTTGGTGAAGGACGAACTGGCTTATCGCATGGTGCTGGAGTACACCGACGGCCAGATCCCGATCGCGGGCAATGCTGTCTTTGGCTTCGGTGATTCGCAAAAGGAGGAGGACCTGGCCTCCGGCCGGTTGAAACTCTTGTGGGAACCGGCCGGCACGCCCGCGCTGTCGGCGCTGTTCAGCGTCGAATACCAGGACGGTCGCGATCCGGCTTTCGATTCGAGTGTCGTTAACGAGGCGCGTCAAGGCGGCACACAGCGCGTGCTCGATACCCGCTCCGCCGGGGCCACGGCGGACATCCGCTATCAGCTCCGCGGTGGCGAACTGCGATCGATCACCAGTTATTTCAGCGACCGTTACGAAAGTCATTCGGACTCTACGGAAAGCACCGTCAAGTTCGACGGTATAGAGGACAAGCGGTTCACACAGGACCTGACCTACGCATTCGAGAATGCCGGTGCGATAAGCAGCGGTTTGGTCGGTCTGACTTATCGATATCAGGAAAACGACCAAAGATACGGCAGCTTGCTGGATCGGCACAGGGATGGAGAAAGAAACACTGCAGCGGCCTTTGCCAACCTGAACTTCGAAGTGAGCGATCGTTGGGAACTGACAGCAGGGGGCCGGCTGCATTACGAAAAGTATGAGGAGATCACGAATAACAGCTTCTCAGGGAGCCCTACCGTGGTATTGAACTACGACGAGACATACACGGAGTTTCTGCCGACGCTCGGTCTAAGCTACACGATCAGCGATATCCACCGCGTATTCGTGTCGGGGCGACAGGGCTTCAACTCCGGCGGTTCCGGAATCAATCTCTTTACCGGCGTGCCGTTCACCTTCGATCCTGAATATGTGAACACCTACGAGGTCGGCTATCGGGGAGAACTTGCGGGTGGAGACGTTATTCTGACAGCAACGGCCTTCTACAACGATTTCGACGGCTATCACACTTATGTATTCGGTCCGGGTGGTCCCATCGACTACTCGATAGTCAATCTCGACGGCAAAACCTACGGGCTCGAGTTCGAAGGGAGAGCAAGGCTGAGCGACGAGCTTGAGGCAAGTTTCGGGCTGGGTCTGTTGGAGACCGAGATCGATGAATCTGGCGAGGCCTTCGACGGCAACGGTTTTGGCGACGATCCGGACATCACTCTCAATGTCGGCGTCGCTTGGGAAGTGCGCCCGGGCTTGACGTTCGATGCACAGGCTGCCTACATCGGCGAATACTTTGCCGATTTCAACGAAAATCCGGACACGGAATCCGGTGAATACTGGAACCTGGACCTGGGTGTCAGCCTCGAGTGGGATGGCCTGACGGTACGTGGTTTTGTCCGCAATGTGTTCGATGAGGTGCAGTATGTCAATCGTAGCAATGCCGCCGGGGCAGGAACGGTACTCGATCCGCGCACCATCGGTATGAACCTGAGCTACGCGTTCTGATCGAGTGAGTCGGGTGGTCCCGATATGGCATTTCGATCATCGACGGTTGCGTGAGTTGACCCCCATCCAGCAACTTTTTGCGGACCCGCTCGACTCGAGTGTCGCCGGAGCCACTCAATCTGAATTGTCCAGAGTTATTAGAAATCCGCTTGACGAGGCGGCCAGGATATGACCCTGGGGCCATGAGTGAGGATCAGGGCAGTCGCAAGCGCCGCGACGATGATTAGGCCAAACCATAGCACCGGTCCTATGACCCAGCGGGAATCCAAGATGCAAGCGGCGAAGGATAAGCCGAGCAGCAACCAGCCGATGGAATGAAAGGCCAACACGCGCCATTGCGACGGCGGCGCGCCGAACACTGCACGATGATGCTTCTGCATGGAAAGCGCCAGCGCGCCGAATCCGGTGGTGGCAAGAAGGAAAGCGGTCGCTTCCATCATGGGATTATCGTCGGCAGGAGCAGTATGGTGACAATGCTTGGCGGCACCGATGCGACGGCGAGCCACGCCCAGGCCCGCGAGGCGCTGCGGGCGTGAAACACCGCGATGACGACGCCCGCATACACAAGGAAACCGGCCATGGTGGCGGTGTGCAAGGTTTGTGCACGGTTAAGGCCGGCAGCCGAGAGCAGCAGCGGTACCGCGAGAGCCAACAGCGACGTAAGCGCGTAACCGCCGCCGACGGCAGCCAGCGTTCGCGAGATGATCGACCAGCGGTGACGGGCATTTACGCCGTATTGCCTGGCCGACATCAGGTCACCTTCGGATTAAGTAAAGCCTTGGCCATGACAGCGGCGGCGGTTTTACGGCGGAGGTTTCGGTATGTCATCCAGGCAAGGAAGAGGAAGAAAAGGCTGGTGGCGAAGGCCGAGAGATCGAACCCGGCCATCACCCAGTCGCCCTCGGGGATCGACGCAAGGAGGTGCCGGTCCGTGGTGAGTGCATTGAGAATCGGGATGAGTCCGTAAGCGGCCGCCGCGAAGCAACAGAGTTCCGGCCAGGCCCGGTCCAATGGCCGCCATATGGTGATGATGTAGGTCAGCCCCCAGGCAATGAACATCGCATGGGCTTCCCATTCGGCGCGTCCTTCCATGCCGATGGGAAGAAGACGGTTCGCACAGAAGTAAATGGCGATGCCGATCGGCAGGCCGACAATCGTGCCGAGATTGAGGACATCGACGGCGGCGATCCCGAAACGCGGGCTCTCTTGTTGTGCGAGCTTCACTTTACGTTTCGCCGACCAAAGCAGGAGCCCGGTCGCGATCATCGCCGTGCCGCAAAGCCCCGCGAACACATAAAGCGCGCGCAACAACGGACCGGCGAAGAGACCCTCGTGCAGGCCCAGCATCGCCTGCTCGAACCGGCCTGTTAAGGTTTCCCCTTGCGGGTCCGCGCGCAATATCTCCCCCGTTGCCCCATCGAACAACAGACTCCGGCCGCCCCGACTGACGCCGCTTTGGCGGGCGTACATCAGAACCTGCGCCCCCTCGCGCCCTGGGTTCTCCATACGGATCGTTCCAACCGCTCCGGGTTCCCACGCTCGTTCCGCGCGTGCCAGCATTACTGCCAAGGGCGTCATTTCCGCGACCGGCGCCTTCGTTCCCGGCGATAGGCGCACGTTTCCCGAGACCTCGGTGTGAAACCGGTCCCGCGCCTCGCCCTTCGGGTAGAGCGTGTCTGCCGCTATCGGAACATAGGTGAACATGTAAAAGATCAGCCCGGACCACGTGATCATCAGATGGAACGGCAACGCAGAAACACTCAGCAGATTGTGCCCGTCAAGCCAGCTTCGCTGACCCTTACCGGGACGGAAGGTGAAAAAGTCTTTGAAGATCCTTTTATGGATGATCACACCGCTGATGATCGCAGTCAGCATGAACATCGAACACGCGCCCACAATTAGGGTCGCCAGGTCATAAGGCACGTAATGCAGACGGTAGTGCATTCGGTAGAGCGTTTGACCGCCTCCGGTATCGCGCACGGAGGCATTCAACGCATCACCGGTTGAAGGATCGAGCGCTTGCTGCCGGTACTTGCCGATGCGGCGCTTTCCCTCCGGCCAGGCCCGCCAGCCGACGGTGAAGCTCCCGCTTCGCTGAGCGGCCGGCAAGAAGACAAACCAACTTTGGGCATCTCCCGCTTCACGGGCGAGCCAGTCCTCGGCGGAGCGCACCAGATCGGACGCCGCCAGCAGCGTTGATGCAGATGCTCGTTCCGGCGTCATCCAATGATCGATCTCATGGTTCACATAGCCGAACGTTCCCGTCAGGAAGATGAAAAACAGGACCCACCCGACAAGCAAGCCGCCCCATGTATGCACCAGCGTTGTCGATTGTCGGAGAGATGCTTTCATCGTCAGAAAAAAACCTCGGACCCAGGCGAGGGAAGAGCTTGCGGTGATTTGCCATTGCACTAGAGGCGGGCCGAAACCCGCGCCGGTCTCGCATCGCTAGTAAGACGCCCGAAGTGTTAACGACACGGCTCTCGGCTCTCCGGGGAGGGTGCTCCGGAATGTATCGCCGCTCGTGCTCGCGTTCACGTAATACCGTTTGTCGGCAATGTTGGTAGCATTGAGCTGGGCGCTGATGGTGTCGGTGATTTGGTAGCCGATAAAGGCGTCCGCGGTCGTATAGCTCGGCAGCGATAAGGTGTTGCTGTCGTTGAGTACGCGGTCGCCCGTGTAAAAAACGCCTCCCCCGATCGTCCATTTGTAGAGATCGCCGGGTAGTTGATAGCTTGCCCACAAACTCGCCGTCTTTTCCACGGAGCCCGAGAGATGATTGCCGATAATGGTCGCGTCCGTATCCGAGGTGATTTCGGTATCGAGCAGCGTGACCTGAGCTAAGATATTCAGACCCCGCAGGAGTTCTCCCGTGGCCTCTAATTCGATGCCTTGCACCTCGGCTTCGCCGGTCACGGTCTCGAAGCCGGGATTCTCCGGATCGCCCACCACGATGTTACTCTTCGTAAGCGAGAATAATGCGACCGTCGTAGTGAAGCGGTCATCGAACCAGCCCTGCTTAAAACCGATCTCGAATTGTTCGCCTTCGGACGGGTCCGCTACGCCGCCGCCGAAACGATCGACATCCCAATTCGGCTCGAAGGAACTTGCATAGCTGACATAGGCCAAAGCATGATCCGTTGGCGCATAGGTGATGGCGGCGTTGGGCGAGGTTTTGCTGATATCCTCGGACGTCGCATCGTTTTCCAGCACGTCATGGCGTACGCCAAGTTGAAGCCCCCAGCCTCCACTGAAGTCGATACTGTCTTGAATGAAAAGACCGTATGCACTGTCTTTGGCGCTGGTGGCTTCGGTATTACCAACCGGTATCTCCGTCGCACCGAGCGGTGGATCGAATACCGGCAGATTAGGTAGCGCAATGTTCAGAAAGGGCACGTCGGTCGTCTCGAATCGATAGTAGTCGACGCCAATCACGATATCGTGCGCAACAGGGCCTGTCTTGAGTTCCTTGCCGCGAATATCGGCACGTACGGTAATCGAGTCACGCTCGGATCCCAGACGTTGGAAAAGACGCCGGGTGACTTCGGTTCCGTCACCGGTCAAGCCGCGAAGCGAGATGAACTTGTTGTCGCGAAGAAGATGGTCTTGCGCGAACATCGCGCGGACTTGCCAATTGTCCGAGAAATCGTGCAATAGCTCCGCCGTATAACGGTATTCCTCCATGTCATACTCGAGGTTCGCGTCGCCGTAGAAGGCATCGTCCGGAATGGCGTCGGCAGACGCCAAGCGCGTCGGATCGGGGACGGGCCAGCCCGGGTTGGCCAGTCTTTCGGTTTTCTGATAGTCGCCCGTCAGGTTCAATTGCGTTTGTGGCGTGATGGACCAGCTCAACGCACCGGCGACGCCGCGGCGCAACGGATCCACGTGTTCGGTAAACGCGCCGTCGCTTTCATAGCCGGCGGTCAGCCGATAGAGAATGCTTTTGTCCTCGTTGAGCGGACCGGTGAGATCGACGGCACCCTGGTACTGGTCAAAACTGCCGGCGGTCAGTTCCAGCGCATATTGCGCTTCGTCGAGAGGTTTTTTGGTTACGTAATTGATGAAGCCGCCCGGCGTCGATTGCCCGAAATCGATCGCATTCGGCCCTTTGATCACTTCAACCCGCTCGATGTTGTACAGGGCGGGATCGGATTGATGCGAAAAGCGATAGCCGTCACGCAGATAGGTGCGTGCATTGTCGGCGTCGATGCCGCGCAACTGAAAACGCTGATACGTTCCCTGGAAGTCGTTCGTGCGGCTGATCCCGCTGACGTTGCGCAATACGTCCACTTCGTTGTCGGGTTGCTGATCATCGAGGACGGACCGTGTCACGATGCTGACCGCACGCGGCGTTTCGAGCAGCGTTTGTCCCAGTCGATTGCCGCGGACGACGGACCTCCCCGCATCGTAACTGCGTTGTGAGGCTTCGCCTTCCACCGTTATCGGACGGAGTACGAATGCGCCGTCGTCGTTCTGCTGTCCGGGGTGTTCGATCCGATAGCCGCTGCCCTCGGTGATGGCGCGTAGATTCGTGCGTGCCAACAATCGCCGCAGACCATTGCCAACCGAATAGCTGCCATTCAATGCAGGTGCCGCCTTTCCTTCGACCTGTTCCGGCGTATAGCTCAGGTTGACGCCGGATTCACGGGCAAATGCCTGCAAAGCTGCGCCCAACGCGCCTGCGGGAATCGAGAATTCGACGATCGGGCCAGGGTCTGCGCTTTGTGCGGCGAGGGGTAGTGGGATGCCGGTCGCCAGTAGCAGCGCCAGACCGGCTGTTTGTAATGCCGTCGCCAGTGGCTTGCGGGATCCGTGTGCGAGATTCTCGGCATTTCGTGGATTGTTCATGGTCACTCCAGCGTGGTTCAGTGCGTTTACAACTTGTCTGTTAACCACGAGGCCGAGCGAACACGAAAATCCCCTCAATTTTTTTAATTTTCTTGTGATCGGATGGGTTGGTCCTCAGGCAGGTCGCACGACCACCCAGTACCGCGTAAGGAAATCGACGCGAATGGCGTGAGCACGGGCGAGGAATTGCAGCGTCTGATCCGTATCTGAGAGCTGGAACACACCGGAGACGGGCAGTGTCGCCAACTCGGCGGAGTAATCGATAATGCCGGGACGATAACGGGCGAGTTCATCCAGCAGTTCACCCAGGGGAATGTCCTCCCCGGCGATGGAACCCGTTAACCAGGCGTCCGGTGGTATGGCTGAGTTTGCCTCGGTAATGCCTGTTGTGGATAACCAGACATCATCGCCCGAGACCACCGTCTCGCTGGCGCCATCGGCATTGACGACTTTGGCCTTTCCTTGCTGAACGGACACACGCAGGCGATCTTCAGCCAGGCGCAGGATAAAACGGGTATCGAGGGCCTGAATGTGTCCGACAGGTGTTTCGGCGATAAAGGGACGTTTGGGAGCGTAAGCCGGATCGTCGCCCGTCGTTAGCGCGATCTCCCCGCGACGCAACAGCAGGCGCCGTAGGCTGTTGTTGAAGTCGGTGCTGACAGCGGAATCGGTATTCAAGATCAGTTCGGTGCCGTCGGCCAGTGTCAGTCGTTTCTGTTCACCGGTCGCCGTGCTTTGATCTGCAATCAGGCGTTGCCATGAGGTATGCTCTTTGACGAGCCAACCGCTGCCCAATGCGATTCCCATCACTGACAGTGTCTTTAGCGCGCGGCGGCGGCTTATGTGCTTTTTCGCGCGTTCGTCTTCGACCTGCCGGAGCGTTCGACCGACGGCGTCGGAAGGCAGGGTGGCATAGCGTTCCCGCATTTGGCTGACCCGCGCCCAGGCAAGCCGATGCAGGGTGTCGCGTTGCAGCCATTGTTCGAATTCACCGGTAGCGTCGGACGGCGAATCGCTCATTTCCAAACGAATCACCCAGGCGATGGCTTCGTCAACAATGTCGGCCGGTATGGCTTTGCTCATTGCGCGAATTGGAATTCGTAGCAGCGCCGCAACGCTTTGGCGACATAGCGTTCAGCCGTGGCCAGCGATACGTTCAGCGATTCCGCCACCTGGCGGTAACTGTAGCCCTCCAATTGCGCCAACAGAAAGGCCCGACGTACGGCGGGTTTCAAGGTGCTCAGCATCTGATCGATTTCGTCGAGCGTTTCGAACAGACACAGGCGCATTTCCGGCGATACGACCTCGGCCTGTGGCAGATTCGCCAATGTTTCCTGCCAAGCCAATTCCAGCTCCCGGCGCCGCCAATGGTCGACGACCAGGCCGCGCGCGATTGTGGCGATATAGGCCTTGGGCGCATGCAGGGGATTGTTTTGCAGGTACTCGCGTCGCCGCAGGAGTCTAACGAAAGTATCCTGGGCCAGGTCCGCAGCCTCGTCTGGGCAGCCGAGTTTGCGCCGCAGCCAGCCGAGCAGCCACGGATGGTGGTCCCGGTAGAGACCGCCGAGAGTCTGTGTCTTCGAAGCCGATGGCACGTTGGAAGCGGAAGTCCAGAACGACGAATGTCGCTGCACGATATCTCAAATAAGAATGATTATCAATTACGCAAGGATGTCGCAACGGCACTGATGTCGGCTCGACGGGTCGAAAAACGACCAAAAGCCAAAATAGTTTCAGGGTGTGCCGCCGTTTGATGGGACTTTCGATTACCGATAGTTAAAGTAGCCAAGCTATTTTGGTGATCTTGTTCTTCGCACTTTGGATAGCCTGCGATCGTCCAAATCATTGCCGGTGAATTTTGTTACGCGATGTTTGCATCGGAGGAAGCGTATGACAAAACGCCGCCGGCATCCGCATCGATGATTTGCAAAACGTCCGAGTTTGCGAAATCAGACTCGCTTTCGATCCGGACGGCATCATTGACGTCATAGCTCAAACGCAGGTTTACGGACCGAAGCAGCATGGTCTGGTGTCTGAGATTGGGGATTGGTTTTTCTTGGTTTCTTGTCAGATCAATCGAAACTGACCCCTGAGGTTACGTGGCAGCAATTTGAGCGAGTGATCAGACGGCAACCTGCTCGGGGCGTGGTGTTTGATTCGCGTCGCATCTCGCTATAGACTCCAATGCGATTCATTCTTATTTGCATTTGACGCGTTTATTCGCAGGAGTTGTCCTTGTCCGTTGTGGACCCAGGCCCACACACAGACTTTCATGGTCTCTACAGCGACCACCACAGTTGGCTGCGGGGGTTGTTGCGTCGTCGCCTGGGTTGCGCCACGACGGCTGAAGATCTGTGCCACGATGTATTTGTCCGCCTGCTGGGCAAGCCGGACTTAGCCGAATTTCAAGAGCCGCGCGCCTATCTTGCGCGGGTTGCACGCCGGCTGGTCATTGATCGTCATCGCCGTCAGGTCATCGAACAGGCCTATCTGGAGGTGCTGGCCCAACAGCCGCAGCTGGTGGCGCCCTCAGCGGAGGAAACCACCCTGGTGCTGGAAGCATTGGTCAGTATTGACGCGATGTTGGGTGGATTGAAACCTAAGGTGCGAGAGACGTTTCTGCTGTCACGTTTCGATGGTTTAACCTACAAAGCCATAGCAAGCCAACTGGATATCTCCGTGGCCACGGTTCGCAAATACATGTTGATTGCCATGCAAGCCTGCGTCGCGGCAACAGCGGAACCCGAGCAATAAAGAAACGAGTAAAGCGTGGCTGAGTATGACCGACCGCTGACAGCCGATATGCCCGATTCTCCAGAAGCAGAACGTACACAAGCAGCGTGCAACCAGCCGGAGCAAAACCTCCACAAACAGGCGCTGGAATGGCAGGTGATTCTGTGGTCGGGCGAAGTCACCGAGCAAGAACACAACGACTTTAATGTCTGGCTAAACACCAGCACGGCGCATCAACACGCCTGGCAAAGACTGCAGAAGGTCAACAAGCCGTTTGCTGAAGTGCCCGACGCCATTGCCAGCCGGGTATTACGCTCGCCTGCGGATATGAAGCGCCGTAAGGTGTTGGGTAGCCTGGCCCTGCTAATAGGGGTAGGTGTCGTTGCTTACCAAGTACCGCAAACGCCGCAATGGCGCGCCGCCACGGCCGATTACCGCACCGGCAAAGGCGAGAGGCGCACCGCCAGCCTCCCCGACGGCACCGAAATCACACTCAATACCGCCAGCGCAGTAGGGCTGCAATTTACCCGAGATACGCGTCGCATCTATTTACATCACGGTGAAATCCAGGTGGTGACGGCGGTCGACACCACAACAGCATTCCGGCCGTTTATTGTAGAAACCTTTGCCGGAACTATTCGCCCCATCGGTACCCGGTTTACGGTTCGCCGCACGGATGATGCCGGAGACAATTTGCAAGACAGTGTACAGGTCGAAGTATTTGAGGGTGCCGTTGAACTCTCACCGCGCGATTTGATTATTCAAGGCAACGGCCTGCGCGTGAGTGCAGGACAAAAAGCCCGCTTTAATGCCAGCACCGCCGGTTCGCCTGAAACGATTCAAGCGGCCGATGGTGCCTGGGTGCGCGGTCTATTGGTGGCGGAACGCCAGCCGCTGGGCGATTTCATTGCCAACCTCAGCCGCTACCGCACCGGCATATTGCGTTGCGACCCGGCAGTGAAACACCTGGTTGTTTCGGGCGTTTACCCCATAGACGACACGGATGCGGTGTTGCAATCGCTGGCGCGTGCATTGCCCATCCGTTTGCGCTCGATTACGCCGTACTGGGTGACCGTGACGGCTCCTTAAGTTTTTGAAAACCTAATTTTTCAAAAATCGTAGCGCTTTCTCTTTCTCGTGCGTGATAACAGGTAGCGGCTCACAAATTACGCGAGCCAATCCAAATAAACCCGCAACGAGAAACCCCTATGCCCAGCCATGCCCGCCGGATGTTTAAATCCGCCACCTTGTCACAAGTTATCATGATCGCCTGCCTTGGTGTAGGAATCGGTGGAACGCTGTTTACCCTTCCGGCTATTGCCCAAACGATACAAGCCCAGCCGTCGGCGGCCCAGCGTGCCGAGTACAACATCCCGGCAGGTAACCTCGACCGGGTACTCAACGGGTTTGCCGCAGCGACAGGCATTCATTTGGCGATTGATGGTTCGCTTACCACCAACCTGAGCAGTCCGGGGCTACAGGGACGTTATACCGTTGATGCCGGCCTGGCTGAGATACTGTCAGGCACAGGTCTGCTGGCCCGGCGGCAGGCCGATGGGAGTTATACCTTGCAACAGTCGGGAACGGATGGGGTGTTGCTGCTTGATCCAGTAAAGGTCATCGGCAAAGCCGAAGAGTCGGCCTATGGGCCAGTCGAGGGTTATGTTGCAAAACGCAGTGCGACGGGGACGAAAACAGATACACCGTTGATGGAAATACCGCGCTCGATCTCGGTGGTATCGCGCGAGCAAATGGATCGGCGCGACGTGAAATCCCTCACCGATGCGCTGAGTTATACGGCTGCAGTTATTGGCTCGCATGGTGACGAAACGCGCTACGACACCATCAGTATTCGCGGCTACGACATATTCGACGGTGGTGGCGGGTTATATCGCGATGGCTTGCAGGTGAATGCGGGCCCTTCCGGTGAAGTTGGTGTGCAAATTGAACCTTACGGTTTGGAGCGAGTGGAAGTAATTAAAGGCCCGGCGTCGTTTCTCTATGGTCGTGCAGCGCCCGGTGGCCTGATCAATACGGTGACGAAACGCCCAACAACCAAAGCTTTTGCCCGTACAGATGTTCTCGTGGGTTCTTATAATCGCCGGCAACTGGCTATTGATCTGGGGGGGCCTATAAACGCTTCTGGCGAATGGCTGTATCGCTTTACTGCACTGGGTCAGGACTCTGACGCCCAACAGGATTTTAGCAAAGAGGATCGTTTGTATGTCGCTCCAGCAGTGACTTGGCGTCCCAGTGAAGACACGGAATGGACATTATTGGCGAGTTTTCAAAAGGACGAAACCGGAGCTTACCCCGGCTTCTTACCCGCTTCGGGTACAGTAGATAGCAACCCCAACGGGAAGTTGCCAGAAAGCTTCTCTACCGGCAGCCCAGGTGATGAGGACGAAAACCAGCAACTGTCTATTTCCTTATTAACCCAGCATCAACTCGGCACAAACCTTAGGTTTCGCCAAAATCTGAGATATACGGACAGAAAGTACGATAACAAAGGGATATTTGGTTACAGCTTGGCAGCGGATAACAGGACGCTTAACCGCGGCAATTATTCTGTAAATAGTGATGTACGGCAGATTTACGTGGACAATCAATTTCTTTGGACCTTTACAACCGGGACCATTGAGCATGATTTGCTATTTGGCGTAGATCACCAACGGGACAAAGAAACGAGCGAAACGGGTTTTTCTGTGGCGCCAACACTCGATATTTTCAATCCGGTTTATGATACTGGGTTTGAACAGCCTGGTAGTACATCTACAGAGAAGATTCGCGCTTCGCAATTGGGCCTGTATGTGCAAGACCAAATCAAAGTAACGGATCGCTGGTTAATCAACCTAGGTGGCCGGCGAGATAAGGCCAAGTCGAAAGTTGACGATAACCGTCAATCGGATTCTGCGTCTACCTGGAATATTGGGTTGTTGTATAAAGCACCCCATGGCTTGTCGCCTTATTTCAGTTATGCAGAATCGTTTTTTCCCGCTGCTGGCACCGATTTCTTTACCGGAGAAGTATTTAAACCTGTAACGAGTAAACAATATGAAATCGGTATCAAGTGGGCAACACCAGATGATCGTTCATTGGTGACTCTCTCCGCTTATGAGCTAGAGCAAAATAATACTCTGACGGGTGTCCCTGGTGTCCCCGGTGAACAAACACAGACCGGACAAACGCGCTCACGAGGTTTCGAATTAGAAAGCACGGTACAGATCGGTAAGCACTGGCGATTGATGGCTGCTTATGCTTACTTGGATTCCGAATATACGCGAGATACTGATTTGCAGGGTCTGGAGCGTGAGCAGTCCCCCAAGAACTCGGCATCTCTCTGGGTAAGATACGACGATATTATCCCAGGTTTGTCGCTGGGTTCCGGCGTGCGCTATGTGGGAAAACGCGTTTACGGCTATCGAGACCAAGGTACACCCGCTCAAACAACCCCACTTTTTCACGAATCAAAAACCATTGCCGATTTCAATCTTGAATACAATATTCAGAATATCACTGCCAATTTAAATGTACGCAACCTGTTCGATAAAGAGACTTACTCCTGCTACAACGGGCGTTATGGCTTTTGTGTGCCAGATGCCGGTCGAGAAGCCTCTTTAAGATTACGGTACGACTGGTAGGCAATAAAGGAAAAGTGGGGTCAGATCAGAGCTACCTCGTCTATGGCAAGATCGATAAGCACTACCGTTCGATATATGTGGCAATAGTACTGCGTAGACCCACTTATGATCCAAGTAATCTCACAGCGACAAGGTAAAACCGAGGACAGAGGGATTATCGAGCGATATTGTACGTTGCTCTTTTTCCTCCCTGGTTCGTCATACGAAAAGGACTGCTTATTTAGAGAATAGGCGGCCCTTCCTTATTCAGTATTGGATATTAGAGGGTTTGTATGATGCTGTCGCTGTGCACTGTTTTACGGCGCGATGGGTTAAGTGGGCGCTATGGTGTGCCGGACGCTTATGGGCGGCTATTTATTAGTCAACCTGTTAACGTTTCGCAAACACCTGAAGCTCAATTGCCCGGTGACACGCTGATCAATTTCGTTACCCTTGCCGTTTTACCTGTCAATGGCGATGCTGGGCTTCAATCCTTTCGTGATCCTGTTCGCCGAAACCATGATGCCGCTGTATCGGAACGCGTTGCATACGAGGTGATCAGGAGATTTCCGCGATGGTTCGAAGCGGTCATGAGAGCATGCCATCGCGTCATCGAGTGCATCACGGCCGCAATCCCATCCCCAGTACAACGACAAGAACTACGCGGGTATTTTGACTATCTACTTCGTTTCTGTTGCGCAAGCCTCGCAAGTCGGCGCTGTTGATAATCTACCATGTCGACTTGAGCGTAAGCTTGATCTCCCGTCCGGAGCCATAAGAACACACGAATTCGCTCTCACAACCGGTGACGTAGCGTTTATCGGCGATGTTCGTTGCCGTCAGGTTCAGCGCCGCGTTCTTGGTGATCTCGTATGCACCAAAGACATCGAAGATCGTAGAGTCCGAAACTTTCAACGTATTCGACATGTTTGCAAAACTCTCGCCGAGATGTCGAACGCCGGCACCGACCGACAGGCCGCTCAAGGATCCCGGAAAAGCATAATCTATGCGGGCCGAGATCTGGTGTTCCGGGATCAAGGTCGGTGTTTTGCCGATGAGCGCGGCGTTAGAGTCTTCCCTGATCTCAGCATCAAGGAATGTAGCGGCTCCGGCGACTGAAAGCCCCGTTCCAAAATCGTATCCGCCTTCAAACTCGAAACCTTTGGAACGGACTTCGCCCAACTGGTCGAAGTTCGGGAAGACGCCGGTCACGACGTTTTCTCGATCGATTTGGAACAACGCGGCGGAGAGACGATAGGCTTTGCCTTCAGGGGCCCATTTCAGTCCGGTTTCGAACTGCTCACCGAATTCGGGTTCGGTCACGCCGTTCGCGGGCGAGGCCATGAGAGGATTGAAGAAGGTCGAGTATGTAAGGTAAGGCGTGATTCCGTTTTCGAAGGCGTACGCGACGGCGCCACGGTAGGAACTCTCGCTGTCGTCGCGGGAGAAGCCGGCGCTTCCGTCCTGCTCGGTATCGGCAAAATCGCGACGAATATTCCCTGTCACGATCCACCCGTCGCCGAAGCGGAGTTGGTCCTGGAAGTAGAAGCCGACCTGGGACTGTGTCGTTGTTGCATCCTGGTAGGGGGCCCCGAGAGAGGGGGTGCCGGGGGCGGTCGGGTTTACCACCTGGTTGGACCCAAAGCCGGCGGCTTGTGTTTCATCCAGCCAATAATATCGCGCGTCGATGCCAAAGAGCAGGTCATGCTCCACGGTGCCCGTTTCGATGATCCCGTAATAGCGGATGTCGGTTTGGGCTGTCCGCGTAAGGGTATCGTGCTCGAAGGCGATGAGACTGAGCGTTCCGACATCGTCGGTCGGTGTGGCGGAGAACCCGGCATACCCGAAAGGATAGTAGTAGCGTTCCTCGACGCTCGCGATGCCGACACGCCCGATACCGGTCAAAGTGAAATCGTTGGCGAAGGTGTGTTCGATGATGGCCGAAGCTGAAAACTGTTCTCTTGAATAGTTATCCCAATCGGGGTCGGAGAAGTTGGCATCCTGGTCGATAAAGCCGAACTCATCTGTCGCTGTCACCGTGCCGGCGTAAGGTAGGAACGTGCTGCCGTTGTGTTGCTCGTCGGCGATATGAAGATTGGCGAGTAAGGTGACCTCGGTTGCCGCACCTGCTACGAATTTGTACGACGGCGCGAGGGTTCCGCGAACGCCTTCGTTGAAGTCGTCGTACTTTTCGCCGGCCTTGAATCGACCGGCCACTCTGTACGCCTGGCCGTTGCCGAGAGGATCGCCGTAGTCGAAACTGATGGATCCCGCAGGGGCGTCATCGATGCCAAGAATGACCTCGCGAATACGGTCTCCGGGTCTTTTGGAAACATAGTTGACGATACCGCCCGGATTCGAACCACCATACAGGGCGGAAGACGGCCCTCTCAACACCTCAATGCGTTCAAGCGCATAAGGGTCTATGTAGAAAGATCCGAACGCGAACGCCAGGTTCTGCGCATTGTCTAGGAAAACCCCGGTTTGATCGGCCTTGAAGCCGCGAACCAGAAGCCAATCATAATCCTCGTCGTCGCCGAAGACGTCAGTCGTCACCCCGGGCGTGTAGCGGAGTGTTTCGGAAACCCGGTCGGCATTGAACCTTTCCAGATCCTCACGACCGAGAATCGAAAGCGATTGCGGAACCTCGTTGGCGAACACTGGGATCTTCGATCCGGTAACGGTCGGCGGATTGTTCGAGTCTACAATTGAACCGGTCGCATCTTCCTGGTTACCCAAAACGATCAACGGGTCAAGAACCAATTTATTGTCGTTGTTTTGCGCCAGGGCAAACCCGGTCAGCGTCACAGACAGCATGGCCGTCGCGGCGAACATCCCGACGGACACCCGTACCGCAGTCGTTTCGATCATTTTCTCCATTCCCCCTCAGAGCACCGGTTTCGATGCCGCCACCGGTCGTGCGTTCAAAATCCGGACGCTAAACCGGCAAGGGATACGTGTATTGAACGAACATCTACGTTTTTGAAAGATTGTGCCGTTTTACCCATCGGCCGGGTGATATGCCCGTCGCCCGTCGGAAGCAGCGGCTGAAATGGGCTTGATCTGCGAAACCGGTTTCTTGCGCAACCCGAGACAGAAGAGCGCCTTCCATCATGAGCCGCTGAGCTTCGTTGATACGGGTGTCCATGATCCACTGCTGAGGCGGCTGGCCCGCCAGCTCCTTGAACCGTCGCGAGAACCGGGACCGAGACATGCCTGCGATTTTGGCGAGTTCGTCAATCTTGGGTGGAGTGTCCAGGCGATTGTGTACATGTTCGGTGATCTGACCGAGCCAGACCGGAGCGTTTTTTGACGCCTGCTGTTGCCTTCCAAGGTGGAAAACTTCATGGATCACGCAACACGCGAGCGCCTCGGCATATCCCTGCGGCCGTTTCTGCTGTCGGCACTCTTCCGCCAGCAGTATGCACAATCTTTCCAGGTCAAGGCTTTTTGGTAGGAATAGCGCGGTGTCGAGCCTTGTTGAATTGCCGACGATACGTCTGAGCCATGCTTCGTCGACATGAATATCGATATGTTCAAGGCACCTGACCGTCGCGAGCCGCCCGTTCAGGGGCATACCGGCGGGTACGAACAGTACGGAGTGTCCGGCGGCGGATGCGCCGTCGGTTTGGTCGAAGAGGATTGACGCTCCGTCGAAGAAAATCACGAACCGCGGGTCCGGCGAGACGTACTGCCCGCTTGCACCGGGCATCGCCTCGACTCGCCACAGATCGACCGTCATATATTCGAATTGTAAAAATGAAACCGGGTCTATCGGGATGATCCGATCGACGCTCGATTTCATCCTCGGTGCGAATCCCAATGGTGGCCTGTTTAATGCGAATGATAATTAGTATCAATATATACGAAGGTCGTTTCAATGGGAACGGCCAACATGAGCTTCAGCGGTATCGGATCACGACGGGCGGCGGATTTTTGCCAAATTTGCCGCGATGCAGTCATCAAATAGGGTGGATTCTTCGATACCGCCCAAAAACTGTAGAAACCTTGCCGACGCTGCGGTTGCGGCGGTTCGGTACCCGATTCAATCTGCGGAAATACCACTGCCGCGATGCCGGTCAATCTGGCCCGACTCCATACCGATCAAGCAGGCGAGAACGGCCAGCCGCATTGGTGCGTATAGCGGCGATCAGCGGTGCGGTGCTGTCCATGCCGGTCGTTCTGACGCTCATTCCGGCCGCTCGCCGGGTCGCTATCGGGGGTCGGGCACGACGTCTGTGGCGCTCGGTGAATCGCGCAATGGCGAGCTTGCAGGCGGGCTATGCATGGTTGCTGCGCCGGATGCTCGGACTGTGGTGGATTAAAGGGGGCGATTGTTTCCCCGCACAATCACGTACTGCGGGTAGCGGGTAGGGTGAAGCGTCGTGGTCTGGGCATTGAAAATCCTTGTTTGGTGCCTGAGATCGAGGGTTAGTTTTTCCTTGGTTTCTTGTCAGATCAATCGAAACCGACCCCTTTGATTCCTTTGATTTTCTCACCGGAGCCTGGAGGCAGTTTGCGTCGCAGGTTTTCACCAGGTGTACCGGAGCGAGCCCCGGATGGTTCGTTCTTGTCCGAGGTAGCAACTGTGGTCGGCGAAGCACGACGCTATATAGTATTTGTCGAACAGATTATTGACGCCGACATTCGCGCTCAAGCCTTTTAGCCCGAGAGGACTTTGCGCTAAATCATAACTGAATGCGAAGTCGACAAGCGTATAACTGGGAACAGAGAACGTGTTTCCCCTATCGCCCTGTGTCTTACCTGTGTGCCGTACGCCAACCCCCAGAGCGATTCCGGAGAGTGGTCCGTCCGGTATAGAATAGTGCGCCCAGAAAGACGCGCTGTTTTGAGGAATCTGTGCGCGCCGATTGCCTTCGTCGCCATTGTTGCTTTGGGTCACTTCGTCATCAAGAAATGTATACGCGGCCGTAACATCCAAGTTTTTACTGAGGCTGATTTTGCCTTCGACCTCGATGCCGCGTGTTCTGACTTCGCCCGTCTGAATGCTGAAGCCGGTATTGACGGGATCGGCGGTTAGCACGTTTGTTTGTGTCAGGTCGAACGCCGCTACGGTAACGAGATGATCCGCACCAAGCGGCTGATATTTGACACCGACCTCATATTGTTCACCTTTCGTCGGTTCAAATCGAGAACCGTCAAAAGCGGTGCCGCTAACAGGCTCGAAAGACTCCGTGTAGCTCGCATAGGGTGCAAAACCATTGGCAAAACTGTAGATGGCGCCGACGCGTCCCGTGAATTCGTGATCCGATTCCGTGATGGTCGTCATGCCGAGGTTGTCTTTACTTGAGGTTTTTGCGTCATCATAACGGCCGCCGACGAGTAGCGACAAAGAACCAATCTTGATCTGATCCTGCAAATAAAAACCCAATTGACGTATATCGTCTTCGTCATCCCAAAAAACCGAAGTTGATGCTGGGATCGTTTGATAATAGACGGGTGCGAACAAATCGATCGTGGGCGCCGCTCCGCCGGCCGCACGCCCTTCGTCCGAGAAATTCTGATAGTCAAAACCCGCCAACAAAGTGTGTTCAGCTATGCCTGTGGTTGTTTTCCACTCAAGCTGATTGTCGAGCGATAGAATCCGGCTGTCCTCTTCGGATGCAAAGCTTCGGCGGTTGAGTGTGCGTTGGTCGGAATCCAGGGAGGAGCGGTAAATCCACCTGGAGTTTTGCTTGTTCTTCGTGTAGCGCAGATTCTGCCTAAACGTCAGACTGTCATTAATGCTATGGCTGAATAGATAGCCGATTGACCAGGTTGTTCGGTCCCAGAACTCAAAACCCGGATCGCCCACTCGAAAACTCAGCGGTACACGCCCATTGGGATTTGAGAAGACGCCGTCACGCGGAATAATGCTCAATATCGAAGCGTTAATATCATCGTGCTGATAATGTGACAGTAAGGTGAGGTCCGTCCTGCCGTCTGTCCAATGCAACGCCGGAGCCACGAGCGAGCGTTTCCGGTCACTGTGGTCTTGTTGCGTGTCTCCCGTCAGGCCGAGGCCGACCAAACGAAAACGCCACTCGTCATTCAATTCGCCGCCAACATCCAGTGCCGCATTGCCATGGTCGAAATTGCCGGTTCCCAGACGGATCGCATTGACCATGTCCGCGTGGGGACGCTTGCTGATCATATTGACGATGCCGCCCGGCTGTGTCTGTCCAAACAAAACGGATGTGGGGCCTTTGAGGACTTCGACACGCTCAAATAACCATGGGTCGAAGTTGGAAACGACATAGTTGGAGCCCTGCAGTTTCAAGCCGTCCAGATATTCGTTGAAGGAGGCCCCCGCGGTACCGCCTCCGCCAAACCCGCGGATGCGAACACTGCTACCCCCAAACAACTTCGTTTCACCGGTGCCGCCAGCGAAAACGCCGGAGGTGTAAGAAACAACTTCCCCGACATCACGAACGTCGCGATCATCCATTTCCTCGCGCGAGATGACACTGATTGATTGCGGCGTTTCGATAATCGGCGTGTCTGTCTTGGTCGCCGTTGCGCTACGTGTGGCCACATAGCCGTCAACCGGTCCGTAGGCTGACCCTGTTTTGCCTTCCACCGTGATCGGACCGAGCACGATCGGGCCGGCGTCGCTTTGCTGGCCCGGCTTTTCGATCGCGACTGTCGTTTCGTCCGCGACGATATAGGTGAGGCCGCTGCCGGCGAGAAGGCGGGTGAGGGCTTCTGCACCGCTCATCGTGCCGTGCACGGCGGGAGAGGAGCGGTGACGCGCAAGTGTTCCATCGACCGTAACCTGAATGCCGGACTGCCGGCCGAAGGCGACGAGCGCGTCGGTCAGCGGCTGCGCCGGAATGTCGAAGCGTTTTTCCGACTGCAGTTGTGTCATCATCGGGGTCGAATTCCCCGCTTGCTGAGCCCGGGCGGGCGTCGCTGTAAACGCGGAAGTCAGTGCGGTAACCACCACCAAAGCACTCGCCAGAATCGCTTGCCGATTGCCGGCGGGAAATCCCGCCTTCATACCCGTCATCATGGTCAATCCCCGTATCATGTTGTCATCTCGGTCGCGGAAGCGCGCAGGTGTTTATTGGCAACTGCGACCTAATCGCGCCCTTATAGATGGAACGCCGGTGGGGATGGTTTTTCTCTAAAAATTTTCAAGGCCGGAGAATCGATTGATGCTCCACGGCGTTTTTTATGATGCGGAAACGAAGATCAACCAGGGTGTGATGCGTCGAACGACGGCGTTCTGGGCGCGGGCAATGCCATGTAGTGCAGCGATGGGATCGGCCAGGTTGTACACACCGGTCACCGGTCGTGCGGCGAGCGCCGCGTCCGTGACGATGATTTTGCCGGTGTAGTAGCGGTGGAGTGCGTCCACCACCGCGCCGAGCGGCTGGTCGCGGGCAATGAGCTGGTTGCGGCGCCAGGCGGCGATCTGATCGACCGGCTGGTCGCTTCGTTCGGCTCGGCCCGCCCAGCTCATCCGGACCGATTGACCCGCAGTCAGCGTTTCGGCCACGGGTGGATCGGCGGTGGGACGGCCGACACGCACCACGCCCTTTTCAACGGCGACGGTGGCTCCGTTGTCCTCGTGGCGGACATCGAAGCGGGTGCCGAGTACGGTGACATCGATCGTTCTGGCGGTGACCCGGAACGGGTGCCCCGCGTTCGGCGTCACCTGGAAGAAGGTCTCGCCGGCGAGGAGGTGGATGCGCCGCTCACCGCGTGTGTAGGCGACGGTGATTGCGCTGCGCGGCGCCAGCGTTACGGTACTGTCGTCGGAGAGGCGTATTGTTTTGGTTTCCGCCGTGCCGGTTGCGTAGTCCGCCCGCAGATCGAGCCATAAATCCGGTCCGACAACGAGTGCCAAAAGACAGACTACGGCGGCTATCCCGCCGACGCGGAGCGCTTGCCGGCGACCGATGCGGCCGACCGAATGCCTGCCTTTCGGACCGTTGGCGTGACGTGTTGGGGCGATTCTCGACGGCATAGTGCCCGCCGTGTCATCGTCATGCGCTGCGCCACGCAATTCGGCGAGAGCCGGTTGCCAACGCTCGGCATGGACCGGCGTCGCCTTGTCCATCGCTTTCGATGCCTGCCGCATCGACTCCCAGGCGGCGGCATTGACCGGGCTTTGCCGGCGCCATGCTTCGAACGCCTGCTGCAGCGCGCCATCCTCCGGGTCGTCCTTGAGCAGAATCAGCCAGTCCGTTGCCTCCGTCGACGCTTGTTTCTGCACCTGGTCTGAGTTTCCAGTCATGCCTTTTGCTTAGCCTCGATCAGCGCAGGACGCGATGTCCGCGGTCTTTGACCATAGCTTGAGAAGCGTTCTACTGACGAAACGCATGCGCCGCCGCCTTTTCTACAAATTTCCCACTTTACTGCCACGGTCATGGCCATCCAAGCCGTTCCTTGCAGTGCTGCACGGCGTCGGCGACCAGCCTGTGAGCCAACGGAAGAGAAATATCCAGGACAGCGGCTATCTCCCTGAGCTTGGCGTCACCGAAGCGGTGCATTTCAAACGCTATGCGCGTGCGCTCCGGCAGTTCCGCCAAGGCTTCCATGACGCGCGCATACTCGTCCTCGTAAAGCGCGACGGTCTCCGCCGAGGGGTTGGCGTCGGGGCAGGTTACGGCGGCCTCTTCGAAATTCTCGTCCGTGATGAGCTGGCTTTCGCGGGCCATGCGCCGCCGGCCATCGAGTGCCAGGTTGCGAACGATGCGGTAAAGATATCCGGTCGCGTCCTCCAGGAGGCGTCCTCTAGAGGCTTTGTCGAAGCGCAGCCAGGCCTCCTGAACAAGTTCCTCCGCCTGCGCACGACTCCCGACGATATTGCTCGCGTAGTTCACGAGCGCGTGCCGATGCATCATGAAAAGACCGAGGGTCGTCGTATCCTGACTCAACGCTGCGAGTTCCTTCTGGACAGGACACGGGGGGCATCGAGCGTCACGTGGGCGGTCTGGCGTAATTGAGATTCATTCTCAATTATGATAGATTGCCAAACGGCTGTTCCGCAATACATCTCTGTCGTGATTCGGCTTGTCCGGAGTAACTTCGATTCTGCCGTGGTGGATGTAGAAAACCGGGGTTCGAGTTCGTTATGTCCACAGAAGGCGACGGTGATCCGGCTCCGCCGTCGCGCAATATGGGGGCTCGATGGTCAGTCTCTTGTTTAGGCGTGGCGTCGCCGCGCGCCGAACGGCCACATCCGGCCGGTTTTACGAAGGAAGCACCCGATGTTCAAGCCAAGTCATGTGAGCGTAATCAATCGCGTCAGTGCGGCACTGTTCGGCGGCTATGCCTTTACCTGGGGCTTTACCGCGCTTTTCATTGCCGGGTCGGTCGGTTTGGGTATCGACTTCCACGAGGCCGAAACGGCTGCGATGCTGCTTGCCTTCATCGTCTATCTAGGCCTGTTCATCTGGGCCTTTGCCGCTGCCAATCTCTATCGTGTCTGGAAGGTACTGGGCGGCGGGGCCGTGTTCATGGTTGCTGCGGCCTGGGGTCTACAACACTATTTGGTCTCCTGAAGGAATCCGTACATGTTTTCCAGCTTTCGACTGTCCATGACCTGGCTACATACGTGGTTCGGCCTGGTGCTGGGTTTCGTGCTCATGATCTGTTTTTTCTTCGGCGCATTGTCGGTGTTCGACCGTGAGATCGATCGCTGGGCGATACCCGAGACGCGTTTCGATCCGCAGCCGATGCCGTCTTTCGACAGCATGCTGCTGCCGATTCTTCAACAGGTCGAGCCGGACGAGAAAGACTACGCTGACAATATGCCTGCATTCCACGATGCCGGTCAGGGGCCGATGACGCCGCGCCTGGCATTGCCGGTCGAAGAATACTGGGCCTACACGACGCACCGGGATCCGGTGCTTATCATGGGCGCGGGTTTCGGGGTGCCTCATCCCAAAGATCCGGATGCGCACAATCACATCCATGGCGATGTCACCATCGATCCGCGCACCGGCGAGCCGGTTTCAAGCGATGCGCTGAAGATCGGTAGCAGATGGTTCTATCCCATGCACTACAGCCTGAATTGGCAGTGGAAAAACCTCGGCTACTGGCTCGTCGGATTGGCCTCGCTGGGCATGCTTGTCGCCCTGGTCAGCGGCGTGATCATCCATCGCAAGCTGTTTCGCGAGTTTTTTACCTTCAGACCCCAGAAACAGCCGCAGCGCAGCACGCTGGATCTGCACAACATGACCGGCGTGGTGGCCTTGCCGTTTCATTTCTTCTTCGCCTTTACCGGGCTGGTGATTTTCGCCAGCTGGCTTTACTTCCCCGTGAGCGGTACCTTGCTGCAACCCTTGCACCTGCAGCACGAAGCTGAAGAAGCGGCCGCCACCGGCCTGCCGCACGAGCCGGCGGGGGTGGCTGCGCCACTCGCGTCGGTGGATGCCATGGTGACCGAAGCGAAACGCCGCTGGGCGGCGCGCGATATGGCCGGTGAGGTGGGCTTACTGAGGGTCACCCACGTGGGCGATGTCAATGGTTATGTGTCCATTTATCGCGCAGGCAGTGATCGTGTTGCGTTGATCGGCGAGGGGATTCATTTCAATGCCAGCACCGGGGACGTGTTGCATGAAGACCCGCCGCGCAGCGTGGTGTCCGAAATCGATGAATTCCTCACCGGTCTGCACCTGCAGCATTTCGAGCATTGGCTGTTGCGCTGGCTGTACGTAATCGGTGGGCTGCTGGGCTCGGTGTGCATCGCCACCGGTTTCATTTTCTTCGTCGGCAAACGCAAGCGCCAGCTTGCCGAAGCCGGCTCGCAGGGTGCGCGTGCGGTCGATGCCGTGGCGGTGGCCACCGTGACCGGTATCGTCATCGCAGCGGTTGCGATGCTGGCGGCCAATCGTCTGCTGCCGGCCGAATTGGTCGGTAAGGGTGAATGGGAAAAAGCGGCGTTCTGGGGTGCCTGGATACTGAGCTTCGTGCACGCCGCGTGGCGCAGTGCGCCGGTGGCCAAAGCGCGATTCAATCCGGCCTGGCGTGAGCAATGCTGGGCGTTGGCCGGGCTGGCCGTCACCGCCGTGTTGCTGAACTGGATCACGACCGGTGATCACCTCATCAAGACGGTCTTTACCGAGACTTACTGGCCGGTGGCCGGCGTCGACCTGAGTCTGCTGGCGACGGCCGGTCTGGCGATTGTGGCGGCGGGCCGGCTTGCGCGACGGGAGCGCGCGGGCGCAGCCCACGATGCTGCAGCGTCCGAGGATGCCGACACCACGCTTTACCCGGACGCGAAGGCCAGCCATGGGTGAAACGGTATGGTTGACTCTGGCGGTTGTCTTCGTCGTTGCCGGTCTTGCTTGGTTGGCGCTGGCGATGCCGGTCCACTGGCGGCAGGTACAGGGCACAGCGGGTCCCGGGGATAAGGAGAGGATCATACTGCGTGTGTTGGGTACGGCGGGCCTCGTCGTATCGGCGGGATTGTGCTTGCTTGCCGATCGGCCCTCGATGGCCGTGCTGGTGTGGGTGATGCTGCTTGCGGGTGCCGCGCCGCTGATCGGGCTGACGTTGGCCTGGCGGCCGCATTGGTTGCGCATCTTGTGGCCCTGGGGGCAGACATCACATCAACCGGACGGTAGCCGGCCTTCGGTTGGCGCACGGTTACGCGACGGCGCAATGGTGCTGGGCGGTTTCGTCGGCCGCTACCCGCGTTTCTGGTTGGCCGGTCCGCTAACGTTTTTGACTGCCGTTTTGGTCATGGCCGGCGCGGCGGTATGGATGCCGGGCGGTGCGGCGGGTGTCGACAATGTCGTGCTGCCGTTGGTGTTGTTTCCGTTGATCTGGGCCGTGCTGTTCTTCTACGCCTGCCTGGTCAAAGGTGTTTCGCGGGGATTCATGGTGATGGGTTTGCTAGCAATGTCGCAGGTAGGGTTGATCGGATTGCACCTACATGGATAAGCCGGCGTTGTAACAATCGGGGCAATCCGGCAGACTTTGATCAAGCGCTGAGTTTTGGGCGTTTCATCGATCTTCCGGTATTCGTGAAAACGTGCGGATAACCGCGTTACGTCTTCGGTGCTCACGAGGTAGTGTCATTGCATGCCATTCGCTCGTTTACCGGCAAAGAAGCCACCGATAAAGGGGCGGCTTTCGGTTTCTTTTATCTCTTGTATGCGGTGACGACGGCCATCGGCTTTACGTTGATCGGCTTTGTTTGGGAAATGCTCGGTGGCCAAACGGCGATATGGGTTTCGATGCTCGGGGTGATGGTCGTCGCCACGGTTCATGGTTTTCAGCAACGATTTTCATAGACGATGGCTTGACGAAATCTCGTTAGAGATTCGCATCCACAGCCAGACTGTCAGGAAAATCCCGTTTGTCGACAGTTGAAGGCCTGCTGATCTAGCGTTTTCCATCATAGTAGAACGCAACCGTTACACTGACGTAAGCGTTGCAAACATCCGCTCCGAATGCTCACGGCATGGCGTGGCTAGACGCATTTTCCAAAGCCACTGCGTGTTCCGTATCGCAAGTCCCATAGGTGTCTTTGTGATTTTCTTCCGGGTTCCCCTTTTTGACTCTCGTGGGGCAACCCCAGCAATACCTGACAACATGAAAAAACCGGGAGTCATCCATGTGGTTTACCAGCCGAGAGGGCCGCGTACTGGTATCGAGCGCGTCGTTTGTTCTGATGACGATCTTATTGGCGATGGTGTTTGCCGAAACGAGTCATGCCGGAACGGAGCGTGATTCCATCGCCGCCCGCGCCTACGACATCCCACCCGGGCCGCTCAGTACCGTGTTGACCCGTTTCGCTACGGAGACCGGTTTGGTGTTGTCGTTCGATGCCGGTTTGACTGCCGGTAAGACGAGTGCCGGCTTGCGTGGCCGCTTTACTTTGCAACAGGGCCTTGATCGTTTGCTCGAGGGGTCGGGCTTGAGCGCCGAGCGTAAAGGCGCGGCGATCACGCTGAAGCCCTTGGCGGTATCGGTACCCCTGCAGCTCGCGCCGATTGCCGTCGATGCCGTGCTCGAGGGTGCTGTCACGACAAGCTACAGTGCACCGGATTCATTCGCGGCGACGCGTACCGATACACCCTTGATCGAGATACCGCAGTCGGCGCAATCGATCACTCGCCAGGCTTTGCAGGATATTGGTGCCGAGACATTGGCGGACGGTTACGATTTTCTAGCCGGTGTCACTCGGGATAACACCCAAGGTGGTTTGCAGGGTGACGAGTACATTGTTCGCGGTTTCGAAACCGACAACATCCTGACCAACGGTAATCGAACGTCCAGCGCCTCTACGCTCGATACAGCCAACGTCGAACGCTTGGAGGTATTGCGGGGGCCGATTGCCACCCTGTTCGGTAAGGGTGACCCGGGCGGTTTGATCAATGTCATCACCAAGCAACCGCTCGCCGAACCGTTTCACGAGGTCACTGTTTCGGGTGCCGCCGGTCTCGGTGGTGACGGAAGCCGGTTACAACAGGGGCGTGTGGCCATCGACCTCGGTGGGCCATTGACCGAAGACAGGCGTTTGCGCTATCGATTGAATGCCGCCGTGCAAGACGAGCGCAGCTTCCGCCAAGATGTCGATGAATCCCTGTTGTTTGTTTCACCGGTGTTCGACTATCAGATCAACGACCGCACCATCGTCAATATCGAGATCATTCACCAGAAACGTGAGGATACGTTCGATCGGGGTGTGTTCTTTGTGAACGATGAGCTGATTCTGCCATTGGACTTCAACGTCTCCGAAGGTAACACCGGCCAGATCGACAAAGACTACACGTCGGGTACGTTTCGCTTCGAGCATGCATTCATGCCCGGTTGGAAGGGCCGTGTCGGCGTCTACATGAGTGACGACAAGCGCGAGGGCGATGCGGTACAGCAGGGGCGGATTACCGGCACGTCGGTTCAACGCCAGCGTCGTGAAGTCGATGTGCGAGATCGGTTGTTCACTTTACAACCGGAGATCACCGGGTCATTCCAAATGGGCGAAATCGAACACACCTTGCTGATCGGTGCGGACTTCCAACGCGAAAAGCGCGAGTTTTACGGCCTCGTCGGTCCGAATGGCGGTGCAATCGATGTATTGAATCCCGACTTCTCGATCCCCGTGCCGGCGGTCGACCCCACGTTGTCGATACTTGGTACGGCGCTTTTCGATTCCATTGTCGAAGGGAACAGCGTCGGTCTTTACCTGCAAGACCAGATAGACCTGAGCGAACGTTGGAAGTTACTGCTGGGGGCGCGTTGGGATAGCGTCGATCTCAACGGAAAGTTGGATGGCGGTTTCAACGTCGGCACATTCGTTCCGCAGTCGAAAGATGCGGATTTCGAAGACAGCCATGTTTCGCCCCGGTTCGGTGTCGTCTTTCAGCCGCTCGATTATGCGAGCATCTACGTATCATTCGCCGAATCCTATCGGCCGCCGGTCACCGCTTTTGCTTTCGCCGATTCATCAGGTGACGCCGTCGATGCGGAAACCGCCAAGAACTACGAAGTGGGCATCAAGATGGAAAGTCCGGACGGTCGTCTCGGCGGTACCCTGGCGGTCTACCGTGCAGACAAAGAGAATGTACTGGAGACCGATCCCAGCGACCCGTTCGGGCTCAGTGCCGTCAATCTGGGCAAAGTGCGCGGGCAAGGTGCCGAGTTTGATCTTTCCGGTGAAGTCAACGACAACCTGAGCATCGGGCTCAGCTACGCCTATACCGATACGCGTACCCGGTCGGATACCCCGTCGCTGCCGTCCGGCACCCGCTTGCGCAACATACCGCGCAATGCAGCCTCGTTGCAGGCGGCCTACCGATTCAATGGGGGTGCCTTGGCGGGGTTTCGTGTATTCGGCAGTGTCGTCTATGAAGATGAAAAGCTGACCGATACCTCGGCGATCATCAAGACCGAACTACCTTCCTCGACACGCCTGAATCTGGGGGCCGGATACCGGTTCGGTCAGGATTCAGACGCCTTTGTCATCGTGAAGAACCTGACTGACGAAGAGTACTACACGACGGCCGCCGGTCGGAACAACGTCGGTGTCGGTGATCCCCTGCGTCTCGAGCTTGGCGTGAGCGCGCGCTTCTAGCGAATCAAAGGCGAGTCAAAGGGGTCAGTTTCGATCGATCGCTCTGTACAGCCTATATGCTTCAGACCTGCGATCGCCGCCCCTGGCTTGGCGATGCGCCGGCCGATCGACAAGATTTTCAATCTTTTTTACGAAACCAGGACCGCCCAGCGGCCATCCTTTGTTCGCGGCATCACGAATTTCGAACAACGTCTTTGCAGAGATTGCATCCGCGAACAGAGCTCGATACGCTGATTGCCGTTCACTTCCTGTTTGGCCTAAGTGCTGGTAGGTCTCGTGCGGGGTAATCAACTCGGATTGCTCTTCCGTGGCGTTGTTACGATAACTTGACCATGGATATTCGACGGGATGTTGCACTATGCTCGCACGCACCGGATTCAGCTCGATATACCGCTGACAGGTCAACAAGTAACGCTCGCTGTCGATCAAGCTCGCCTTGTAACGCCCTTCCCATAGCGTGCCTGTACGTTGGTAGCGGCGATTGAAGTACTGCACGTAGTAACGCCCGATCATCTGCACCGTTTTGCCTAGACCGTACGCCGTAGCCGGGGTAACCAGAAGGTGAACATGATTGGTCATCAGCACATAGGCATGAATGACGCAACGGTGTTTCCGCGAGGCCTGAAGCAGCCATTCCAAATATGCTTCGTAGTCGCTGTCGCAGCCGAATATCGGATTTCGATTGTTTCCCCGCACAATTACATGCTGTGGGTAGCCGGGAAGAATGAAACGAGGTGGTCTGGGCATTGGACGTCCTTGTCTGGTGCCTGATACTGAAGGTCAGTTTTGCATTGATGTCCTGCCGGATCAATCGAAACTGACCCCTTTGGCTCGCAGTCGGCCGCCGGCAATTATTTTCGATTGTCGGTTCCCTTTTCCTTTTTTCGCGGGGCATACATCAGATAAACAATGAAAATGGGAACAAACGATGCTGTTTCTCAACCATGGGCTTCGCGGACCGGTCCTGGATACCGTGATCATGCCGCCCGCTGTTGTGTTGCCGATTGGCGAGGACGCCTTCGCGCGACGAGCCGAAGGGTTGGCTGCCAGTCAGGTTGATTGCAACCCGCGGGGAGCTTCGATGGTGATGAAAGTGCAGGGGGTTGAAAGGCGCGTGCTCCATCCTTGGGACTTCCTGCGTTCGGCACGTTTTTGGCTGGCCGGTCCATTGGTGTTCATCACTGCTGTGTTGGTTATGTCAGGTGGCGCGGTCTGGATGCCGAAAGGTGTGGCGGGGGTCGATAACATCGTCATGCCGCTGGTGTTGTTTCCGGTGTTCTGGGCGGCATTGTTCTTCTACGCCTGTCTGACGGCTCGCGTGGCCAGAGGTTTCTGGGTCGTGGGCGGCATCGCGGCCTTGCAGGTTGTCGTGGTCACCTTACATATCATTTAGCAGTAGAGGTCGGTGTGATATCGGTAGATACGCAAGACGGTCGCGCGGAGACCCAGCGTAGCACCCGGGTGCAGCGTTTGTTCAGGATCCACGGTTGGTCGGGTGTCGGCCTCGGCCTGCTGCTTTATGCCGTGATCCTGACCGGCACCATCGCGGTGTTTGCCGAAGAGATCGGACATTGGTCGAGCCCATTACCGGTTCATCCCGAGGATGTCTTGCAGCCGGGCTTGGACCGGGCGCTGCGTAGCGTGGCCGAAACGGTCGACCCGCAGTTCTATGACGAAGTCGGTATTCGTGCCGGTACGGGAGAACGCCTGTCGGCGTTCTTTCATGGCCATGTGCATACCGAGGGAGGGGGCATTGTCGAAGAGGGTGTCGAAATCGAGTACGACCCCTCCACTTGGCAGATACTCGATCGACGCGAAGGCGAAGCGTCCGACATCCGCGCCGGTGATAACGATGCGGCCCTGGCCCGTTTCCTGATCGATCTGCATGTGCGCCTGTATCTACCCGATCCATGGGGCCTGTTGCTGACGGGGATCCTGGGTTTGGCGATGATGGTTGCCGCGGTGACCGGGCTGATTGTTCATCGCAAGCTGATCAAAAATCTGTTCGTGCAGCGTATCAGTGCCCGCAACGCGCTGCTGACGGCACGGGACCGGCATGTCGTCGCCGGTAGTTGGAACTTGGTGTTTGCCTTCCTTTTGGCTTTTACCGGCTGTTTTTTCAGTTTCGCAGGCAGTTTCGGTTTGCCGATGATGGCAATGGTGGCCTCCGGCGGCGACCAGGAAAAGTTGATCGAGACGGTGGTCGCCTTGCCCGAGGCGCATGACGCAAGCCCGGCGGAATTGGCCGACCTCGACATGATTCTGGCCGATGCGCGCACTCGTGCGACGGACAGCACCAGCCGCCCGGTTTCGCTCAATGTGATGCGCTGGGGCCGCGCGGATGCCGTCGTCATGGTCAACATGAGCCCGTCTTACGGGACCCTGAGCGGAACAACCTTGGTATACGACGGTGCGACCGGTACCTTTGTTCGCGATAAGCCCAATATCGGGCAACAACCGTCGCTCGGTAACGATGTGCTCGGACTGATCGGCCCATTGCATTTCGGTAACTTTGGCGGCGTAGCGTCGAAAGCGGTTTGGTTCGGCCTGGGATGTGCGTCGGCCTATGTTGTCGTGACCGGATTGCTGCTGTGGACGCACCGGCGGCGTGCGCTGGGTTGGCTGCCGATGGAAAAGGCGACGGTCTGGATGGGATACGGGCTGCCGCTGGCGTTGGTCGTTTGTGCGCTGGGCTTTTTTGCGGCGACCTGGCTGCCGTTTGATCCGAGTACTGCGGTCAAAGGTACGTTCTTGGCAGCCGTTGCCGGTGTTTCTTTGCTGGCATGGCGTGTCGCCGATCTCGATATGCTGCGTAGTCGTTTGTTGCTTGGCATCGCCGTCGCGTTGCTGGCGATCGTACCGATGCGCTTGCTCGGCGGTGGCCCGTCCTGGATCGATGCGCTCGGCGGCGGGTGGACCGCTGTGCCGGCGATGGATGTGTTATTGGTGATTGCAGGAGTCACGGCTTTGATGCGCTGGTTTGTCGGCGGCCACTCGGGTTGGCAGGTGGAATTGGTCATAAGCAAACACAGGCCGGAGCCGGAATGAACGAAGTCACCGAGAATGTTCTGACCTATCTGTATGCCGCAGCGGGGCTGGCCATCGTGATCCGATACGATCCAAGAAGGCTACTAGCCGGCAAGCCGGCTACCGTGGACAGTCGTTTTATGGGGTTTCCGAGGTGGTTGTTTTTTACCTGGATTCCACTGCCGGTTTATTACGGCGTAATGCGCGGCAGTACGGTCGATACATTGATCGCGCTGGGATTCATTTTCGTCGTCGGCTGGTTGCTGACGCGGGTTCATGCCGTTCGGCGTTGATGAAAGTCGGCGTCGACGATTTGTAGTTTATCGAGGACATTAACGTGACAGATGCATTGAACGATACGGTTGTGCAGACCGCCGCTGTGAACGGCCCGCCAACCGTTCAGCCGATAGCGGTCGAAAGTACCGTCGCGACGACCGGACCGGAGGTCATGTCGGCCGTGACGACCGAGATGGCACCATTGCCGGGCGTGTTGGAACGCGTTCAATCGATGTTGGAAATCGGTGGCCCGGTAGTGGCTGTTTTGCTATTGATGTCGTTCGTGGCGTTGACGATCGTCGTGGTTAAGTTATTGCAGTTCGGTTGGCTGAGAATCGGGCAGCGCCGACCGGCAGTCAGCGCATTACGCTATTGGCGTGCCGGCCAGCCGGAACAGGCATTGGCTTTTGTCGACGGTCGCCGCAACCCGACTGCACAGGTGCTGCTGCGCGCGATCCAGGGCCGGCAAAGCGGCTTGCCGGAGGGTAAGGTTCGCGAAGAGGTGCTGCGATACGGTAACGATGTTCTGTTTCAATTGCGGCGTGGCTTGCGACCCCTCGAGGTGATCGGTTCGTTGGCGCCGCTGCTCGGTTTGTTGGGTACCGTGCTGGGCATGATCAAGGCCTTTCAACAATTGGAGGCAGCCGGCAACCAAGTTAATCCGGCGATCTTGTCCGGCGGTATCTGGGAGGCCTTGTTGACCACGGCTGTCGGCCTGTGTGTCGCCATACCCGTGGTGGCATTGCTGAACTGGTTGGAACGGCGCGTCGATCATCTGGCACACGACATGGATAATCTGGTCACCCAGGTGTTTACCGAAGATCTTTCGATAGCCGTGCCGGTGAATGATCAACTTGCGGTACCGGATGTGTCGCAGCCGTCGCCCCTGCCGAACGTATCGCACGATGCAGACGCCCGAACCCTACACACCGTCTAAGCTGGTACTGCACCAGCCGCATCGACGCGCGGTTATCAGCCTGACGCCGCTGATCGATGTGGTGTTCATTCTGCTGGTGTTCTTCATGCTGGCATCGAGCTTTCTCGATTGGCGTTCGATTACGCTGGATACCGTGTTGCCTCCCCCCAGCAGTCGTCAGGCCACCGATCAACGTCCCTTATTGCTCAGCGTGAGCGCGGAACAGACGCGACTGAACGGTGAACCGCTCAGTATGGATGTCCTGTTGCCACGCCTGCAGCAGCGTCTCGATGCCGATCCGAACGCCACCGTACGTGTGCAGCCGCTGGGGGACACATCGCTGCAGGCCGTGGTGGCAGTCCTGGATGAGCTCAAGCTTGCCGGTATCACTCGATTGGCCATGGTTCGTGACCGCAGTTGGTCTGTTTCCGGCGATGTAAAGCGGTAGAGGACGATGCGATTCGAAGAGCCCCGCAAAGACGACAGCGAAGCGCGTATCCTGCCGCTGATAAACGTGGTGTTTCTGTTGCTGATCTTTTTCATGGTGGCCGGTAGCCTGAGCGTCACCGAGCCGTTCGACGTAACGGCACCTGACTCGATCAGCGAGACGGCGCGCGAGCCTGTTTCGATGAGTATCCTGCTCGGTCCGGACGGGCAATTGGCGTTGGACGGTGAGGTGATGCCGGAGGCGGCATTGCTGGAGCAGCTCAAGACGCGGCTTGCTACCGACCCCGCACTCCGGATTCAGCTCAAGGCCGATGCGCAGACTGCCGGTAACCGGGTGGTATTGCTGATGGAGGGGTTGCGCGAAGCAGGGGCGGAGCGTTTGCGGCTTTTGACTTTACCCGCTGCGCCATGATTGTTCTGCGAACGTATCATTGGGTGCTCGCCGCGATTATCGCGTTGATGTTGTATGTCGGTGTAGCCGTTGCGATGCTCTGGGGCCCCGAACCTCCGGCCGCCGCCGCGCAGATCGGCATTGGCGGCATAGAGATCTCTCTCGGTCCGGCCGGCGGTGCCCCGGGTGATAACCAAGCGAATATTACGGAAGATATCACTCCCGAACCCGAACCCGAGCCCGAGCCCGAGCCCGAGCCCGAGCCCGAGCCCGAGCCGGAACCGGAACCGGAACCGGAACCTGAACCTGAACCTGAACCTGAACCTGAACCTGAACCTGAACCTGAACCTGAACCGGTTCGGCCGCCACCGCCGCCCAAGCCGGTAGCGCCGAAAAAGCTGCCCGAGCCCCAGGTACGCACGCCGGTCAAACAAGCGCCGAAACCGGTTACTGCGGCGATAGCGGGTACTGAAGGTAAATCGGGCACCCGGGATGAACCCGACAGGGGCAGTGGAGACAATACTGCCGGCGGCGGACAGCCGGGTCAGACGGCCGACTATATGGCAACGCTGCAGACCTGGTTGGAGCGCCACAAGGAGTATCCGCGGCGCGCACGCCGACGAAAGCAAGAGGGTACGGCGTTGTTGTATTTCGTCATGGACCGTGATGGACAGGTAAAGACCTATCGGATCGAACAAAGCTCGGGCTATAAGCTGCTCGACCGCGAGGTGTTGGCCATGATCGAGCGTGCACAACCGTTGCCGCGGATGCCCGATTCGATGACACAAGCACAATTACAGTTGGTTGTGCCGGTGCGTTTTGCATTGCGCTGAATGAAGTTCTTGTAAAGCGCGACGGTTTCCTATCCTTGACTCTGCTGGGGACGGCCGCTGCCGGGATGTCAAGCGGTCCGGTTGCCAAGATGCGATCAGGGGATGAACGGACGGCGATCAAGGCATTGATTCCCCGACGCCGCACCCGATGCGGGTTGGTGTGATTCATGTGGCATCCCGGGCAATCCTGCGGGAGATCGTTATGCAGGGTGGGAGCCTGAGACGTTTCCAGCCTGATCTTGCTGTTTCCCGAGGGGGACACCGGCTCGCGGTGGGGCCCGCCGTTTAAGATTCCGCATGCGTAAGCCTTTTTTCGGGGTTGGGATGCCGTGGTTCCGTATGACCCGGTGTGGAAGTTCGCCGACCTGTGTGCATTTTGTGTACTGATCGACAAAATCCCGATCTTCTCGACCGATATCGGGCTGATTTGCTCGAAACGCTTGGAAATGTTTCGAATATAAGCTATAACTTAATTGAGAATGAGTAGCATTAATAAAAAAATGATGCTCCTCATGTTCACCGCTTGCTCGCTATTCGGCCCAAAACGGAGAAGTAGTATGTTTAGGACGATCTTTATGGCAGCGATGATGCTGTTGCTCTCAAATACCCTGGGTGCCGCGGACCATACCGGAAAGGCCTCCGAGGCTGGCAGCACCTACGCGAACCCCGAACAGGCAGGCCAAGTCACCGATGGGTATGTCGATTCACAGCTGGATTGGCGTTCCTACTACCTCAATCGCATCGACCGAACCAGTACGCGCGATTCTCAAAAGTCTATAAGGCACTTCGACGGCTGATGCCGTGTGAAGCATTGCCAATCGACGTAGTCCATTTAGATGGGGGGCGCAAATGCCCAGGGAAGAGAGCGATCAGCGATCGGATAATGCGCGTGATGATACCGGGACGGACGAGTATGCCGGACCGCGTCAGAACATCCGTCGAGGACGGCGGGTGCGCTATACACATGAGCTAAGCGATGAATCTTCGGAGGCGATGTCGCGGACGCTCATTCGGCTTGTGCCGCTGACCTATGGCGTCATGTTGGGTGCCTTGTCGGGTCGTTTATGGCTTGGGATTTCTGCCGGTCTGATATTTAGCGCCCTGTTCGATGTTTATATGGGCAGGCATTCGTTGACCCGGTTCGCGTTTCGAGGCCTGTTGAAGATAGCCTGCCCGATCGTCTCAATGCTTTCAAGTGGATTCGCGGCAGTGATCGGCCTCGTCGGTTTGCCGGTGCCCGCCGTATTGCGTGAGATGCACTGTGAGAAAGGACGCGGGTCGCTTTAGCTGGCTGTGTGCCTTGGCGCTCAGTTGCGGGTGCAGGAGGAAGGCGGGTAGCCGAACTCGCGCTGGAACGCGGTGGAGAAATTGGCCGGGCTGGAGTAACCGGCGCTGAAGGCCGCTTCGCCGACCGTCACGCCGTCTTCCAGCAGGGCGAGACGGGCCAGCTCCAGTCTTCTGGTACGCACGAACTCCATCACGGTGGCGCCGAAGCACCCTTTGAACACACGCTGCAGCGTGCTGATGCTCATGCCCGTGCTACGGGCGACCTCTTTGATCGGCAGGGGGCGGTCGATGTGCTGCAGGATGAATTCCCTGGCCAGTCTCGCGCGATTCACGTCTCGGGTACTCATGGGCTGAGGAACCCGGGTCGTTTGTCTGTCGTCGAGCTGCGACAAGGCGTTACGCACCACGGTCAATGCGGCGATGCTGCTTGACAAACGATCCGCGGACGACTCGTCCGCGTCCAGTTTGAGAATCTCTTCCGCGGAACGCAGCGACTGTGCATTGGCCTGCCACTGCATGACGGTGATATCCCGATCGGTTTCGGCGCATGCATCCGAAAACACGTCGTCTGCGACATCGGAGAGTGCCGACAGCTTCGCCAACGGCAGGCTGATCGTGATTTTACGCACGCGTTGGCCGGCCCGTATCCAACGTTCCAAACGTGCGGGCTGACGATTGATCCAAAGGTATCCGGTCGGTCCGCGTTGCGCCGTCATGGCCAGTGGTCGCCCATCGATCGCCGCGTCGAGATCGCCTTCGAGCATCAGCACCACGGTTAGTTTCGGTGGTATCACGAAGCTTGCGTGTGCCGATGCCATTTCCAAGGTGTCGTTGACGTGAATCTGCAAGTCGAAATCGATTTGACTAAAAGTACATCGGCCTTCGAGCAGTTCGGAGACACGCGTATTGTCGCTGGCGACGAATGGATCGACAGGCCGGTTCTGCATGAAAAGCCCGGCCTGGGCTCTCCCATCGGCGGCCGGGTCATTTCGTTCCCATATTGGATAATTGCGATTGCGCAAAACTGTTCGACGATCGGTCAAAGGCAAATAGTGTTGCGAATCATTATCATCTAAACTGCTTGGTTTTTCAAACATTTCGGCTTTGTGCCCAGCGTGGATCGAACGGGGCGCATTTTGTGGCGAACCGTTGAGCGCGGTCGCCGGCATCAAGGCGGTATCCTGTACATGGTTCATAAAGGTTTGTTTCATAGAAATATTTTCCCTGCCATTGTGCTTGCCTTGTTCATGCTCGCAGCCGGCAGGGGCTATGCGCTGACCGTTACCGATGTCCTCGGCCGCGAGGTCCGCTTGCAAGGGCCGGCGCAAAAGGTGCTGTTGGGTGAGGGTCGTTTTCTCGCCGTGCTCGGGGTACTGGGCGTTGAACACCCGCCGTCGCGTGTCGCCGGTATGATGAACGAATTCCGTCGCTTCGATCCCGGTGGGTTCGGGCGCTATCGTGACGCCTTTCCCGAGATCGATACCATTCCCACCTTCGGTCAGACATCCGAACAGACTGTCAGCGTCGAACAGGCGATCCTCGCCCAGCCGGATGTCGCGATCTTCGGAGTGCAGGGTCATGGACCGGGATCGGGCTCGCGCCACATTATCGATCGGCTCGAAGCAGCGGGTATTCCGACGGTATTCATTGACTTCCGCCAGGCGCCTTTGCAGAACACCACGAAGAGCGTGGAGGTTGTCGGCAGGATACTGGGCTTGGAGGACCGTGCCGCGGCATTCTCGGCGTTTTATGCCGCAGAGGTCGCCAAGGTGACCGATCGCCTGCGCGAGGCACCACCGGAACACTGCCCGTCGGTGCTACTGGAGATGCGCGTCGATGTTCAGCAAGGCTGTTGCATTACGATTTCGCGCGGCATGTTCGCCGATTTGGTGGAGACCGCGGGTGGCTGCAACGTGGCAAAGGATTTGCTGCCCGGTGCCGTCGGCGAGCTCAGTTTGGAGCATGTGATTGCCTCGGCACCCGAGGTCTATATCGGTACCGCAATCGGCTCCGCTGATCAGGCGCAGGGGCAGGCCCCGTCGCGCATCGCACTCGGTGCCGGCGTGGATGTGGACATGGCGCGAGCGACTCTCGACAGCGTGCTGCAGCGCGACGGCTTTGCCGGTATGCCGGCGGTGCTCAATGGTCGGGCACATGGACTATGGCATCATTTTTACAACTCGCCGATGAACGTCTATGCCTTACAGAAAATCGCGTTGTGGCTGCATCCGGACTTGTTTGACGATCTGCGACCCGAACAGACGCTCGCTCGCCTGCTCGACGGATTCAAGCCGGTCGATCTTGCCGGTACCTATGCCATTTCTCACCGACCCATTGTTCACAGGTAGACCGCATGCCCTCAGCCAGTCTGATCGTGCGTGCCATCAAGGCAGGCGCTTACTTCGATTCCCTTTGTAAACACTTCGCGCGTAAAGTCACCGTCGAACGGGACGCGCATAAAGCCAAGGTCAATTTCCCGATGGGGCTTTGCCAGATGTCGCTGGATGGCGAGGCGATGTGTTTTGAATGCAGCGCCGAAGACGCAAGGGCGTTGGAGGCCGTTAAAACCATCATTGCCGATCATGTCGTGCGTTACGGCGAGTTGAAAGGTGCAGCTCTGCAATGGAGTGACGGGTGAATGCGTATGCCGACGCCATGACCGAATCCACCGGTTCCGCCATGCTGTACCGGCGGCGTTCGCGACATCGCGGTTTGATGTTGCTGCTGGCCGGCGTTGCCTTGCTAATGAGCGTGTTTGTCGATGTCGGTGTCGGTCCCGGCAACTATTCCTTGGCACAGGTATTTACGGTGCTGGCGGACCCGCTCGCACACGGCCCTCAGCTCAAGGTGATCGTTTGGGATTTGCGCCTGCCGATTGCGCTCATGGCCGTGCTCGTCGGTGCCATGCTCGGTGCCGCCGGTGCGGAGATGCAGACCATCCTGAATAATCCACTTGCCGATCCATTCACCTTGGGCATCTCCTCTGCCGCGGCCTTTGGGGCCGCGCTGGCGATTGTGCTCGGTGTCGAGGTGCTGCCGTTCGGCGGCAATACGCTGATTACCATCAATGCCTTTGTGTTTGCGTTGTTTACCGCGAGTCTGTTGTATCTGTTCACCCGGCTGCGCGGTGCGACCAGCGAGACCATGGTGCTGATCGGTATTGCGCTGCTGTTTACCTTTAACGCCTTGCTCGGGCTTTTACAGTATGCCGCCACCGATGTGCAGCTGATGCAGATCGTCTTTTGGATGATGGGTTCTTTGTCGCGTGCGAGCTGGGACAAACTGGCCATCTGTTTTGTGGCGTTGGTCGTGGTCGTACCGTATTTTCTTTATCGCAGTTGGGCGCTGACGGCCTTGCGTCTCGGCGACGACCGCGCGGCCAGTTTGGGCATCGATGCGCAGAAATTGCGCATCCGTATTCTGATTGGTGCGTCTCTGCTTGCAGCCACCGCGGTATCCTTTGTTGGCATCATCGGTTTCGTTGGTTTGGTCGGCCCGCATATCGCGCGATTGCTGGTGGGCGAGGATCAGCGCTTTTTTCTGCCTTTATCGATGCTCGCCGGTGCCTTGATGATGTCGTTGACCTCTTTGGTGAGCAAGTCGGTGACACCGGGAGTCATCTACCCGGTGGGTATTATTACCGCGCTGATCGGTATCCCGTTTTTCATCAGTCTGATTCTCTCGGTGCGGCGTAGGAACTGGCAGTGAGCTTTCGCGTCACCGATTTGCAGTTTTCCTATCCGCGCAAGACGGTATTGCGCAAGGTCGACAGCGGCGATTTGCCGGGTGGTCGGCTGATTGCGTTGCTTGGCCCGAATGCTGCGGGCAAGTCGACCTTCTTTCGTTGTATCGCCGGCCTGTTGCAACCGCAGTCGGGTACCGTTGTGTTGAACGAGCAAGCCTTGCATGCCATGCCGCAAACACAACGCATTCGAAAGGTTTGCTACATGCCGCAATCGTTCGCCAGCGGTGCGGCGTTGACGGTTTTCGAGGTGGTGTTATTGGCCCGTAAACACCTGGAGGACTGGCGGGTCAGCAGCGACGACACGGCCTTTGTCGAGACCTTGCTGCAACGTCTCGGCATCGAACATCTTGCCGGGCGCTACATTGGGGAGCTGTCCGGCGGTCAGCAGCAGATGGTGTCGATCTGTCAGGCGCTGGTAAGGCCGGCGGAATTGTTTTTACTCGATGAGCCGACCAGTGCACTCGACTTGCGGCATCAACTGGAGGTGATGCAGACACTCCGTGAGATAACCGCAGAGCGCGAAGCGGTCACTATCGCCGCCATGCACGATCTGAACCTGGCCGCCCGTTTCGCCGACCATCTGATGTTGATGCGCGATGGGGAAATACGTGCGTCCGGTACCACGGCCGATATTCTCGCTTCTCCCGTGCTGGCGGAAACCTATGGTGTGAAGATCGAACTGAGGCGTGCCGACGATGGAACCCACATGGTCGGTGCCAGCTTGGCGGGTAACTAGAATCGTCTCAGAAGCATGAGCCATTAGGCACATGACAGTGTTCGAACGCTTTGGTTTCGGTGCTTTTCTTTTTAAAGCGGTTGTCGGCCAGTAACGCTCCCACGGGCAACCCAAACAAATCGACGTCGCTGCCAAACCTGACGATGGCTTCCGCGTCCGAATCCTCCGCCAACGAGTGTGTACCCGCCGGCCATTCCAGGCCCGAAGCGAACTCGCTTTCGAGCATCGACGAAGCGGTGACTTTGGGCGGCATGGTGAAGTGCTCATGCATGGCCCGCAGCCCAACGATGGTCAGGGCGTGTTAATCGGCCTGGTCAAATGGCAGTGCGCATGCATGTCCCGGTTCGCTTTTACCTTTTGACAGCCTGCCAATGCCCTGTTTCCGACCCGATTGACGATTGTGCAAAGCCCTTTGGCGGTTTCGCAAAGTTAAATGATGATGAGAATCATTACTATATACGGTCATCGAAACTTCAACAGTTAGTGGCTGATAACAGCAGCCTGCCAACTGTATCTCCTACTCGGAAAACAGCCCAGATTCAGGACCTGCTCATGAGAAATCCCCGCTTTAACCGCTCGTTGCTGGCGACATCGATCTTGCTGGCCGCAGTAACCGTCCGCGCTGAAGATGCCCCCATCGTCTTGGAGACTATTCGGATCGAAGCGCAGGTCGCGCAGGAACTGTTGGGTAACGATAGGATCACTCCCGAAGACATTGAGCAAAGAAACCCGGCGTCCGTTCGCGATGTATTTGCCGGTGAATCCTCGGTGACTACCAGCGGTGGCGCTGCGATTGCCACCAAGGTGTTGGTCAACGGCATTGAAGAGAGCTTGTTGTCCGTGACCATCGATGGCGCACGCCAAAACAAGTCGCCGTTTCATCACACCGGGAATGTGTTGATCGATCCCCACCTGTTGAAAGCGGTCGAAATCAGCAAAGGCCTGGCGCCAGCCGATGCCGGACCGGGCGGGCTAGGCGGCTCGCTGGCCTACGAGACGAAAGATGCGGCCGATTTGCTGAAGCCTGGTGAGGATTTCGGTGGCCGTTTGATGCTGCGTGCGGGCGATAATCGGGATGCCTTCCGTAGCACCTTGGCGCTTTACGGTACCAGTGGGGGCTTCGAGTACATTTTGAGCGGTGCGCGCAGCGTCAGCAATGATTACGAGGATGGCGATGGCGACAAAGTACCGGGTACCGAGGCTGATCTGACCGACTACACGGGCAAGATCGCCTTTACCACCCAGGGCGGGCACAGGCTGGAGTTCGTGGCCTCGGAAACCGAGGACGAAGGCACGCGTGCGGGACAAGCCGGCCCCGGGGGTATCATCTTTTTGCGTCCGGACTTTGCCGGGGTCGTTGGGGCCAACTCGGTCTTTCTGGAAGGTCTATCGCGGCGCAAGTCTTATACGGGCACTTACACCACACTCGCTCCGCAAGGTTGGTACGACCCGACTATACAGTTGACTTACAACGAGCAAGAGATCGATGTCAGCGGCGTCGCCGGTATAAACGAAAGCTTCAGCGGAACCTTTATGAACAAGTTTCCGATCGCTGACGGTTTTGTCTCCGCCGGGGTGGATTTTTTCGACGAGTCTGCCGAAGGCGAGGGGCGCGGTCCCGGCCCGTTCGCCAGTTCCGGTGAAGAGGAACATCGCAACATCGGTGTCTTTGCGCAGGTACGGCAAAACTTGGGGGAGCGTTTCTCGGTCTCCTATGGTGCGCGCACCGATTGGCAAGAGTTCGAGACCGCAGACGGCCAGGAGTTCGATGAAAGCGGTATCAGCGGTAATGTTTCAGTCGACGTGATCCTGAGCGACACATTAAACCTGAATGCCGGTATTGCCTCGACCTGGGGTGGCTTCGAGTTGGGTGAGGCTGCGTTAATCAACTTCGGCAGCACCTGGAATTACGATGGCTTTACCGATTCGCGTTCGGTTGCCAAGCGGCTTGGTCTGCGCTTCGAGGACGGCGGATTCATGGCAGCCGCCGCTGTATTCCAGACCGACATCAGTGACATCAACGATATTCTACCGGCCGGCGGAATGCGTGGTGCCAATTCCGACCTCGAATCCAAAGGCGTTGAAGCGAGCATTGCTTATGGCTGGTCACACGGTTTTGCCCGCCTGAACTACACCTACGCAGATGTTGAATTGGATGGCGAAATCATCAGCACCACCGCTTACTACCTTGGACGACCGGTTGGCCATATTCTTGCAGCGGAAGCGGCCTGGGATTTCAATGACCAATTTACCCTGGGTGGCACCTCAGAGATTGCGCTCGAAAACAACGATGCAGAGGCGAGTTTGCCCGCTTATGAGGTATTCGACCTCTATTTGAGTTATCAGCCGCGACAGGTAAATAACCTGGAATTGCGTCTCGACATTCAGAACGTCCTCGACCGGCGATACTCGAGCCGCAGTTCGGATGGCATAAATTCCACGCGGGTCGAGCCGTTGCTCGAGCCGGGCAGATCGTTCAGCCTGACGAGTATCCTGACGTTCTGAACGATTCAATCTAACCGTATGCGTCACCGATCCGCCTTAACAGCAGAGATTCGGTTGACCGATATCGCTGGCGTGCCATGGTGTTGGATGTCTCCGACAACATGGGCGCGGGTTAGACAACCTGGTGGATTTGCGGAAGCCTGCATACTGTTTCATTGCACGCACGCAACAGTCCACCCGTCAGCCCGGTTCACCATCGGCACGCGGCCGCCAAAGCATCGGTCCGATATGCACCAGATACAGACAGAATGCCCCAACCCATAACAGACCGGACATGCCATAGGCGATCATGGTGTAGCTGTCACTCGCCCACTGCGGCGGTACGGCACGTGCCAGACCGGCAAGGATCATCAGCGCAAAGCTCAGTTTGATCTGCCAGGTGTAGGCCAGTTCGCGCCCGGTATGGACTTGTCCGGCAATGCTCAGTACCGCGAGAACGGCCAACCCCATGGCGCCAACCGACAACAGGTGGCGCCCGCCGCGTCCGGCCCAGCCCCCGGTCAGGTTTTCAATGCCGATGCTGCCGAAGCCCAGTGCGATGAACCAGAAGGTCCCGTAGAGGGCCAGCACGTAAGGATCGCGTAAGGTGCGCGGCAGATGCCAGTCGTTGAGGATGTTCAGCGTGGCGGCCATCGCGGCGAGGGCGACCCAGCCGGTCAGCGTCTGGCCGGGCTGTACGACGTCGAGCAACAGGAACAGGGCGATGGCGAAGATTGCCAGCTTGCGGCGCGGTGGCCTGGCGAGGTAGCTCGTTTCGGTCTCGCCGGCCTTTTCCAACGCGCCGTTGACGATCACCATCGAGATGCGGGCCAGCGCGACGATAATCAGTATGGCGAATAGCCCGACGGCGGTATTGAGTCCGTCGCGTACCGTCCATAAGGCGGTATTGTCCCAGGCATAAAAGCTTGCCGTCTGGATCAGCCACAGGGCGATCAGGGCATACAGGAAAGCGCGGTGACGACCGAGCGCCCGTGACCAAAGCGACGGACCGACCAGACCGATCAGTGCGCCGAGAAACATCAGGTTGAGGACGGCTGCGGGTAGAACACCGAACATACCGGACAGCCACATTGCAAGGCGCGCCAGCAACCAGCACAACACCAAGATGGCCAGCGTGCGGCCGGTATGCGGCGGATCGCCGGTGAATTCGGGTACCGCGGTCAGCAGAAAGCCGGCCAGTGCGGCACCGCCGAAGCCATACACCATCTCGTGCATATGCCAGGTGAACGGATCGCCGGGTGGTGGCGGCAGCCAGCCGAGCAGAAAGCCGCTCCACGCGAGAATGCCGATTACGGCATAGCCGGCGGCGAGCAGGAAGAACGGCCGAAAGCCGTAGGCCAGCAACCTATTTATCTTGCCAGGTGCGATCGACGGTGCGATGTATGGTGTACTCACCAGGCCGTACCTTCCGTGCCGAATGCATCGGCTACCGTCGGGTTGTCGAGCATTGCCGACACCCGACCGAACAAGAACTGGCGGCTGCGTGCCGACCAGTCGGTGTCGATGATTTCTTCATGCACGATACGACCGGGTTCGGGCGCCAGCACCTGGATACGATGGCTCAGGCGCACGGCCTCGGCCAGATCATGTGTTACCAGCAGTACTGCAAGGTTGCGTTCGCGAATCTCACGCACCAGCAGATCTTGTAGTTCGCGGCGCAGCCCGATGTCGAGTGCGCTGAAGGGTTCGTCCAATAACAACAGGCCGGGCTTTACCGCCAGTGAACGCGCCAACGAGACGCGTTGGCGCATGCCGCCGGACAGTTCGTGCGGATACTTGTCCAGGTCCTCCCCGCTCAGGCCGACCTCGCGGGCGAGTTCATCGGCCCGTTCGTTACGTCGTTCGCGCGGCAGTCCGCGTGCCTTCAGGCCCCAGGCGATATTGTCGCGCGCACTGAACCACGGCAGCAGGCGCGGCTCCTGGAACATGACCGCGTGGGATGCGAAACCGTTGTCGATACGGCCGTCCACCGCGTCGAGCAGGCCGGCGGCCAGGTGCAGCAGCGTGGTCTTGCCGCAACCGGACGGGCCGACCAGCGCAACGACCTCGCCGGGCGAGATGCGTAGGGAAACGTCGTCGAGGATGTCGGTAATGCCGAAACGGTGCGACAGTCCTTCGATCAGCAGTGTTTCAGACGGCATCGTTACGCCAACGCTCCAGATGTCGCTTGACGGGTTCCAGCAGCAGATACTCGGCCGCCAACAAGGTGCCGATCACGGCGACGATCCAGGCCAGCGTCTGTGCGGTATCCAGATTGATGCGTGCCGCGGCCAGCCCGGCACCCACACCGTCCGGCGTCGACAGCAGTTCGGCCATCACGACGACCTTCCACGATACGCCGAGTGCCGTGATCCACGCCGGGAAAAGATAAGACAGGATGTGCGGCAGATAGACGTCGGTGAAACGCAACAAAGGGCGGGCCCGGAATGCGATCGCCATGTTGCGCAAATCACCGTCGAGCGTGCGTCCGCCCTGCATGGCGCCGGCGAAGGTAATCGGCAATGTCGCGACGGCAACGGTGAAAATCGGTGTGCCGTCGGATGCGCCGAACCATAGCAGGGCCAGTACGATCCATGCGATCGGCGGTACACCGAGTAACACGGTCACCAGCGGGCGCGAGGCCATTGCCGCGGTCATCGACAGACCGGCAACGATACCGAGCAGGGTGCCGCCGGCCACGGCGATACCGAAGCCGCTCGCCGCGCGATACAGCGTGGCCGCGAGCTGCTCTTGCGCCCGGCCTTGCGCGAACAGGTCCAACAACGCCGCGAAGGCCTCGAGCGGCGAGGGCAGAATGAAGCTGCCATAGATCCGGTTGCCGAAGTCCCAGAGCGCGAGAAAAAGCAGTAGGCTGGCGATCGCGCCCCAGCCGCTCCACAGGTAGGCCAGTGCACCGCCGAGACGATCGAACAATCGCGTTAGAGCCATAACCAACCGTGGCTGCCGGCGACCGCGCCGGCCACGGTGACCAGGCTCAGCGTCAGCAGCACCCAGTGCATGCGCTGCATAATGGCGAACACCCGTTTCGGATGCTTGGCCGCGTGCTTCAAAAACAATCGCCGTAGCACCAGCGGTTCGAGTACGAACAGCATCATCGTGAACAACACCCAGACCAGTACCATCGCATGCATCCACCAATACGCGGGGATGCCGAAGCGATCCCATAACTGCAGGGCGTGGATCAAATAGAAACCGCTCAGACCGGTGATCAGGGTCGTTACCCGCGCCTGCCAGGCGAAGCGATGTTCGATCTTCTCGAACAAGGCGACGCGCTCTTCCGCCGTGGCCAGGCGTTTGACCGCGGGCAGGATCACCGTGGTCACCATGGCCACCCCGCCGATCCACAACACCACCCCGAGTACATGTAGTACGCGTGCCAGCCCCAGTTCTGTCATTGCCTTTGTCCCTGTGTATCGATTGTCTGTGGTTGTCTCAACGGGGGAACACCGAGATCACAGATAGAAGCCGGCATCCGGCAGGCGGCCGCCGATGATCCCCGGGTTGAGTTCGGCCAGTTTTTCGTAGAAGTCTTCGAGCGACGTGCGCGCGGCCTTTGCGGTCTGCGACCGGATATTGGAATAGCGCACGGATTGTTGGATCACCGGTGCCTTCATGGGCATATAGGCCTCGCCGAGACGGGCGGCGTCGGACGGGTTGTCGTTGACCCAGTCGGCCGATGTCGCGAACGCCTGCTGCAGGTTCGTGGCGATGCCCGGGTGTCGATCGAGCAAGGCCTGCGAGATCATCATGCCCGCCTGCGGTATCTCGGACGATCCGCCGGTGGCCTCGGCCCAGGCCTGTTGCAGATCGATGACGCGATGGAGTTTTTGCGCGGCCTTCATGCCACGCATGATCGCCCCGGTCGCGGCGGGCTCGGGCAATACCGCATGATCGATGCGTCCGGCCAACAACAACTGGATGGCCTCGACCGGGCTGGCGACGTATTGCAGACGCAGGTCCCTGCCGATCGTCATGCCCTTGCGATTGGCGATGTACTGGCATACCAGATCGGGCATATCGCCCTTGAAGAACATGCCGGTCGTCTTGCCGGCGAGGTCTTCGAAACGGTTTACGCCGCCGTCGCGCGAGACTACGTACAGCAGGCCGACGGTCATGACGTTGAGCAGGTATACCGGTAACTTGCGGTTGGCCATATTGGCCGCGACATAGCTCGGCGTTCCGGCCAGATCCCAGCGTCCCGAAACAAAGCCCGTACGCAGCTGATCCGGGTCGCGGTAGACTTTGAAATCGACGGCGCCATAGCGTGGGTCCAATCCTCCGGTGTCCGCGATATGGGCCAGTGCCAGCGACGGTGCGGCCGGTGGACCGTACATCGGCAGGCGGTCGTTCTCCTTGCCGTGTGCCGAGCCGGGCAAGCCGATCAGCGAGGTGCCGGCGGCGCCCATCCAGGCCAGGAATTCGCGTCGATTGATCATGGTCGATGTCCTCTGCAAAATTCAGAAATCGGTGGCCGCTTCCGGATCGATGCCTTGGTCGGGCGCATCGGCCGGATAAGCGCTTACCTCGTTTATCAAGCTGCTGGCGTACGCTTCGACGTGTTGCTCGTGTAGCGGACAAGTCGGTTGGCTGGCGGAAGTCGATGGCTATAGAAGATCAGATTGATTCTTATTCGTACTTGACCGGGGTCAAGTGATTTCCCATCGGGGTTTGCGGCATGTTTCGTCGTTCGCGCCCGGTCGATCGGGCATCGCGTGTCCGCATCCCGGCAATGCTCGGCACCGGCCGGCATTGCTGAGTGTTCACTGTTCCGCCGATGATCTTCGCGGCGCTACATCATTGCCCGCCAGCGTGTTCCGGAACAGATCGCGTAACAGACCGATGCTTTCGACATCGGTGTAATTCAGCCGGGTAACGAAGGCGATGCGTCGATGCGGTCCGGGTTCGTCGAGACGAATCGCGCGCAGTTCCGGCGAGTCTGCCAACAATTGTTCCAGTGCCATGGCCGGCACCAAGGTGGTGCCGATACATGCGGCGACCAGCGTTGTCAATGTATGCAGGTTGGAGGCGGCGAAGGTCCGGTCGATGTCATCGGCTTTCAGCTTGGCGGCGGCAATCGCATGGTCCTTGAGACAGTGACCGTCATTCAGCAGCATCAACCGTGTGTTGCCGAGCGCCTCGCCACGGATGCCGTCTCGCGTTGTGAACGTCGCCGAATGGTGGGCGACAAGGTAGAAATTTTCCTGCCAGAACTCGAACGCGTGAAGGCCGGGTGTTTGGTGGGGCAGGGCGATGATCGCGGTATCGATCTCGCCATTGTGAACCCCGTCTATAAGCGCGTGCGACGATTCCTCGACGACTCGCAGCGCGCAATCCGGATATTGCGCCTGCATGACCGGTAACACTTTCGGCAACAGGTACGGGCCGATCGTAGGAATCACACCGATCGTCAAGGCATGGCTCAAAGGGCGTTTCTCAGTGTTTGCCAATTGGCTTAGCTCGTCGACCCGGGTCTTGATGCCTCGGGCCTTTGCCAGTATCTGCCGGCCCAAGGGAGTGATCAGGATCTGCTTGCGGTTGCGTTCGAAAATCTGCGTGTCGAGTTGTTTTTCCAATTCGATGATGGCGTTGCTCAATGCCGATTGCGAAACCGAGCAGAGTTCCGCCGCGCGTTTGAAATGCAGGGTTTTCTCCACCGCCAGGGCGTAATGCAGTTGCTTCAGCGAGATCATTCCGGCTTGATCTGAATAACCGATAATGAGAATCGATATTATTCGCTTTCGTAAATTGATGCCAGTCTTTAGGCTAGCCACCTATGAGCGAAAGCGGTGTTCAACCCTTTAAATCAAAGCAATTTGGATGCAGGAGCCCATGGCGAAAATCAATCAACCCATCCCCGAATTCTCCGCGGAGGCCTTCCACAACGGCGATTTCAGGACGATTAGCAGCGACGACGTCAAAGGTCGGTGGTCGATCTTCCTTTTCTACCCGGCCGATTTCACCTTCGTGTGCCCGACTGAACTCGAGGATATGGCCAATCACTACGAGGAACTGAAAGATCTCAACGTCGAGGTCTATGCCGTGTCGACCGATACGCACTATGTGCACAAAGCCTGGCATGACGCCAGCGACGCGATCCGTAAGATCGCCTTTCCGATGATCGGCGACCCGAACGGCGTGTTATCGCGCGGTTTCGACGTCATGATCGAAGAAGAGGGATTGGCGCTGCGCGGCACCTTTCTGGCCGATCCCGACGGCATCATCAAGGTCTGCGAGATTCACGATCTCGGCATTGGTCGTTCGGCCAGGGACATGCTGCGCAAGGTGAAGGCCGCGCAGTATGTCGCCGAACACGACGGCGAGGTGTGTCCCGCCGCGTGGGAGCAGGGGCAAGAAACTTTGCGCCCGGGTATTGAGCTGGTCGGCAGGATCTGACCGTGCGCTGTCAGCTCTCCGACATATTGTGTGCGGTCGTGTCAGGGTTTGGTGCGGCCGAATTCGAATGCTCAGCCGGATAGTTAATATGAAAGGCCAGAACGATACCGAACAGTTGTTGTGTGCGTTGATGTTTATGTTGAACCGCCAGGCCAAAAATCCCGGCGTTTCGCTGGCTGCGCCGATTCGAGAACATTTGGATTGGCTGGCGAATCATCCGGATACCGCCCGACAGCCGATGTTGCGCAAGACCTGCCACCGCTTGATGTTGCAGTGGCAGTCGAACGAACAGCCGACGACCGACTGCGCAGCGGCGGCGCGCGCCGCCGCTCGAACCGATCTGCACTAAAAGGGCACCTCAAACGGAGGTGGATGCCGTTGGCCGCGAGCTCGTGATCAAGCGCCGATGCCGGATGTGGAGCCAAAGAACGCCAACACGGTGAGATCTTCCTCGATCTCGAAGAAGGTGTGTTCGCTGTCGGCCTTGACGTAGAGCATCGTGCCTTTCTCGACAGGATGCTCATCTTCCTCGACGCGCAGGCGCGCCTTGCCTTCGAGTACGAAATACAGTTCGTCTTCGACGTGTGCGCTTTGCATTTCCTTCGAGCCGGCCGGTACGTGATACACCGAACAACTCAGCGAGGGGGTGCGCAGAAACTCGTGAAAGCGAACCTCACCGGGCTCGACCTTGGAAAGCAGTTCGGTGAGTTGGAAAACCAGCCAGCTTTTGTTTGACATGTATAGATATCCGTCTTGGTGATGTTGTACGGCGTCGCTGCGATATGACTGCATCAAACCAACATGCGACCAAGTGTGTTCGCGGTGATTCGAGCTGCTGCCTGTCCGTGTGATATTTCCATTCGCATCGCCCCAGAGTTGAAATAATAACGCGAATCGTTAACGCTGGTGTTTCAGACTTGGCGCCTCGGTTAGGAAGCACGGGTTTTCGATGACTTGGCCCGATCAGTCCGGATTTTGCCAAATATGCTATCAATCAAAGACATAGTCGCCAGTTATGGCGTACAGCCGGTATTGAATGGCCTTTCGATGTCGATCCCGAAAGGGTGTCTCACCAGTCTGGTCGGCCCCAGCGGCTGCGGTAAGACTACGTTGCTGCGTGCCATTGCCGGTTTCGAACCCGTCAAGCGGGGTGTAATCGAAATTGCCGGCCGGCCGGTCAGTGCCGCTGGCCTAAAAGTGCTGCCGGAGCAGCGCGGTGTCGGCATCGTGTTTCAGGATCATGTGTTGTTTCCCCAACTGAATGTGGCAGCGAACATTACCTTCGGTTTGTCGCGATTAAGTGCGGTAGAACGTGGGGAGCGGCTGTCCGAACTGTTGGAAGCCGTGGCGTTGCAGGATTTGGCCCATCGCTATCCGCATGAGCTGTCCGGTGGCCAGCAGCAGCGGGTCGCGCTGGCGCGTGCGCTGGCACCGCAGCCGTCGGTATTGTTGCTCGATGAGCCTTTTGCCAGTCTCGATCAGCGTATGCGAACGGTCCTTGCCGCCGAGGTAAGGGATGTACTGGTTCGAACCGGTACCACGGCGGTTTTGGTTACTCATGATATAGATGAGGCCTTCGCCTTCGCCGATCAGGTGGGCATGCTGTGGGAAGGTCGATTGGCGCAATGGGGTACGCCCGCGGAGTTGTATCAACGGCCGGCGGAGCGTTGCGTTGCCGAGTTCGTCGGTCGAGGCGCCTTCGTTCGCGGTCGGGTGGAGGATGCCAATCGTTTGACGACGGATTTGGGTGCCATCGATTGCGATCAGATATGCCGCTATGCGGCAGGCACACCGGTGGATGTCTATTTACGCGCAGAGGACATCGTTCCGGCTGAGGAAAGCGGTATCACTGCGACTGTGCGTCAGCGGAGGTTTCGCGGTTCTAGGATCCTGTATACGCTCGTTACCGACTTTGTGGACGGTCTCGTCAGTTACTTTCCGGCCCATCACAGTTACGAGCCTGGTGATCAGGTACAGGTTAGGCTGGCTGTGCAGGATCCTGTGTATTTCGGTAGATAAACAAAGATACGGGGCTGCGTCACGGTTTGCTCGTCACAAGCGTTTGAACGTTGCTTGCCGCACGTCGACAAACTTCCAGATGCGATAACAGCCCGGTACCGTTAGGCTGATCGCGGTTGCGAAAAGCAATGCCATGGAAGCTGCCACGAAGACCCCCAGCCTTTTCGAGCCATTCCCGGCTGCATAAGCGGCGTGGCGAACCGTGTTTTGTTGCCGATTTCGGCTAGAAATACCGTGAAAAAGAACTTCAGATCGAACAAATGCGTCACATGGCGTGATTACTCGAACTCAAGCCTGATCCATGTCGAGCGCTAACGTCATCAACGGGTTTGAAGGAGCCGCAATATGCCGTCTACAAGGGCGTTGCTCTCTCCAGTCTGGTTGCCGTTGTTCCGGTGGCGGCCCGGGTTGATTTTGCTGGTTGTCGGTATTTGTTTGTTGCGTTGCTATGGTACCCAACTGTCGGCACGTTATCGGAACGACCTCAGCCGCTGTCTTTGGCATCTCTATCTGCGCTAATCGGTTCAAGCTCATCGTCCGCGGCGATCCCGGCGCCGGCGATCGCCACCCAGCCGGCGTTCCAGGCGGAAATTACGTGGTTCCCGGTTCTTACGCCGTTCCTCCTTGCGTCGATCCTTTCCGTGGCGGCGATCGAACGGGCCCTGGCAAGGACGTTGGGTAGCGGCTTTGTTCTGGCTGATCCTGAAGCGAGGTTTGCCTGTGCAATCCTGGCGACCGAGCGGTTGTTGAACCTGATATCGATACTCTTTGCCACTGCCCAGTACGATCAGGCGCGTGTTTCGATTAAGGAGTCGTACACTCACGCTGATATCGCCATAACCCTCATGCTGGATGATTTCTTCGAACAGTTCGACGAATTTGTTCAAAAAGGCCAGTGATTCGTCTGTCGCGGCACCTTTGTGTTCATTCATCAAGTTAAATCCGTCCATATCATATGATTGTCCCAGGCGCCGTCGCCCGGTGTTTTCAACATATGCAGCTTGCTGCCGTCCATTGCCATGCTATACAGGGCGCCGTCTGCACAACTGATCGCATAGTGGCTGCTGTTCGGAGCCAGTGCGGCGCCATAGGGTTTACGTATGTCGAAACTGCGGATGAGGCGGTCACGATCGATATCCCATAGCGTCACCAGATTGCCTCGAGGGCTTGTCACGAGTGCCGTCGATGTATGACTGTCTGCCGCCACACTGGCGGTGTACCAGTCCATTCGGCGTTGTGTCGCATCGTCCGCCAGAGCGGTGCGTATGGCCTGGCCGGGCCGGTGCAGCATCACCAAGGGTGGCAGACGTTTACGACTACCCTCGTATTGCTGTACGGCGATTACCTGGTCGTCTTGCGTTACTGCCAGATGTCGGATGCTGAGTTGATGATCGGACAGGTGGTGTTGTTCCAACAGTTGGCCGCTTTGGCGATCGAGATAGGCCAGGTTGGGCTGCATATCGTCGAGGTTCAACTTGCGCCTCGGTCGATCGGGATGGGTGAGGATGCCGCCATTGGCGATGACGAGCGTTTGATCGTCCGATAGCATTCGAATGTCATGCGGGCCGATTCCCTCGCTCGGGAACTCGTTGACGACCGCCAGCGTGTCGCCATCGCGTACAACGATCATTCCCCGGCCGCGTTCAAAGTCGTTTTCGGTCGTATACAGGTATCGTCCGTCGCCCGTGAACACGCCGTGGCCGTAGAAATGCCGGTTCCTGCCGGCCTCGACCTGCCGTACGACGTTGGCGTTGCGAAGATCGATCTCGATCAGTCGTCGCCCGGGGCGGCGTGCAAAAAGAACCAGGCGTGACGGTTTGACCGGATGAGGGTATAGGCCATGGCCGCGGAAGCCGGTATTTATCGTGCGCAGTTCACCGGTCGCGGGGTCGGTCCAACATAAGCGATTGTCGAGTTTGCCGGCATGAACATGGTAGTAGGCGGATACCAGCAGCGACGGACGCGGGGTGTTTGCGCCGATCGTCATGCCGGGCATCAGTCCGGCCGCTGCAAGTGCCTTTAACAGGTGGCGGCGATTATGGTCTATGGATGACACCGGGCTAGTCTCCATCCGATTCGAATTGAATCGAAAGGCCAAGCAGTGCGGCGGTATCCAGCAACTCGTTTTTCAGATCCTGGACGGCATTGAACAAGTCCTCGGTTTCGCCGTTTCCCAAGGCGTTTCGTAGTGGTGCCGGAATAGAATCGGCGGTAGCCAATGCCAAACGCGATGCCTCTATCAGCGATGTCGCCTTGTCAGGCTCGGTCGCAATCAGCAGTGACGCAATACCCGCCTGGCCGTGTGTACCGCCGATCAATTGCTCGATCGTTCGCAGACTTGCCTTGATGCCGGCCAGTGATTCACCGCTGCGCCAGGCCTCGAGCTGCTCCGGTTTCGGATTCCCACGGAAGAAATTGGTCGGCACACCGAGGCGTTGCCACAGTATCGCCTCCGTGGTGTTGAGCGTCTCGGCAATGATCAGGCTGGCGGCGGCCGACGGGTCGCCTTCGATCATCATGTCGGCAAAGTCTCGGTTCCAGCGGCGCAGTATCTCGGTGCTTAATCGGGCGATCTCGGCATTGATGTCGCGCATGTGTGTACAACGCCCAGGTTCGTGCCATTGCGCAACGCCAACCGGATAACGTGTATCGCCGAACAATAAGAATTCTGCCGCGGCGAAACCACGTGCCGAACGTTCTTCACGCGTATAGATTTCGGCACCGGGCTGGATCGCGGCGTGTGCGACCACGTCATTCGGTGGCCAGTGATCGATACTGCGGCGCACGTTCATATCACGCGCCGGCCCGAACATCAGCGGTCGTTGTGACCGCCAGCTTGCACTCAGCCCACGCCAGCTGTCCCGCGCAGCCGCCAATTGTGAATCACCCGGCGTCGTACACAATGCCTCGACGGATTGTTGGAACGCCGCACTGCGTTGTGCGAGTTTTTCAAAGCCGGGTACCGCGATCTGTTTCAGTGCGGCCGTGACGAACTCTTGTGGCGATGCCGGTTGCAGGTCGACAGCGGGTTCTTGCGAACAACCGGCGATCAGCAGCGTGTAGCCGATTACGCCGATCAGGGATAGGATTTTAAACATGATCGATGACGGCCTGATTTACTGCGTACAGGCGTCGAGCGCCTTTTTCACTTTTCCCAGTTCGGTACTGAAATCGCCGCCGAACTTGCGTCGGGTCCGATTCAGGGCTTTCGCCAGCGTCTCGCCCTTGAAAAGATAATCCGCGATTTGGTTGTAGGCGTCGGTACCGACTGCCGGTTCCAGTGTGTTGCTGTAGCAGCTTGCCTGATCGGGTGACAGTCCGGCCTTTGCCAGGCCGTTGAGCATTTTTTCGGTTTCCGGACTGGAACAGGCGACGAGCGCCAATGACGCCGCGATTACCGCGCCTGATTTGATCGGTTTCATGATTCGAATTTCCTTTTGCGCTTGGATCGTTTGCGCGGAACATGGCGTGATGTTCCGCGCGGACTTGTTACATCGATTCGAGGAAGAACAACAGTGCTTCGCGGTCGGCCTTGTCCATTGCGACGAACTTGGCTTGGGCACCGGTGGCTTCGCCGCCATGCCAGAGGATGGCCTCTTCTAGGCTACGTGCACGGCCGTCGTGCAGATAACGCGAGTGACCGTTCACGGTCGGTACCAAACCGACCCCCCAGAGCGGTGCAGTGCGCCACTCCCGGCCGTTGGCGTCGTAACTCGGCCTGTTGTCGGCCAGGCCTTCGCCCATGTCGTGCAGCAACAGATCGGTATAGGGGTGAATGGTTTGGCCGTTCAGGCGTTCGATCTCGTGTCCGGCGGTTTCGAAGGTCTCGACATGACAACTGTTGCAGCCCGCCTCGCGAAACATCCGTTCACCGTGCAGTACCTTCTCTTCACGCACACCGCGGCGGCCGGGTACGCCCAGCAGTTGCAGGTAGACGACGACCTGTTCCATCTGGTCGGGCGTGAACTCGGGGTTGGCCGGTGTGCCACCATGCAGTGATTTGGTGCAATCGACCTGTGCATTGGTGCAAGTTTGTTGGCGGAACATGGGGTTGGTCACACCCATATCATTAACGGCGGCGTCCATCGATTGATGGGCGACGCTGGCGGTCTCCATTTTCCAGCCGAATCTTCCGAGCCGTTTGCTTTGGGTTTCGGGATCCCACACGTACTGTGGTTTTCCGGAGATCCCATCTTTGTTTTTGTCTTCCGGGTCGGCATTGGTCAGGATCGCGGCCTCCGGGATTGCCTCGAGTAATCCCTGGCCATGCACGGCGGGTGCGACACGTGGTGAGGTCATGGTGTCGTCACCGAGTGGTCCGTAGTTCAGATCGACCAGTTCGTAGGCGGGTTTGGTAAGGGTATATGGCGTGCCGTCTCCGTACTGGCCAGTGATCTCCTCGTAGCGGATCACCACCCGACCCTCGGGTTTTACGGCCCCTTCTCCCTGATAAAGATTAAGGTAATCGGTATCGCCGAAGTCGACACCCTTACCCGGCAGGCCGCGGTCGCCGAATTGGCCTCCGTAAACCGGATGTGGATTGGGGCCGCCGTGTGCGCCTTGTCCGGGCACCGACAGCCTTATCAGCAGGCCTTCCTGTGGTGCGAGCGGATTTTCCAGTTGTGGTTGCGCCCGACCGTCTGCGACATGGCAGGCCTCGCAGGCATGGTTGTTATAAATGGGGCCGACACCATCGGCATCGTGACGATAGTCGCTCGGCAACGCCGGCGTCACGATGCGTTCGAACACACCGTCGCCGTCGTCAAAGAGTTTCGACCAGGCCCATGCGAGGTTCGGCGCCTCCTGCTCGTAGGCCAGCGGTCCGAAGTGGTAGTGGGTGAGGTCGCCGCCGGACAGCGAGCGCGGGTCGACACGCTGTAGGTAGCTCATGTCGTCGTCGCCATAGGCCGCCCAAGGCGTGACAAAAGCTTTGTATGACGTGAACCCCAGCGCAGCGAGTGCTATCGCCAGTACGGGCAGGCTGAATTTCAACGGTATTGAGCGTTCCCTGCGTTTTCTCGATCGGGCGATTTTTTCCAAGTGTTCGCTTGTCGTACTCATCAAGGTTTTCCTCGTGTTGGAGGTCGTTTGACCTCAGTGGTATGAAAACCACCGTTACCCCCCACGGGAACCGGTGTGAAGTAGGATTCAAAAGGCATAGTTCACCCCGAGATCGATCTTGGTGCTGCGCCAGTTGACTTCGTTAAGTCGGGTATTCAGGCGGTCGCCGCCGGCGGTATGGACGGTGACGTCACCGGGCCCGGCCTGCCAGTCCTGGTGGCCCAAACTCAGTTGCCACGTCGGGCCTTTGGGTGCTCGGTAGCGCCAACTCAACAGCGCGTTTATGCCGTGGCCGTCGGCATCGTGTTCGAAGCTGACCGGCTGTGCCAGATCGGTGCGCAGATTCCACTCGGCTTCGGCGTCATAGTCGGCCCAGTGGTACTCGATCTGACCGGACAAGGTATGACGGTCATCGAGTGCCAGGTCGCCCTGTAGACCGACCCAGGGGCCGTGCCAGAAGGCGTCGTAGCTGCTGTCCAGACCGTCGAAGGGACCGAGCGGTAACGACATGGGCGGTTCGGAGACCGTCTGCCTGCCGTCGTTCATGCGCAGGTTTTGCAAATGCGTTGAATAACCGAGCCACGGAGTCAAGCTGAATGTCGCCCGATCGGTCGCCAGCAATGTCGACGTGCGGCCGATGCCGACGGAGAAATCGATCAGGGTGCCTTTCTCGACATTGTTGTTCGAACGCGAGAACTCGAGCGTACGATGGTTGCCGAGATAGTCCGAGTCCTGATTATCGCCGTTCAGTGTCGTACCGAGGTCCAGTTTGACGCGTGAACGCCATCGGTCCTTGATCGGTAGATCGAGTTGACCGCTGATGGTCCAGGTATCCAGGTCACTCCAGGTCAGTTCCGACAAGATGTTGGGCGTGCCGCCGGGAGCGGCGATGTTCCAATCGAAATCGTCGCGCCGGTAGCCGGTCGTGATGGTCAGTTCCTGTGCGATTGCCGTTGTCGTGCTCGGGTCTTCGTTAATGGGTGCCCTCATGTCAGTTCTCGTTGCCGCTGTGTGATGTGTTTTTCCTGCGTGTCGAGGATCGTTGAATACGTGGGGGTGGCGCGCCAACGACGGATAAGTCGTGACAGTGGATGAATGTGTCGTGCGTCGAGCGATCGTCAGGGCGGACAATGCGGCGCGACGGGTTTCCGCACCAACGGCGTGATCTACCGTCTTGGTTTGTGTTTTGCGCACGCGGTTGAAAACGTAGGGCCTGAGTGACTCCGAATCTATAGGGCGCATGCCCGTGCCGCTCGTTGCCGTATGGCTGCATCCGGCCGTCAACGACAGCAGCAATGCAGCGATCGCCGGCCAGGCCGTTTTTTGTGGCGCCTGTTGCAATGTCTCAATCTCGTATGCCGTTACTGCCCGAACAGGAAGTCATAGTTCTCTTCGTCGCCGAATTTGTCCGTCGGGGGCTTCTCTTCCGGTAGCTGTATCAAAATCGACGGGTCTTGCGTCGAATCGCTGCGAGCGACAAGCCGACTGGCCTGGTCGAAAGGCGTATCGGAGATCAGATAGACATAAGTGGATCGGGAGGGCGCGACATGGGTGGTCTCCAATGTGGCGGCCAGCCAATCACCCATCAGCATGCTCTCATGCAGTTGCTTGGGAACGGCGGCATGGTTGGTCAACCGGACCGTCGTTACGTACAGTATGCCGTCTTGCCAGCTTTGTACCGGTTTCGCGATCACACTGGTGTCCGGCAGCAGGCGTAAAGGCGCCCGCGATTTCAACGGTGTCTCACGCAATGAGCCACGTTGCTCTATCGTAGCGGGTTGGTGCATCGCGCCGGCAGCGAAGCGCGTGAGATCCAAGTAGGCCTGCTGTAGCTTGCTGTCATCGTCTGTGGGCGTGACAGGGGCCACCGCACTGGCCTGGTTATTGCCCTGGGCACTCTTGGCACGCGTACGGTCGAGTTCGTCCAGGTATATGTCGATCGAATTCGGGTGCGACGTGATCTTATCGACCCGTTGGCGTGAGATCGCCTCCGCTTCTTCCGGTGTGGTGAATACATGGGGCGTAATCAACAGGATCAGTTCCTGCTTGTCGTCCGTTTTCTCGGTATCCCGAAACAACGCACCCATCACGGGGATGTCGCCGAGCAAGGGTACTTTTTTCTCGATGAAGGATCGGGATTGGGTGATCATTCCGCCGATCATGACGGTCAGGCCGTCTTTGGCCATTGCCGTACCTTCGATGGTCGAGGTGTCGACCGTGTCAATGGGCACGTTGGTCACGCTGCCGTTGGCGACGATCGGGATTTGACCGCCGTTGGGGTTGACCGTAGAGGCCTCCTGTAGCAGTCGCATCAGCACCGTCCGATCGGCATTGATACTCGGCAGTATGGTGAGGGTGTTACCGACCTCGACGACCTCGGTTTCGGGTACCGGGGTGCCGACGAAGGTATTGTTGCCGCCGCCCGTGCCGGTGAACTGCTGTGAGAAGCCGGTGGTCAACACGGTTTGTTCACCGATGAAGATCTTGGCCGGGCGATTGTTCGACGCGAGCAGTACGGGTGTCGCCAGGATGTTGATACGACCTTCGTTCTCGAGCAGTTGCAGGCGTGCACGAACATGGTCGTTCATGAGCTGGAACACCAGGCTGCTGTTTTCCTTGAGCCCGGCACCGACGAGACCCAGTATCGTTTTGGGACCGATATCCGTGGACGGACTCAGAGGGTTGGGGGCTTGGCCATCGGGTGGTCCGGCACTGTTGCCGCCGCCGGTGTAGCTGAAATCGAAGGCCGAGCGGAAGCCGTCATCGAGCTGTACCGACATCACTTTCATTTCCAGTAGCACCTGGGGGGTAGGACGATCGGATTCGCGCACGATGCGTTGGACCTCTTTCATCGCTTCTTCGTCGGCGGTACGTACGAACAAAAGATTGTGTTCGCGGTTTACCGACACGAAGATCGGTACGTTGCTGCGTTTACGCACGCTGGCCAGAGTGGTCTCGGAGACCTGCAACGGTTGGCTCCCGAGTTTTGCCTGGGCACTTTCGAGTAGCGCAATCTGTTCAGTGGTCATTTCACCGATTTCTTCCTTGAGGTCGTCATCGGTACCACTTCTGTTCGAATTGCCGCCGACACGCCGTGACGTGCGGTCGAAGCGACGATTGTTACGGCGATTGCGGCGCGAGTTGCCACTCGACGAGGTCGAGTTCCCACCGGAATCGAGTGTGGCGCCCGGTACTTCCAAATCATCGTCGAAGTCGGTCTGTAGATCGGCCTCGACGCGGTCATCGCCGAACATGGCCTCTATGGTGCGTGCGATCTTGACCACGTTCTGGTACTTCAGGGTGAATACCTGGGTGCGCTCCTCGCGGAACACGATAATGTCCTTGAAATACTCCTCGGTGGTCAGCACGGTGTAGACGTTGGTTTTGGTATTGTGTCTGTACCAGATCCCGGCAACACGCGAGATGCTGTCGATCGCGTCGGCCACATGTATGTCGCGCAGGAACAGGGTGAAGGTTCGGTTACCGGCCTCGGTGGTTGCGACGATGTTCACGCCGGTCAGTTCCGAGATGACCCGAATCGCGTCCTGCACCCGCGTATCCTTGAATTCGATTTCCTCGATGCGTCCTTCGCCGATCTTTTTTGGATCCGAGTGGGCATAGATATCGCGCCCGTCGACGGCCTGCGCGGGGAAATGAAAAAGCAGCGCGGCTCCGAGGACGAGTGCGACGATCAAAATGGCTCTGTACATGATGTTTTCCCGGACCGTCAGCGCACGATGAACAATTGGCCCAGCGAACCGGCTTCGACCACCAGGTTGAGACGGTTGATTTCGCGTATCCGTACTACCGCATTGGAGCCCGTCTCGTAGAGGCCGACCGTGTCGCCCTCGCGGACGATGTAGACGCCGGCGTTTTCGATCTCGAGCAGCGCAGCCTGTACCGCGCCGTCGTTGATCAGTCCGCGCAGATGCATACGTGGGATAGGTGTTGCCTGCTGTACCGGTTGTAACGCCAGATTTGCGGCACTGCTGCCACCGCGTTCGATTGCGGCGAGAATCAACTGGGTCGGTGCGAATGGATTGCGCCTGCCCTGGCGATATCCCTCGTGTTTGCCATCGAGTGTGAGTGAACGGAATCCGGAGTCGACGCGGTCGAGCCAGTTTGGTGCGGTGTTTTGCTGGCCGGGTTGCAGGATGACTCTGCGTGTCACGGGATCCGATTCGTCCGGCGAGACAGCCGATTGGTCGGTTGCCGAGTCGACGTCGCCGCCCAGCTTTTCCTGTACGCGTTGGTAGTAACGGTTGATGTCACCGATGCTTTTCAGCAGGGAACCTTCATCGAGTGACGGTTCGGCCGGTAGTCCGGTGCTGAGCAGCATGGCCAATGTCGCTGGCATCGCGCTCATCAGGTGTTTGTTCATTTTCCTGTTCCTTTACATCCCGCCGCTGGAGACTTGGAGAGCGGCCTGAAAAAAGGCGAGATAAACGACGGCGACCATGCCACCAACGATGATGATCAGGGCCGGTTCGACCCAGGCCGCGAGCATCTTCACACGCGCCTGCAGGTCCTTACGGTAAAACTCACCGAGCGCGGTCATAACACCGTCAAGTTCGCCGCTGCGCTCACCGATTGCTGCCATATGCACGACCAACGGTGGGATTGCGCTTTTTTGCAGTGCAGTCGATAAAGCTTGCCCGGCCAGGATGTCATCGCTTGCTCGGCCGAACGCGTCAGCCAGTACACGATTGCTCGTGACGTCGCTGGTGATTCGCAGCCCGGGTAGCAGCGATATACCACTGCGTAGCTGCATCGCCAGTGTCCAGGTTGCCTGAGCGAGACCGGACGCGATGATGACCTTGCCGACGACCGGCAGATGCAATACCGCACGATCGATCACCTTTTTGCCGCGTTTGGTCGTCGATGCCGCCAGCACGCCGAAGACCGTTGTCAGCGCGATCGCTCCGGTTATGCCGCCCCAAGTCTGAAACCAGTCGGCCACGTCGAGCAGAAACTGGGTAATCGGCGGCAATGTGACGTCACGGCTGGTGAGAAAATGGGCAAAGCGCGGTATCACCCAACCGATTAGTGCGGCCGATACACCGATGGCCATCGTGAACACGATGCCGGGATAGGTCAGGGCAGTGGCCAATTGTCGCTTGACGTCGACACGACGCTCCAGGTCGTCTGCCAGGCGCTCGAGGATGGTGTCGATCTCGCCGCTTTGCTCGCCGGCCTCCAGCAGTTTGTTGACTTGTGGGGGGAACAGTGACTTTTGCGCGGCGACCGCGCGTGAGAAGCTGCCGCCCCTCTGGATATCCTCGCCCATGTGTCGCAAGGCTTTGCGCAAGGCGCGTTTGCTGGTCATCTGTTGATTCGCTTCGAGTGCCTGCACCACGGTGTGACCGGAACGCAGCATCAGTGCGATCTGGTGGAACAGGAACACCAGATCTTGTGCGCGCACCGGTAGGTACTGACGTGGTGACAAGGTTTCGCGGAAGTCGCGCCAGTTCGCCAGTCCCGAGATATGTGTGTCGTAGGTATCTCCTTCTTTGATCGAGACGACATAGATCGATTGATTACGCAGCGCCGTGGCGGCGTCGCGGGCGTTGGTGGCCTCGACCCGGCCGGTATGTTCCCGTCCTTTTTGATCCAGGGCGACATAGGCGAAAGTCGGCACGTGTCAGTCCTCCGTCCCCATGATCAAGTGTTCTACCTCGGCTACGCTGGTCAGGCCGGCAACGATTTTCTGCCGGCCGTCTTGCCATAAGGTGTGGTAGCGTTCGCCGGCCTCGGCGCGTAGCTCGTCTTCGCGTGCACCGGCGGCGATCCGTTCGCCGAGCGCGCGATCGACCCACAAGGATTCGAAAAGGCCGACACGCCCCAGATAGCCGGTACCCAGGCACACGGGGCAGCCGTGCGGCACGAATATCGGGACATCGTTATTTTCCGAGAGGCCGAGACGTTGCCGCAGTGCTTGATCGGGCATCTGTGCTTCGCGGCAATGCGGACACAGACGGCGCACCAGGCGTTGTGCCATGACGCCGCTGAGCGTCGAGCCGATCAGATAGTGGGGCACGCCGATATCGGCCAGACGCGTGACCGCGCTGATCGCATCGTTGGTATGCAGTGTCGAGAGTACCAGGTGGCCGGTCATCGCCGCCTTCAATGCCGTTTCGGCCGTCTCCAGGTCGCGTATCTCGCCGACCAGAATCACGTCCGGATCGTGGCGCAGGAACGAGCGCAGCGCCTGTGCGAAGTCGACCTTGTTGCTGACCTGGACCTGCGAGATGCCCGGAATGATCTGTTCGACCGGATCCTCCACCGTCAGTATGTTCAATTGATCCGCATCCAGCTCGCGCAGTGCCGCGTACAGCGTCGTCGACTTGCCGCTACCGGTTGGGCCGGTGACCAGCACGATGCCGTGCGGTCGGTTCACCGCGGCACGAAAGGGTTCGAGTATGAAGTCGGGCATACCCAGCCTGCCCAGCCCGAGTCCGGTCGTATCCTGGCCGAGTAAGCGCAGCGTGATGCGTTCGCCCCAGCGTGTCGGCACGCTGGCGACGCGAATGTCGGTAGCTGCCACGTCCCATTGCCGTATCTGGTAGGTCATGCCGCCGTCTTGCGCGGTGCGTTGTTCGGCGATGTCCAGTCCCGACAGCACCTTGACCCGTGTGATCACGGCTTCGCCCTCGGTGTGACTCAAGGGCTTGTGGTATTCCTGTAGATGACCGTCGACGCGCAGCCTTACGCGCATGCCCTGTTTGTCGGGTTCCAGGTGAACGTCGGTAGCGCGGCGCAGAAAGGCGTCTTTCATCACATCGTCGAACAAACCGGTTGCATCGGTTTCGGCGACCACGGCCTCGGTATCGTTATCCTGTTGTTGGGTCTTCAACCAACGCCTTACCGACGCGCGTAAGGCCTCGGGCGCGGCCAACGCGAGTTCGAAGCGCAGACCGGTGGCGCGCTGAGCGGTCTCCAGGCCCAGTGTGTCGTCCGGGTCGGCCAGCGCGAGCAGGAGCTGTTCATCGATGTGCCGGACCGGCACCATGGCACGGCGCTGTAATATGTTTTTCGGGAGTTTGTCCATTGCCACCGGGTCGGGCACCAGGTCTCGCGGCAACAGGAATCGGATGCCGCGCAAATCGGCGAGTGCCTGATACAGTGCGGCCTCTGGAAAACGTCCGGCACGCATGATGGCCTCAAGCAGGCCGATACGTTCGCGCCGGGCTTGCAGCTTGAGCTGAGGTATCCCGGCGGCATCGATCAGTCCGGCCTGCACCCCGGCATTGATCAGCGCGGATTCGGTGACCGCCATCAGCCTATCCTCCGGTTGCCGTGGTTCAGCAGGCGATCGATGGCCTGGGGATCGTGGCAATGCAGCAATGCTTCTTCGGCGCTGAGCAAACGGTCGCGGACCAGCCCGGCCAACGATTGATCCAGGGTCTGCATACCGTCGTTGCTACCGGATTCCATGACGGAAAAGATCTGGCGTGTCTTTCCATTGGCGATCATATTGGCGACCGCAGGGTTGACGATCAGGATCTCGACCGCGGGTACGCGGCCCCGGCCTTTGGTGACCGGTATCAGGTGTTGGGCGACGACTGCGCGCAGTGCCATGCCGATGCGATGGCGGGCGACGTCTTGTTCGTCACCGGGGAAGCTGCCGATGAGACGTTCGACGCAGCCGATCGCCTCGCCGGTATGTAGCGTCGAAAACACGAGATGACCGGTTTCGGCTGCAGTCAATGCCGCACGCATGGTCTCGAGATCGCGCATCTCGCCGACCAGTATGACGTCGGGGTCTTCGCGCAAGGAGGCACGTACGGCCTCGGCAAAGCTGGGCACGTCGGTATGCAGTTCACGATGGTGCACCAGGCCGAGTTTGGCCTGGTGCACGAATTCGACCGGGTCTTCGATGGTCAGGATATGGCAGGCACGGCTGGCATTGATGCGATCGATCAACGCGGCCAGCGTGGTGGACTTGCCGCTGCCGGTCGCACCGGTCACCAGCACCAAGCCGGATCGGAACTGGGACAAAGCACCGATCGCCGTTGGCAGATGCAATTCCTCGAGAGACAGCATCCGTTGATCCAGGTGCCTTGCCGCAATGGTGGGACGGCCAAGCTCGTGATAAGCGTTGATACGGAAGCGTTCGCCGTCCGGTGTACCGTAACCGATATCGACGGTGTGTCGATCCTGGAATTCCTGCCATTGGTGTTCGCTGCAGATGCTTTGCAGCATGGTTCGGATCAGATCGGCATCGACTGTCTCGGCTTGCAGTCGTTGCAGCAGGCCGTGTACCCGCAGACAGGGTGCCGCTCCCGAAGTCAGGTGCAGGTCGGACGCGCCTTTCTCGATGAGTTGATGCAGCAGCTGGTTGAGTCGATCGGTGGCGTTCATGATTCACAGCGTCAGGGTCATCTGTACATCGAGGAAGCTCAACGGCATCGGTGCGGCACTTTTGCCGCTTTCTGCAGCGTCGGTTTCCGGTGTGTTGAGCGTTGCCGGTGTGAGGTGCAAGGCGATCGGTGCGCTGATGTATTCGAGGCGTTTGAGGCCCTCGAGGAAGTCCAACAGCTCCCAGTAGCCCCCGCGTGCCGACAGCGTGATGACCGGTCGACCGGTTCGCCGGTCGCGGCGCTTGGCAGGTGCGTCTTCCGGCCGCGCCTGGCCGGCAAGATTGCCTTGGCTACGGATTGCCAGGCCGCTACGCTGGGCCAAGGCCGAGATGTCGAGCAGCAGGGATTGCTCATTGACGTCACCCTCGGCGACGAAGCGTGCTTCCAGACCGGCAAGCTCGGCCTCCAGCGTTTCCTGGGTCTTGCGTAGCGATTTGATCTCCGATTTCAGGCTGCCGGTGCTCGGTCCCAGTTTGTCGACCGATTTGGTCCGTGTCTCGATACGATTGAGTTTGCGGTTGACCATGTTTTCCGCATGCGTCACCGCCTTATGGGTATTCGGATACAACAGCAAACCATACAGGCCCGCGATCGTCAGGGTACCGATCGCCAGCCAGGTCATGCGCTCTTTGAAGGCGAGTGCCTTCCAACGTTTGATCATCGATGTCATCAGGATGCCTTCCCGCCCGGTTTGGCCGATGTTTTCAGCCAGACCTCGACTTCGTAGCCCAATGCCTTGAAACGATTGGTGCCTGTACGTATCCGATAATCCTGTACGCGCAGGTTCCACAGGGTGAGATGTCGACCGAGATTGTTGACGAACAACTGACCGGCGGTATTGGTCAACGCCCAGGCCGAGATGTAATACAGGCCGTCTCCGCCCGAGTCATAGCCGAACTCGCTCAACATCACTTCGTCGGTGACCGCTTCCTGGAATGCAGCGAGCATTGCCGGTGCGGATTGCTGACGTTCGAGCAACCCGTCCAGTGCCTGTTTACGATCGCGTAGGCTTGCAACGGTGTTCCTGGTGGATTTCGTTTGAGCCTTCAATCTGTTGGCTTCCGAGGCCGTTGCCTGAGCCATCCGCGTGACCTGTAGTCGTTGGCTGAATTCGGTCTCGAGATCGTCGAGGCGTTGTTCGTTGGCTTGTATCTGTAAGCGCATGGTGATTTCGAAGCCGATCAGCCCGACGACGACCAATAGCGACAACAGGTAGGGGTATAGGTGGGTGCGCCGCCACAGCGGCGGCGCCGGTGGTTGGGCCTGCAGTACGGCCAGACCGCTGCCACCGGCCCGGCCCATGGCATGGGCCGATGCACCGAGCACGTCATTACGCACTTCGGATGTTACGCGCTTGAGTGGTACCGGCCGGCTTTTGCTCATGCAGCCACCTTGCCGCCCGCGTCCGCGCCCGGCGGCGGAACGACCGGACGTTCCATGCGCTGCTGCAACATCGGCGCCACGACATCGAAGCGTGCCTGTGCGGCATTGAGCGTGATGCGTGTGATATCCGGGCGCATCTCTTCATGACAAAGTCCGGCGATCTGTTCGGGGATTATTTCACCGTCTTGTGCATCTTCGACGCGGTAGGTGCGCAATGCGCCGGGTAGGCCGCGTAGAACGGCGAACTGCTCTTGCTGTATGTCGATGTAAAGTTCTTCACGGTTGTCGCTCGTATCCAAGGACTCGAAGCCGACGCCGAGAGAGGGATAGATCGCCTGCAAAAAGAGCTTATGGCGTTGGCAGGCCTTTACCCACAGTTTGCGTAGGTTGTCACCGATGCCTGTCGCCAGCCATGGGTAGCGTGGCGCCTCGTCGTCGATCTCGAAGTCTTCCGGGAGTTTTTGAGCCGCCCAACCGCAACAGGCTTCGTCATCGAGTTGTATCAGACGTTCCTGCAACGACAGGCATTCGTCGATATGTGTACGCGTGACAAAACCGAGGCCCTGCGCGACCTCGCCGAAGCGTACCGTCATGCGGTTGTTGGAAGCCGCATTGCGTGCCAGTACCTCGCTCATGACCTCCGCACGTTTTTCCTGTTCCAGGTAACCGCGCCCCATCAATAAGGAACCGATGCACCAGCGCTCATGCTGTTGGGCGAACAGCGGCTCGAGTTCCCAACGCACCATTTCGCGCATTTGCTCCGGTGCCCTCGGTCGTTCGGGGTTCACGGGCAGGTCGATCAGTGCCGACATCGCCGATGCCGTGACCAGAATCGCTTTTTTTGGCGGCTTTTTGATGCCCGCGGTTTTTATTTGTTCCAATACTTCACCGACTGCGGTGACCCAGTCGATCGCACGTGAAGAACCACTGGCCTGGATTTCTTGACCCGTTAAACCGGCATGTACCACCACACCTTCCAGAACGAACCCGTCGTGGTGCAGTACCAACAGGTTGTTCGGTTTGCCGAGCTGGATGTTGTTGAGAATGGTGATGGGGTTTTTCATCAGTTGACTGCCCACTTGAGTGGCTGTATGGCGGTTTTGGGTACCAGCGTGAATAGGCGCCAATCGGAGCCTTTGGGATATTCATTGGGCGTGCAGGTGTTTGTGCCCGTGTCATATTCGAAAACCCGGTACGCCATTTGTCCCATTGGTAGATAGGTGTCTTCATCGAATGGAGTCGTTGTGTCTTCGAAAGTAAAGCGTGCTGTTTGCACGGTGCCGTTCCAAGTCAAAGTGTGGTTACCGGTAAGGCCTGACGACACGTAAGTGCTGAGTGCACCGTTACTGCGGTAGGTGATCCGCATACAAATCGATTCGGATGGTTGCCATTGCCCCGGGGCCGCGATGCATGTCGCGTTGTCGGTGATGGTGGTGTCGGTACTCCAACTATTACCGCTACTTTCACAAGTAGATCTGTTAACGGAAATGCCATCCGAACAGCGCCAGCATGGAACGGGTGCACCGAAATCAATGGAGAGGCCACCAGTCCCATCGTTGTTCTGCGTTGGAGTCTTGGAATCCGTGATCAGTGTACGGTAGTCGTTTTGATAAACGACGGTCTCGTAACCGGCTGGAGGATAATCTGCTTCGTAGTCCGAGCCGCCAGTGGCGTTGTCCAAACCCAGGCTTTGTAGCTCCAGTGCATCCGCGTTGAGGGCAAAATTCCATCCAAAGTCGTTACTGCCGTCGTCGTTTCCCCAGCCGTCTCGATACTTCGCGTAGTCCGAATCCGGTGAGGCTGCCAGGTAAGGGCCATTCCACCCGGACCAGATACCCGTAGCGGCGTCGTAGGCATACGCAGGCAGGCTGGTCCATGTTTCCGTCGCAGCTGTGCACGAACCGCTGTCGGGATACTGGGGATTTGAGCAGTATTCACGGTTGATCAACTCCTGCAGATTGTTTGGTAGTCGTCCCATATCGGCAACGAAACCGCGCACCTCCGGTTCTCCGTTAATTGTCCGGTTGGGGTCGCCTATTACCGCCAGCTTCACTGCCTCGATACGGTTGCGCGTATCGTCGTAACGCACCTGGCTGGTGTTATCGGTAACCGTCGCCAACGACATGAAGGCGACCGCGGAAAGAATCGTCACGACCAGCAGCAGTTCCAGCAAGGTCATGCCGTTCTGTGTCGTCGATAAAGTACGCGCCGCGATCATGATGGCCTGTCTATTCGCGGAACCCGGTCACGAGAATGGCTGGGCCCTTCGAGTAGTTGTACATGTGGTAGCCGTAGAAGCTCACGCGCTTGCCGTCTTCCTTCAGGCGACGTTTGATCGAGTCGACGATGCTGTCGTCGACATATACCGGCATGATGTGGCCACCGGGTGTGGTGACGAACATACGGTGGTTGACCTCGGGGCGGGGTGCCATGGGAAAGAACTCGAGCACCGTATACATGTAAGTGACTTTTCGTTTATGCGGGTACTGTTTGATGCCGGCCTCGAAAATCACCGGGCTGGGTTGCATCAGCGACGTCGATCCTTCTCTTGTGGGGCGTTGTTCGGCGACGAATCGATCGATATCGATCGGTTTGAATGTCACGGTCAGGGTCTGATCGGGACGCTTCGATATCGCCGCGCCTTCTACGATGATCGCGAGGATCGCAAGCGATAGACCGACGCCAGCCGCCAGCAGTATGCGACTGAGTGGATTGGAGAAGCGGGATGATTTCATCGTTCTACTCCAGGCACAGAATGATGTCGTCGGTTTCTACGCCGTCGATGTTGGGCAGACATGGGTTTTCTCCATCCCCCGGGTCGTTACAGTCGCCGTCACCGTTATCGTCATAGCAACCGGCGTACAGGCCATCCGGCCCCATGCTGACGATGCGAGGGTGTTCGAGCGATGTGACGATCCCACCGCCGGCACCGTAATCGTTGAGAAACACAAGATAAGGACGGCCCGCCACCTTGCGTTGCATACCGCCGTCCGCGATCGGTGTGGCACTCCAGGCCATGAGTCCATTTACAGGACGGTGCTCGAAAGGGTCGGCAATCCCCGGAACATCATCGATTTGCGCAGTCGCGACGATTTCCGGATCACCGGTTTCGTAGGCCTCGTCGGGGTTGGTGTCATCGCCGATGGATACGAAGCCCTCGCCCAGGGTTTGCAGATACGGGCCGCGCCACCCTCGGCGGGTGACCGGATCCCAGTCGTCGGCGAGCCATGCGAGTGGATGGCCGGTACAGAGTATCGGTCTCTCGAGCAGTTGAACCAGGTTTGCAGGTGATTCGAACCATGCGCGCGAAACGATCGACGGATCATCGATATCGACGGCACCTGGCGAGTCGGCTGCATCATTGGCGCATGTATAAGCCCCCACATTGACGTCTTCCAGCAGTGCGAACGGCCCTTGACCCGGGTAGTAGCCGGTATCCGCCTTGAATTGCTTGATCGCCTTGGCGATTTCCAGCATTTCGGCACTAACGATATTCGCTTGTGCGGCGCGATCCACACCGTCCATCGAACCCGTGGCGATGAGGGCAACCGCTACCAGAATACTGACCACTACCAGCAACTCCAGCAGGCTATAACCGGCATGCCGCGAGCGCGGGCCTATCGCTTTAGTGCGAACGCCCACTCGGCCGTTGTCGGGTTGTTGGAAGGTTGTTACGCGCTTCACGGGTTTTCTCTTGGCACTTTCGTATGGCGCCGGACGCGCAGGGGAGGGTACGAAACCATGGCGTGAATGAAGACACGTGATTCCGATGCGTGCCCGTTGTCGGGAACCGTTTGCCGGAATGGTCTTCACACGGTTGCGGTATTGTCCGCAAAGCCCGGTTTTATGCTGCCGAAGATGTGGTTTCGACAGTCGGCATTCATCGTCCCCTTGACGTCTTTTGCCTGTTTTTGCTTGCCTTTCGAAGGCTCCGATCAGATCACCGTGTAGCGATACGGCGCGTGATGATCTGATCGCAAGCGTCGAAAAAATGCCGGCTGGCGGACCAGCCGGCCAATTGGAGTCACACGAAAACCTGCGTGTATTTCGCATCGGCCACGTCCTTGTGGCCTGGTACACGATGGCGTTCAGCCAACCATCGGGTTAGATGGTGTTACGCGTGCCGTCCCACTCGCCCAATTCCTCTTCCTTGGTGTCGCCGGCACCATCGATGATGGTTACCAGGGTCACCTGGTCGGCCGGGGTGTAGGTGATACCGCCGGTAACGAAGGTGCCGATATTGAACAGTGCGATGAAACGGTTGTACTCGGTTTCGGATACGTGGCGGTAAACCGGCACCGAGGTCAGGCCACCGAGTTCATTGGCGTTGAACAGGTTGGATGACGGGCCGAGACCGACCGCCATCAGCACGATCGGATCGGCCGTGTCATCGTCGGCATCCGCGGTGAAGGTGGTGTAATTGCCGTCTGCGTCCGCGGTCATCTGGGCGTCCATCGCGATACCGTCGAAGCCGAGGATGCGCTCATAGCCGCCGTTCCAGATCATGACGCTGGGGGTGCCGTTGAGCTGGAAACCGTCGGTTGTATCGTCACTGTCGATGTTCTGCCACTGGTAGCCGCAACCGTTGGCGGCCGGTGTCAGGAAGATGTTGCCGGCAACCACCGCGTTGCCCCGGCTGGCGATCAGGCCGGCAAAGTCCGAGCAATCGCCGTCGCCGTCCGGGTTTGAACCAGCATCGTTGTGTGCGACCATCAAACCGTTGATGCCGATGTCCGACATACGCTCGGCGGCGTCCACGGTCAGCGTAACGGCCTGTAGATCCTCGAGTGCGGCGATGTCGATGAGTGCGGCACCGGTGAAGGAGGTGTCATTGGACGTGGTCTCGATCAAGGAATCGAAGTTGGTCGGGTAGGTGTTTTTGTTCAACACCCGATAGGTACGAATACCCTCGTTGAGTTCGTCCATCATAGCCACGTGCGCGGCGGCCGATGCACGTGCGTCGGTGTCTTGCAGTGCGATGGTGGCGGTACCGGCGATTGCGGCCAGGATGGCGACGACGACCAGGAGTTCCAGCAGCGTGAAGCCACCCTGCTTACGCTTGGCCTGTAGTTTGGCGACGCGTTTAGCGGTTTTGGCATCGGTGATAGAAGACGCTTCGATACGGTCGAAGTGCTTCAGGATAGATTTCATGTTCATCAAGATGTCTCTCTTTCAATCTGTCGGCCGCATCTCCCCGCCCGCGGGGGACCATGTGCCTGGGGTTTGTGTCTGTCTTCTAGTTTTGGTGCATGCGCGCCGCGCACATCGCACCGATTCTTCGACACGGCCCCTCGCCGTCGTCTGAAAGAGGTGGCTTCCCTGCCCGGGAGCCTCGATTGCCGACCTTGGCCATCGGTTGTACCTGGTGAGGTATGAAACCAGGATTTTTTGTCGAACCGATAGCTCCCCTCAGCTCGATTGTTCGGCAATCAGTGCGTTGGATTCATAATCCACGACATAGCGATACTGTTTGCCGCAATGGATGATCACTTCTTTTTGCCCACGGCGGAGGATGCGCATTTCGACACGCAGATCGCCGTAACCGTCGTGGGCAAAGATCTCTCGGTAAAGCTGTTGCAGCTTCTCAAGAATTTCCTTGTTTTCGGTTGTGCTCTTGGCCATGGGCATCGATTAAATCTACGTTCATGTAACTTCAGTACGGAAAAACTTTCTCTACGACGCTTGCGGCGTAATCTAGCAAAGGGAAAACGAAATAGCAACGATTCGCATTAAGGTTTTTCGGGCATCAGCCGATATTGCGTAATCGAGTTATTGAATCTGCTATTAAAATTTTATTTAACTAATTGATTTATTGAAATTTTTATTTGAAGCTCAAATGATTTGGCACGGGCTGATTTTCTGTCGCTCGGATACGTGAATGCGTTGTATTGGGGAAAATTTGGCCCGAATCGACTTTTGTCCAGGTCATCGCGAGTGGTTGGGGTTGCCGATGTGAAATCTACGGCCACATCTTGTTCGATCAGAAAATCTTGACTGGAGTGCTTGGATCTGAGCTGTGTTTCAGATCCTACTGGCTCGCGAAGATTGGGTCGACCCAGATCTTGTTGGCGTAGTGGGAAAGGATATGGAAACGTTTGCCTTCGGTAACGAGAATTAGATCACCGCGTCTGCCTCGGGTCTCGATTTCGATTTCCACGCCGTCGATCAGGCCGAGCACCATCATGCGCCGATCGATGATCGGACTTTCCGAACACACAATGACGGCACGTTCGCCGGTCAGCACCTCGCTGAGGCGCTTGCGTTTCGATGCTTTGTCGGCCCGGGTTTGTATGATCACAGGCTTTATCCCGTGTCGGCCGTATTGCGTCGTCGGACCATGATCGATCGGGCAAGATGTTGCGGTAGCAATATAGGCGCGCGGTTGGCGGCGGTCACAAATACGCCGTGGCGAGTCAGTCGGCCGACATTCAGGCAGTCACCGATCCAAACGCCGAGGTTTTCCAAGCGTTCGGCGGCCAGAGGCGCAGTGACCTCCGTGATGTAGACGTCGATACCGGGTAAGGTGGCACTGAGCGGATAAGGTGCATACTTGTCGCTCATACGATCAGGGCGCCATGCCATAAAGTGCACGGGTGAATGAGGAGATGCCTGAACTGCGTAGGAATACGTGTGGTGTCTCGCTGCGCTTACAATACCGTTTTAGCCGATAGTAGGCATCGTGGCTGACGTTATCTGTCGCACAGACCACGGCATCGGCGGACGATAGCAGCGCGTACAGGCGTTGACGGTTGTCTTCGATACCGCCGTCATAGTGTTCGAAGCGTCCATTGAAGCGTGTCACCAGTTCACGATATTGATCTATCAGGCGGCTACGGCCTCCGACACAGAGGATACGGCGACCGCCGAGATCCGGGTTGTCCTCGTAATCAGGTTTTTCGCAGGCGTCACAGACATCCAGTGACTGCGTAATGAAGCCTTCCATGGCGGCGCATTCAGCTGTCAGTTCTGCATTTTCGGATTGCAATTGGGCGGCTTCTTGCTCGGCGGCAGTCAGCGCGGATTCGAGCGTTTCGGCTCGATGCCGGAGAACAGTTAACCGGTGTTCGTGATTGGCCAGGCTGTCAGTCAATTCATCAATGTGTTGCTGGCTACTGTGCGTGCGTATTTCAGCGATATCGTGGCGTAATTGTGACTCGGTTTTGAGCAGCCCTCGACAGTGTTGATTGGCCTCGTTGAGTTCCCTTTCGAGCACGGAGATTCGGTGCTCGCGCTCTTCAAGCTGGCACCAATGGCGCTTCTGTGCGGCATCGAAGTCGCGTTGCAGGGTCTGTAATTCCGCTTCGGCCTCTTTTAGCCGTTTGAGATCGGCACGCTGCCCGGCACCGATCTGGTGCGACAGCATATGGATCTCTTCGAATGTGCGAGCTTTCAGGGCATCGTCACAAGCAGGGTGTGTCAATGTGGCCCAGAGTGCACTGGGCGCCTCGCCCCGGGCGAGGCCTTCTTCCCATAACTCCGTGAGTTGCTCCAAGGTCTTGGCGCGGCTAAAGCGTTTGACCTGGCTCGCGTACTTTTTGTCCAGCGCTTTATGTGCGGCAAGTGACAACGGATTCTTGTCATCGGCCGCCGACACGAAGCTAAGGTGGACGTCGTAGTCGGTTAGCACGCCGCTGGGTTTGGCCCCTGCCTTGCGTGCGATTTGGCGTAGCTCATCGGTATCGAGACAGGTACCGATGACCGGGCAGTGCAGCTTATGCGCGAGCTCCCAGAGCTTGCGCCGTGTCTTGCGGCGATTGCATTGGCCGCTTTCCGCAACCTGCTGCTCTTCGGGCATTTGTGAGGTCAGGCCATAGGTGAGCGGTTCCGGTGCATGCGTGGGTCGCACCATATTCAGAACTGCTTTGCTCAAAGCGGTGGCACTGACTGACTCATCGTCACTTTCGGCCAGCAGTGTTCGACGGGTTTGTTCGTCGAACTCGGTGAGCACATCACCGGATGTGTAATCCAAAACACGTATGCGGGCTGTTGCGCTATCCAGTTCGATGGTGAATCGTAACGGTTGACCATCGTCGGTCATCGATGATCCATACGTTGAAGTCCGGTTGCCGTGCGTGTGGTTGTTAGACCGGCACATAGCGGTTACGGACTAGCGTCGGGTGGCATGGGTGCCATCGCCAATAGTCGCCAATGTGCACGTAACCGCAAATACGCGCTGCGTTCAGCAACGCCACCCTCGACAGCATGCCGGTCACACATGATGTCTATCTGCCGGGCGACCGTTTGAGCGATCCGAGGCGAACGCGTCTCACCGTAATGTCTGATTAAAGGCCCAAGGTGCCGAGCGACGGCATCGGCCGCCCGGTCGATCGGGGGAGCTGTCCCACACATATGCAAGCCTCCGGTTTTGCTGCAATTAACGAGCGGGTGGCTGGCTTCGGGTGGAAATGGATCCCTGGCTTGCTGCTGGTCGTTGTCGATTCACTTGGTCAGAATCAATTTACCGTTGCGTGTTTTTCTGAGCGCGTATACGTCACCCTGATGTTCGATCAAAACCATGTCACTTTTTGCGAATAAGGATTCGCTGCTGATGCGGGGCACTTTGCCAGGCGAGTCATCGTCTGCATCCTGCGGAGCTCGATTTGGCTGAGTAGGGTGGTCGTCGCTCAATCGATTCGGATTCGATCATCTGCTTTTCACCGAAGTGTAATGCGCAGGCGAGAAAAGTCAATACGAATCATTCGCAATTGTGTGTAGGTTATTGTACATTTATGGGATGTACCACCGTTGGTATGCGTTCGAACGGCTGGCCGGGAAAGACTCCCAAATGCTTACAGGCGACTCTGCGGATGTCGGAGTCGAACCAGTTTTGGGATCGGTGAACACGATGGTGGGTGGTGAGGGCGGCGGTATGTGGTCGGAGAACGTTGCGGCCGACGTACTCTGCCGCCGGGTAGCGGAGCGACGTGATTGAGCGATCCAGTTTGCAATGCCTTGGCCATTACTCATTTTACCGTTGGTGTGATGTTCAAACCGATTTCGACATCCGATAAGGCGTTTAGCAGCGTCCGGTACTTCTCATCGGTGATGCTGTCGAACTGCACGGCCAGGCGGTATTTGCCATCCTTGGTTAACGTGGAGGTGGATGACTTTCGTTTCTCCGAGTTGATGAAGAACGGCCACATTGCTCTGACGTCGACGAAAGCTGTGCACGTTGCGCCGCAGACCAAGCAAAGCGTGTTGTACATGAGTTTCTTGCGCCATGGCGCTCCGGCCAATGTCCTATCGGATCGGGTGCAGGACTGGATCAGCGGTACTGACAACGATAAAATGAGCACGGATCGCATCCGGTGAACGGATGCGTCACCACGCAAGCGCAGCTTCCACCGCTTTTCTTCTGCACGGTATGTCTTGCTTGAGCCATAACGGATTTCTGGCTCGGGACACCCGATTGTCAGGCGGTGAAACCGACGCTCTTTGTTTACGTATCGCTCAGTCCGCAGAAAAATCGCATCCGAGATGTAAATGTCATGCATTAAAAACGCGTGGCCGTTCGTTCAGCCCGGAATTCGAGGGTGCAATGAGGACGGTCAAATGGGCTTTTGTCCCAGGGTCTGCCGGGGCAATGATTGTGCGGGTTTTGAGTTGCCGTTCAATGTGACTTTCCCGTTTGGGAGATCATGCATCCGGCCCCGAACGGAGCCAACTGTGAAGGCAACATGGTTGGCGTTTGTTTTAACGCGTTTGACGGCGTCAATGGTGTTGCAACGGACCGGTTACCGGTATCGCGGCGCGGTGGGAAACGGGACACACTAGAACATGAGAGGAAAAAGAGGGCGTTTTCGATGGCTGACCGGCATTGCCGTACTCATCGCGACGCTGATCATCGTACCTATCGCGAGCGTCGTCTGGAGCATTTTCCAGCCGGGGCAGGGCAATTGGCCGCACCTGGTCGATACGGTGCTGCCGAGCTATATCACCAACAGTTTCCTATTGATGGTCGGTGTGGCCGTCGGGGTCTCTTTCATCGGCGTTGGACTGGCCTGGCTCGTCGTCATGTGTCGATTTCCCGGCCGCCGTTTTTTCGAATGGGCGCTGATTCTGCCGTTGGCGATGCCGGCCTACGTCGTTGCCTATGCCTATACCGATTTTCTTCAGGCCGCAGGCCCCTTGCAGACCTGGATCCGCGATGCCACAGGTTGGGGCATAAGAGACTACTGGTTTCCTGAGATTCGCAGCCTCGGCGGCGCCGTCATGATTTTTTCGGCGGTGCTCATGCCTTATGTATACCTGCTGGCCCGCACCGCATTCCTCGAGCAATCGGTTTCGGCCTTCGAAGCGGCGCGTACTCTGGGTCGCACGCCCTGGAACGGTTTTGTCAAAGTCGCCGTGCCGATGGCCCGTCCGGCAATCGCCGCCGGTGTGGCCCTCGCGCTCATGGAGACCCTTGCCGATTTCGGCACCGTGGCGCATTTCGGGATCAATACCTTCACGACCGGTATCTACCGGACCTGGACGTCGATGGGCGATCGGGTCGCGGCCGCGCAGTTGTCGAGCATCCTTTTCGCTTTTGTTTTCGCCTTGCTGTTACTCGAACAGTACAGTCGCTATCGTGCCCGGTTTCATCAATTGAACGGCAGCTATCAGCTCATTCGTCGGTTTCATCTGAGCGGAGGCCGGGCCGTTGCCGCGACGGCGTTCTGCCTGCTGCCGCTGCTCGTCGGATTCATCGCGCCATTCCTGATACTGCTATGGATGGCGATTACGGCGGGTCACGATCTGATGAGCCCGCGTTACATTACGTTAACGTTGAACAGCGTGACGCTGGCATCCATTACGGCGGTGCTTGCCATCATTTTGGCTTTGCTGCTGAGTTATGCCGCGCGGATTGAAAAATCGAAACTCGCGGCGCTGACCAACCGGATTGCCGGCATGGGCTATGCGATTCCCGGATCGATCGTTGCGGTAGGTATCCTGATTCCCTTAGCCGCTTTCGACAACGCGGTCAGTGCCTGGATGGAAGCACAGTTTGGGATACGTACCGGCCTGATCTTAAGTGGCACCATCGCGGCACTGGTATTCGCCTATCTCGTCCGTTTCATGGCGGCGGCGCTACATACGGTTCAATCCAGTCTGGTAAAAATCACGCCACAGATGGAACACACGGCACAGTCCTTGGGGCACGGTGTTTTCTCGACCGGTTGGCGGATCCATCTGCCGATGCTGACCGGCGGTATGTTGACAGCGGGCCTGATCGTGTTTGTCGACGTCATGAAGGAACTGCCGGCGACTTTGATCATGCGCCCGTTCAATTTCGATACCCTGGCGATTCAGGCTTACAACCTGGCCAAAGACGAACGCCTCGCGCAGGCGGCGACACCTTCGCTGGTTATTGTGGCTTGTGGCTTGTTGCCGATACTCGTCATGAGCCGGGCCATCATGCGTTCGCGGCCGGGGTCGCGTGCTGCGGACAAACCGTCTACGTCTACCCAGTTGGTTGCTCAATCCTAGGCTTGTTAAGGGCCCCGCCCAGCGATCAACGTACAGCGTCGACATAAAAAAACGGCCCCGACATTGTCGAGGCCGTCGTCAGTCTGACGTGAGTTTACGGTTGACCGCTTACTTGTAACCGATCTGGTCGTAGAGTTTTTGTGCCTGTGTTTGGTTCTTGCCGAGGGCAGACAGATTTACCGTATCCGAGCGGAAGATACCGAGCTTCGCAACGCTGTCGGAAAGACCGACTCCCATGACGGCGGGGTATTCGTCGTTACCGGCGGAGAAGTATTCCTGCGCGGCATCGCTGGCAAGGTATTCCAGGAACTTGATGGCATTTTCACGGTTTGGTGCGTGTTTGGCCACGCCTGCACCGGAAATGTTCGCGTGCGAGCCGGTGCTGTCCTGGTTGGGGAAGACCCAACCGATCTTGGCCATGGCGGCTTCGTCGAGCCCTCGGACTTGCTTGCGCAGCGCCCGCGCGAAGTAATAGGTGTTGGACACGGCGATTGCGCACTCGCCCGAAGCAATTCCGCGCAACTGATCGGTGTCGCCGCCCGCGGGATCACGAGCCCGGTTGTTCCACATACCCTCCGCCCAGGCTTTGGCCTTATCGGCGCCATGGTGTTCGATCATTGCCGCCATCAAAGACAGCATGTAGATGTTTCCGGAGCTACGCGTACACACTTTGTCTTTCAACTTTGGGTCGGCGAGTGATTCGTAGGTCGAGATATCCATCGGATTCACTTTGGTCTTGTCGTAGAACAGGATCCGAATCCGTTGAGAGAAACCGTACCAGTGGCCGTCCGGGTGACGCAGCCACTGCGGGATCCGGGCATCGAGTGTCTCGGACTTGACCGGCTGCAACAAACCGGCCTGATCGGCTCGCCAGAGCCGCCCGGCGTCAACGGTGAGCAGCACGTCCGCAGGGCTGTTCTTGCCCTCTGCCTTCATGCGGGCGATCAACGCATCGGCCTTGTCCTCGATGCGGTTGATCTTGATCCCGGTCTTCTCTTCGAACTGGCTGTACAGTCGCTCATCCGTATCGTAGTGGCGAGACGAGTACAGGTTAAGCTCACCTGCCGCCTGTGCCTGACCTACGAAAAGAAGCGACAGCCCTGCGACCGCCGCCAGAAATCCTGGTCGTTGCATTTCATTTTCCTCTTTATCGAATTGGTTCGTCTTCGCGGCCGGGCGTCGACGGGTAACGGATCATCGCTATCTAAGATGGTTGGCTGTCCTGCGCTTTACTGCTCGGCACGCGAGCCGACGTTAACGCCGAATAGGTTACAAATGCAAATAACAATAACTATCGTTATGATTAAGTCCTTTGCTACTGATCTATGCTTGTGTCGGCCAGATTTTTGACTTTTTATAATTTATTCAATTATTTAGAGAAGTGCGGTGGTGATGGTGCCGGGCTTTGATCCGACCGAATCGCCGTTACGCGATTTTCGGCCGGTCCGGATAGCCACCATTTAGACGGATCAGAGCCAACGCCTTGTGCGTTTCGAATACTCGACATACCGATCTCCGAACTGTTTCACCATAAGTTCTTCTTCGAATGCGATGTACCAGCGGTCGGTGATGACAAAGAAAACGATAACCACGAGCAAGGACGAAACATTTCCCAAAACGAGCGCTAACCCGAGCAGCGCCAGGCCAAACCCCAGGTACATGGGATTCCTGCTGATCTTGAACAGGCCGTCGGTCACAAGAACGTTCGGTTTTTCGAAAGTCTCGATATTGGTGCCCACTGTTTCGAACACCTTGGAGCCGCGCATGGCGAGTCCGACCCCGAGCACGATGAGCGGAAGGCCGGACAGATTGATGGGATAGGCTAGGAATTCGTGCCATGGCGCGAAGGCCCAAAGCAGCACTATTACGCTGATGCATATAAAAAACAGCACGGGCGGAATGATTCGTTTCACGGGAGATTACGCGTGTCGTCTCGTTTGTCGTTGCGGCGAGTATCGTAAGGTGCCTGCGTCCAGTCTTAATCGCTGTGCCGGCTTATTTGGTCAGAATCAATTTGCCGTTACGTGTCTTTCTCAGCACGTAGTCGATGCCGTTGTGTTCGATCAGCAGGATATTGCCGCCGGAAAACAAACGGTCGCTGCTGATTTTGGGAAGCGCTGTCGACGGGGCTTTGGCAGCGGTTTTCGGAAGTTGTATCGGCAGTGTGGATAGGGTTTCGGCCACGAAGTCTTGCTCGTCAACGGTCTATTGGGTCTGAGTGTACCGTGCGTTGCAATAATGTCAATAAGAATCATTCTCATCAATAAAATTCACATCGGGATCTTGCAAAGAGAATAATAACGATTATCATTTACGAATAAGCAAGCTACTTGGGAATGCCCGCTCCCGACAGCCAGCCCATTGGTCTGTCAGCAACAAGGAGTCGCTTGCGATGTTGAGCCCGTCTTACGATCCACCCTCGGAAAATCCCTTCATGGCCCTGGCGCCGCATGATCTGCAAAACGGTTTGGAATGCTTACTGCGGACTTATCAGTCGAGCCGTTCGGCGTTGCGTGCCTGGTTGGTCGTGCACTATGCCGAAGCTTTATGCCGGCATCCGGAATTCGAGGGCTCGGATGAACAACGTTGCCGCTATCGGCGTTTGGCTCAGCAGTGGCGTTGGTTGGCGGCAGGTAAGGGTGAAATGCCCGGCGGCGTATCGTATTCGGAGGCGGTGCGATGATGTCGGGTGACAATGTACGCCTACGCCTGCATTTGAATGCACCGACCAAACCGGGCAAACAATTACATGATGTCGGTCATCAGATACCGCTCCAGTGTGATTGGCAGCGTTTGTTGACCGATGTCACGACCTTCGGGCCCGTTGATGTGCAAGTGGCCAATCCGTTTGCGCGTTTGTTCTGTACCACAGCACTTCGCCATGCGATTGTCGAGCGCACCGCGGCCTTGCTGAACGGCCCCGATATCAGACTCGTGGCGGCGTTACGTAATCTGTCGGGAACGACTATCGAAAACGGACGGGCCAAGCAGGCGGCCGACCATGTGTTGCGATGCATGGACTGGTCCGACAACGAGGCATTGACAGTTCGCCTGACCGATAAGAGCGCTTGGTCGAGCTTTCATGCCGTGCTCGCTCGGCAATGGGCAAAACGCGGTGCGCCAAGCTCGATTGTCGGTGCGCCGAATCGCAATGTGATCGATGCTTTGGATGAACTACAGCGGCAGCAGCATCAATCGTATCTCTCGATGCCCGATTTTGCCGACAACTGGTACATCAAGCGTGACGGTGCCGATGCGATGCCCTTGTGCCGTGTCGGTCAACGTGTCGACCCGACATTGATTACCCCGTTTCTCGAGGTGATCGCCGAGCAGGCCTGTCGCGTCTGTGTTTCCGTGGGCAATCTCGGTGTTTTTCAACGGTACACGGGTGAATTCTACGACTCCCGCATCGAAGGACGTAGAACGAAGCTGCGCGGGAGCTCCGCCACATTCGAACTGGATCAGGACGGTATTGCCGTCGCGTCGGTCATCCGACTGGATGTGCGTCAGCAAAGACGGCACGCCATTCGCTTGTTCGATGAGCATTGGCGTACCATCGCGACCTTTGCAGCCGCACCGGATGAGGATCACAAGGATCCCTGGATATGGCGTACCTTAATCAATGCATTGGTGAATTGATTTCAGAGCGATGGCAACACAACGGAGTTTCCGTCTTCATCGCTGAAAGAAGATGCAATTGAGACAATGGGGGTGCGTTCCTCAGGTTCGCACCCCAAACAGTGATGAGATCGAATAACCGACGCTGCGGCTGACCAGCGCGCCAAGCGCCATACGGCCGATTTCGGCGGTGAGCTTACCGCTGCTCTTCGATGTCGCTTGCTTGTTGTGTGAAACGACAGGGCGCACCGGCCGTGATTGCAGACATTCGGTGTTTATCACATTGAGAATAGCGTCCGGGTCGGCCACGCGGCTGTCATAACAGACCGTTATGCTGCCGGCTTTGGCGTTATGCCGCACGCTTCGCACGCCGGTCAATGCACGTAGCTTGCGTAACGTGGTGCCGCATGACGCGGTTTCGCAACGCAGCGTTTTTGAACGAACACGCAGGCGGCCGGGAACATGATGCAGATAGTCCGTCATGGCGGTTACTCCCTCAGGTTTGCCTCGATTTACGCAGAGGCTTGTTGCATTGCCGTGACAATCATCGGGTTGCCCGATACAATATTGCGAATCGTTACCATTCGCAACTCTATTTATTCCCCGGTATCCCGAAGTCAGTCGTTCAAGGGCAGTTCATGATCGTCAGTACCGTTTCCGGACGTATCCGTATCCGATCCAACCGGTTGAAATCAAAGAAAACAGCCAGCAGGATTCTACGAGAGGCCGAAGCGCTGGAAGGGGTAACCGACGTACGCAGCAACCCCGCCGCGGGTAGTCTTGTCGTGAGTTACGACACGCGTGCTGTCGATACGATCGAGCTGGAGGATCGGCTGGAAGCGCTCTGCATGCCGCCCAAGCCTGCAACGAGCAACGCAAAAAAAACCATCAGTCGCTATGCCAACAAGGCCACCAAGGTCGGTATGGCGACAACGCTGGCCACGTCATTGGCTTACGGATACCTCGGTAATAAAAAAGCACATATCCGTTTCGGCAAGGCGTTCGTCGTCTTTGCCGGTCTGCACATGTTGCGTTACCAATCGACACTGCTGCGTTAGCTTGCCGGCGTTGCCGTGGCCGAGCGGTATGTCGATCGGGTGGTCTTATTCGTCAGCCTGACTTGTCGTATTGTCCGTAGCCGCCGCCTTGGGCGCCGCTTTCTTCTTACCGGCCTTCCTTTTGGCCGCGGCTTTTTTTGCGACCTTTTTCTTCGCCTTTTTGGCCGTGGTCTTCTTGGTAGCCTTGGTAGTTGCCGAACCTGACTTGCCGGCGACCTTTTGGCGCAGATCGCCGAAACCTTCCGATACCTTGTCCGATACTTCGCCTGCCGCGTCCTTGACCTTGTCGGACAGTTCGCTTGCGGTGCGCTTCATGTCTTTGCGCAGTTTCTCATCTCGGTAAAGATAGGTTGCCAGTCCGCCGATGACGGCGCCGGCGACGAACGGGATCAGGGGAATGGCCATGATGAATACCTCCGTTTCAACTGCCCGTGGCAGCGTGTTGTCGCTCCCGGTCGTGCGGAAGCGTTTCGTGGGTGGGGTCGCCGAGTCCTCGCAATGCCTTGACCAGCAGGCCGACCGTGGTGCCATTGTGCAACACGGCGGTGGTGACCGGTGATAGCCAACCCAAGGCGGCACCGATCATGACGCCGGTGTTGATGCCGATCGCGGCCTTGTAGTTGGTCGCCACCAGGTGCATGGTGCGTTGTGCGATGTCGACCGCATCGACCAGCAGGGCGAGCCGGTCTTCCAGCAAAACCACGTCGGCGGTTGCGCGTGCCAGTTCCGCCCCGCGTGACATGGCGATACCGACATCGGCGGCGACCAGCGCGGGGCCGTCGTTGACGCCGTCGCCGACGAAAGCGACGCGACGACCTTCGGCGCGCAATTGCTCGATTACGCCGGCCTTGTCCTCCGGAACCTGTTCGGCGAATACCTCGTCGATACCGAGTTCGTCGGCCAATGCCCGGGCGCGCCGGCGATGGTCACCGGTCAGCATGACCAAATGCCGCACGCCCAGCTCGCGCAGCGACGCCAATACCTGCTTGGCATCGTCACGCAATGTATCGCGCAGCGCGATCAGACCGACCGCTTCGTGCTGGGTACTGACGTACAGCAAGGTCTTGCCGGTTTTTTCCAGCGCTTTGATCTCCGTCTCGAAGGGGGCGAACGATAGCCCTTCGTGTTCTTCGAGGTAGTGGCGGCTGCCGATCAACAGGCGGTCGCCATTGACCGGGCAGCTCATGCCGTGCGCGACCAGATACTCGACCTCACCGTGATCGATGTGGTTGAGTTTCTCCTCCTTGGCCTTGCGTACGATGGCCTCGGCCAAGGGATGACTCGCGTGTTCTTCGATCGATGCGGTGACCGCCAATAGGCGATCGCGCGGCCAACGTTGCTCGTCGAGCACAATGACGTCGGTGACTTCCAGGTCGCTCCGGGTGAGCGTGCCGGTTTTGTCGAATACGATGGTGTCGACCTCGGCCAGGTGTTCGATGGCCTCGCCGCCTTTGAGCAGAATGCCCTCGGAGGCGGCGCGGAACATGCCGGATTTGAAAGCCAGCGGTGTGCCCAGTTTGAGGGCGCAGGAATAATCGACCAGAAAGATGGATTCGAGGCGGCGTTCGTCGCCGGTCAATAGATAAATGAGGCCGCCGGTACCCAGCGTCAGATACACTCGTTGATCGGCCAGACGTTCGGCCATGCGCTGCGTGTCAGAGGGCTGATCGAGCGAGTCGTCGATAAAGCGCGCGATGCGTGCGGTCGTGGTTTCGTCGCCGACGTGTCGTGCCTCGATGCGCAGCCGGCCGTCTTCGACCAGGCTGCCGGCGATCACCCGGTCCATGATCTCTTTGCGTACCGGTACCGATTCGCCGGTGATCGCCGCCTGGTTGACCAGTGCTGCGCCGTCGAGCACCAGGCCGTCGACCGGAATCTTCTCGCCGGGGCCGACCTCGACCTTTTCACCGGCCCGGATTTGATCGTCGGGGATTTGTACCAACACGTCGTCGCGTTCGACCCAGGCCAACACCGGCTCGGGTTTCAACAGGCGACGCAGCATATGGTCTGACTGGCGCTCGGTCTTTTTCTCCAGATAGCCGCCGAGTTGCATCAGGAAATCGGTGATATTGGCGGTGGCGTATTCGCCGCGCGACGCCGACAGGCCGATTGCGATGGCGTCCAGCACCTCGATCTTGATGCCGCGATTGATCAGGGTGTCGAGCCCGGTGAACAGGGTCTTGCTGATGTTGAGGAAGGTCAGCAAACGACGTACCGGCGGCGACATGAAGGGCAGTCCGACGAGCAGCGCCGCGGTCGTGAGTACCGGAACGATCTCGGCCGGTCGGGTGGGTTCGGGTTCGCCGCTGGGAATGCGATCGCGTCGCAGCTCACCCAGCAGTTCGACGATCGATGTGCGTGTGCGCGTTTCGCCGTCGTAGTTGAAAATCACCGAGCGCGCATGCCGGTTTACCCGTACCGCTTCGACGCCTCTGATGGTCTCCAGCCAGGTTTCCAGCCATGAGAAATCGATCAACGGGTCGGCCAATAGCGGCAGTTTGAAACGCAGCCGCACCGGTGTCTCATGCACCAGGCGCAAGCCATTGTCGGGCCAGGTCGTCGACAGGCGGACGGCCTGTTGCATTCAGGCCTCCTTCCTCTGTTGCGTCAGCCACCAGGTCAGGCCGGCGCCCACCGCAAGGCCGAGCCATAACGGCAGCGTGTTATTGGGATCTGCCGCTGCGGTCGTGAGCGAGTTGCCGGTCGTGCCAAATCGTGCGACACAGGACTCGAATGCCGGAAGATGATGGTACGCCGATGCATGACGCAGGTTCATGAACACGGTGCGTACATCCGGTTCACTGACTTGCGTCAGCAGCGCATCGTACATCTGGTAATTGGCGATTTCCGCGGCCACGCCGGCTTCACAAGCTTGTCGCAGTGACGACGGGGGGCTGACTTGGCCGCTCCAGCGGTCAGTGGGCGGCGTTACACCATGGTGGCCGAACAGAGCTAATAGCGCATCGATATGACGCTGTTCGGCCTGCACGATGTTCACGAACGGTAACACCGGGCCATAGTGTGTGATCACAGCTTGATAGGTGGCGCGGGCGCGGTATTCATCGTCCAGCGCCGTCGCCAAGGCGCTGGGCAGGGCAGGGTTCACAGTTGCCGCCGTATTCACGCTTTACTCCGTATCCGTCGCTTGTGCGGCATGTAGCTCCGCCTCGGCATCGCGGAAGCGTTCTTTCATTTCTTCGACGCCGCCCTGTACGAGCGACCAGGTTTTTACCGCATTTTTGATCACGGCCTGTTGAACGTTTTCATTGGTTAGCAGATAGGCCGCGACCGCGCCGATCAGGGCGCCTCTGATGAAGCGGGGGTTGGTCAATGTGCCGCCGCTTGGTGGTGCAGAAACCGGTACTTGTGCCGCGTTCATGTAGGCCCCCGGTGGCTGCATGTACGGATTGGCCGGCGCTTGGTAGGGATAGACCGTATTCGGCCAATGGGTCTGATATGGCGAGTAGCCGGGTGGCGGTCTATTCATTGTCGGCCTCTGTTTTCTTGTCGGTCAGCACATACATGACGGCCGTGCCGGCGGCCAATGTCGCAGCCAGCGACAGCGCCGGGTGGCGAACGAACATGCGGCCGACCGCGGTTGCCGCCGCGGTTGCGACCCCGGCGGTAAAGCCGGCCTTGACCGTGTTGGTCGCCGCCGCTTGCCAGCTTAGGCCGTCATTGCGCATGCGATGAAGATTCATGGCCGCCGCACCGGTCACGCCGACGACGGCACCGGTCTTGGCAGCGTTCATCAGGAGATTCATATCCTGCTGCTGTTGTTGCGCCGGATCGATCGGGTTCGGCGGGTTATAGGGCTGCATGGGATAGGGATGGTTATAGGGATTCACTGTGCGTTCTCCTCAGTGGGGTTTTCGTTATCCGTTTCGTTGCCATCGTTCGGATCGGTTGGTTCGTCTTCGCCGCCGAGTCCGGCCTTGAATGCCTCGGCCGTCTTTGCCGCACCGCCGATCAGCGAATTGCGCAGATCCTCGTTGGTGAACAGCAGTACCACTGCCGCACCGACCAACGCACCTTTCCAGAACTCGCTGTCATCGAAATTGAGAAAGTCCTTGAACATGCCCAGGCCGTTTTTTTCCGCGATGTCTCCCATCGCGGCCGAGAATCCGGCCATGGCGGCGTCATTGGCACCGGCGCCGGGCGCTGTGCCCGGCGGCGCCTGCGGATGTGGCGGTGGGGCATACCAGCCGTGACCGGGTTGCGCGTAGTAAGCCGCATGTTGGGCGTAAGCCTGCTGCATGTGTTCCGGTGGGATTTGGCCATGTGGCCAGCCCCAGGGCGGCATACCCATAGGGTCGGCGCCATAGGGGTTGCCGTATGGCGGGAGCTGCCAGTCTCCGGTGTTGGGGGCGGCACCGGTTTCCGCCGAGGAGGCTCCTGCCTGGGGGCCTTGACCCGGTTGTGCGTCCTTCGGTTGGTTCATCGGTTGTTCCTCGATTAACTTATGTCTTGGCGTTGTTGACCGCGCTGACGGCGGGTGCCAGTTCGGTGTCCAGCAGCCGCTGCAGCAGCGCGGTAGCCTTGCAGTCGTCGGCCTTCAGCAGCGTTTCCCACCAGGATGATTGGATCACCGTGGGTGTGTAGGCGATCACGACCGAACCGGCCGCCGCGTTCACTCGGACATCCCGGATGCCGTCGATGGCACCGAGGATCCTGTCGAATATCTGAGTATCGACCTTGCCAAGATCCTTGAACACACTGGCCCCGACGCGCAGACGAATGCGTCCGGGAATGTGGTGGGCGATCTTCAAATGGCGCCGCAGGTTTAGAAAGGGTGTTAGGTCGATTGTCGTCATCAGAGTCTAGCCGGTGCAAATTTGAATGTTTTCGATCAGTGTACGCGCGAACTGCCAGTCTTCTTCTGTGCCTTCGTTACCTTGCTGAAGGTAAACCTCGAGACCGATATAGGTACAGCGGTCGTCATCCCATATTTCACGTGGTATCCAGGTATGCGCATCTGCATCGACAATGCTGTCTTTACTGTTTACTGCGGTATTGGTGTTTGGTTCAACTATTTTTATCAATCGAACGGATGCGGCGGGCTCGGCGATTGCCGGCTGTGTCGCGAGACAGGCCAGAAAATGTCTGTCATGGCAGAAGATGTCGGCGCAATGTCCGGCCTCATCGATGCCGCAGTGCAGATCGATCAGCAGCCGGTAGCGTCCCTTGATTTGTTGGCGCAGCTGCAAATAGATCTCGCGATGCTGCGTGTTCGAGTAAAAAGTCTCATCGGTCGTGGTGCGAATTTGCGGAATACCTTGTGAGATACGCATCACGTCGATGGTATCGGCATTGAACAGCGCGGCGACATGATCGCCGAACTTGAGTTCTTCGCGATGAATGCCGGTGACCAGAAGTGTATCGACGTGCATGGTCAAAATGCCCTTGAGATCTCCGGGCAGACATCGGGTGTGCAGTGATTGACCTCGATCGTAATGTGTTTCAGGTCCTTCTTTCTTGTACCAAAGGTGAATTGCGGGTCGTGCGCATAGCGCTGCGTGAGGTAATAGGCGAATGCGGCAATAGCCAATGCGTCGACATGCGTGGCCATGTGCCAGCCGTCGGCGAGCAACGCCATCGAACCGGTCCAGAATCCCGCCACCAGTTCGACCACCATGGTGGCCGCCGTCAGCGCGATGACCCAATAGGTACGCCGTGCGGCATTGCGCTGCGATGCATCGGTGAAGTCGTGGTGGTGTTGCCAGTCGTTGATGTCGTGCATGGGTTCGTTGCGTCGGATGGCCTAATCCGGTGTCGATATCGGGCCTATCATCCCTTCCATTCGTAGATCTCGGTGGTGTTCGGGTCGCACTTGCAGCAGCCGCCACCGCACGCGGTGCCGCTGGGCAGTTTTTGTACCTTGCCTTTCGTGATCCACTTATCGAGCATGCCGCGTAAAGCATCGGGATCGGTACCGAAATGCAGCGCCATGTCCGATAGCGCGGCACGCTGATGGGTCTGCAGATAGTTGCGGATGTCGGAAAGAATCATTTTCGGTCTCCTTCCATGAGGAAAGGGGCGGGCGAATCCGGCCGACCCCTTTCCAAGGGTCAGGCCTGCTGTGGACTACCCGCTTGTACGAATTTGCGGCTACCCTTGCCGTAAAAACGCATCGCGACAACGGCGGCGACGAATGCGGCCAGCATGCCGATAATCCAGGCTGCGGAGCTCGCCGGGTGCTGAGCAAATGTCGCGGCCTGGTAAAACACCGTGGCGACCATATAAGCCAGTCCGGTGGTCCATGCGGCGACGAACAGCGTCCAACGCGCGGTCGTTTCGCGACGCACGGCGGCGATCGCGGCCACACAAGGCACATACAGCAATACGAACAGCAGATAGGCGAAGGCACCGGCGGCACCGTCGAAGCGCTGCGCCATGGCACCGAAGGTGCCGACGGCGACCTCCTGTTCTTCGGCGGCCGTTGCCTGATCTTCGACGTCGCCGATGTCCAGGCCGAGCGGATCGAGCCAGCTTCCCATGGCGTCTCCAAGGTTGGCCGGTATGGTCGCGATGCCTTCGCCGATCGTGCCCATCATGTCGAAGGACTCTTCCGAGTCTTCGGCGGCCAGCGTCTCGTCGGTCATGTCGGCACGCCAGCTCATCGGCTTCGGGTTGGTCTGGCTGCGCAATTCGGCTTCGGCCTCTTCTCCGAGCGTCGTGTACAGCGAGTCCAGGGTGCCGACCACGGCCTCTTTGGCCAACAGGCCGGTAAAGATACCGACCGATGCCGGCCAGTTCTCTTCGGTCACACCAAAGGGTGAGAACAACGGTGAAATGGTCCGGCCGACTTCACTCAACACCGACTTGTCGCTGTCTTCATTGCCGAAGCTGCCATCGGTGCCGATGCTGTTGAGTACGTTCAATACCAGTACCATCGGCACGATGACCCGACCGGCACGGACGATGAAGCTTTTGGTCCGGTCCCACGAACGTAGCAGGACACCTTTGAGCGTCGGCATGTGATACGGCGGCAGTTCCATGACGAACGGCGTGACGTCACCGCGCAGCAGCGTGTTCTTCAGCACCAGACCGGTCAGGATCGCCATCGCAATACCGATCAGGTACAGCAGGAAAACGATGTTTTGACCATAGGCGGCAAAGAAAGCTGCGGCGAACAAGGCGTAGACCGGCAGGCGGGCGCCACATGACATGAACGGGGCCATGGCGACGGTGATCAATCGGTCGCGTTGATTTTCGAGCGTGCGCGTGGCCATCACCGCCGGTACGGTGCAGCCGAAACCGACGATCATGGGTACGAAGGATTTCCCGGGTAGGCCGATGCTGCGCAGGAAACGGTCCATGACGAACGCGGCACGTGCCATATAGCCCGAGTCTTCCAGAATGGACAAGAACAGGAACAGGAAGCCGACGATCGGGATGAAGGTCGCGACCACCTGGATACCGCCGCCGATGCCGTTGGCAAGCAATACGATCAGCCACTCGGGTGCGGCGACAGCGGCGAGCAGTTCGGCAAAGCCGTCGACGAAAATCGCACCGCTGACGATGTCGAAGGCATCGATGAGGGAACCACCGATGTTAATGGTAAACATGAACATCAGGTGCATGGCGAGCAAAAAGATCGGAATGCCCAGTGCGCGATTCAGCACCACACGGTCGATCTTGTCGGAGATGCTGCGAGTCACTTCGCCCTTGCGTTTGATCGCTCTGTCGACCACCTCGTTGACAAACCCGTAACGCGCATCGGCCAGGCTGATGTCGATGTCGTCGCCAAGTGCCGTTTCGGTTTCGCGCTGCAGTTCGGCCAGTGATGCGCCGATGTCGTCGCCGGCGATCTTTTTCGCGAGTGAATCGCCTTCGAGCAGACGCACGGCCAGCCAGCGTGGATCCGCCCGGGATGTGTCGGCCTGTTGCGCGATCTGCGGCTGCAGTCGGCCGATCGCGTTTTCGATCGCCGGTGCATAGTTGACTTGCGAATCTGAAAGCCGTGGATTGCCGGCCGCGTCGAGAATGGCCTGTTTTAACGCCGGTACGCCTTCGCCGGTAGATGCGACAACGGGCAACACGGGACAACCCAGGCCCTCTTGCAATGCCGTCGTGTCAATCTCGATACCGCGCTCTTTGGCGATGTCGATCATGTTGAGGGTGACCAGCATCGGGACTTTCATCTCGAGCAGTTGCGAGGTGAGATACAGATTGCGTTCGAGATTCGAGGCATCGACGATATTGATGATCAGGTCGGCCTCGCGTGCGGCCACATAGTCGCGCGCGATTTGTTCATCGACCGAAACGCTGTCGTCCGATACCTCGAGCGAGTAGGTGCCGGGTAGATCGACCAACTCGAACTCGGCATCGTTGAAACTGTAGTGACCGACCTTGCGCTCGACGGTGACGCCCGGCCAATTGCCGACACGTTGCTTGGCGCCTGTCAGCGCATTGAACAGCGTGGTCTTGCCGCAATTGGGATTGCCGACGACGCCGATAACGTATTGCTTGCTCATGCGCGGCTCCTTTCGACGCGCAGCGCCGCGGCTTCGTCTTTGCGTAGGCTGAGGCTGAAGCCGCGTACGCGAATCTCGACCGGATCGCCCATGGGCGCATAACGGGTTACGCTGAATTCAACGCCCGGCGTTAAACCCATCGACAGCAGTTTGCGGCGATAGGCCTTGCTGCCCTCGTCGAAGCCGACCACGCGGCCGGTATCGCCGACTGCCAGGTCCTTTAAGTTCTGTGACATTGTGTGCCCTCCCAATTTGCTCAGGTTTGTAGACGGACCACCATGATCTTGTGCGCCATGCCAGCACCCAGGGCCAAACGTGTCTCGCCGCGGATCACCACCAGGTTGTTGCCCTGGCGCTGCGATATCCGTAATTCGCTGCCGACGTTGAGGCCGAGTGACGTCAACCGCATTTCCAGGCCTTTACCGCCGCGTAGCACGGCGATACGCACATGCTCACCTTCCTGGGCCACGGCCAGCGGGTAGGGTGTCGAAGCCGATGCGTCAGGATGTGACATTGACGGAGTCTTCCGGTCCGTCTGCAGCGCGATGCCGCGGACGGTTGGTGTCTGTCGGACTTGGGAAGAAAAAATGGCGCAGCCGCATCGCTCGATCACCCATGCGCAATAGCGCGATTCAAAGGGGTTGTCGGCTGGCTGAGCGGGCCGGAAATCGGGATAGGCGGCGGGCTTTGCTGGCTTCGGTCTCTTTAATGAGACTGATTTCGACATTAAGAATGTCGTGATTTATATACAAGTGGTATGCCGCCAGTCTTTGAGACATATCAATCTTTACCGTGTATTCATGCCTTTCGGACCCAAACGGGGCTAGCGACAATGAGGGCGCCGCTTGAGTCGACATGGGTTTATCCGCCGTTGGACGCGCTCGTCGCCGGGGCCATGCCGCAGTACGGCAAGGCACCCGGCTGTCTGCCTAGTACGCGGGTGCGTCCGTGTCGTATTTGAAGCCCTTGGCCGCTGCCTGCTCGCGTACGGCGCCGTAGATGCGATCATCCAGCGAGGCCTCGGCGCCACCGCTTTCCTCGACCTTCTGCTTCAGGTAGTCGCTGCGTTGCTGCGACAGGCGACCGATCTCGGCTTGAAGTCTTCGCCGCCGCTCGGCCTTCTCGGCAATCAGCGCCTTGGCCGCGGCGGGCGCCATGGCCTGTATCTCGGCGGGTAGGTGCTCGGTCTCGATGCGATCCAATTCGACCCGGCCGCTGGCGACGTCCTCGATCAGTTCGTCTTCGCCGATCAGGTTGGCCTTGCCGCTGTCCGACGCGTTGAACGTCGCCCGCCGGGCGCGCGATTCGACCGACGCGGCGGAATGCAGCTTGCGTGTCGCGGCGAGCTTGCCCTCTTTCTCGGCGCGGGTCTCGGCGTCGCCGTAGTAAAGCCGCGTGGCATCGAGTTGCTCGGACAGCGTTGCCAGCTTCTCGTCATAGGGTGTCGCGATCGCGACGGCGTTACCGGATTGGTCGACCTGGAAGTAGTCGCCGGCACCGAGCGCGGTGATCTTCTGCCATTCGCGGCGGGTTGCATCGGCGGCACCGGCCTGAATCGTATTGATGACGATGCCGTGTTGCTTGGCCTCGGCAACGATCTGCGGGTAGCGTGGCTCGTCCCGGTAGTCCATGTGCGGCGGTGCGTCACCGACCAGGAATACCGCCTGGTAGGTGTCTTGATTGTCGCTCCAGCCGATCTTGTGTACGGCATCGTGCAGCGCCTGGTTGACACTCTCCGGTGTGTCCCCGCCGCCAGCGGCCTGATAGTCCATCAGGGTCGCGTAGATCGAATCCAGATCGGACGACAGGCCGGTGACCCGGGTGACGTAGGCGTCGCCACGGTCGCGGAAAGCCACCAGGCCCATGCGGATCTCGGGTGACGACTCGGCCTGCGCCAGCGATGTGGCGATCGACCAGATTTTTTCCTTCGCCGCCTCGATCAGCCCGCTCATGCTGCCGGTTGTATCCAGTACGAAGACGACCTCGATCCTGGCCGCGTCGGTACGCATGGCAGGTTGAAGCGTCGTGGGTTGGACGACCACCGGCTGCTGGGTTGCACCAGGGCCATGGCGCAGCGGTATCAATACGATCGCCGCCGCGGTGAGTGCAAACAAGATAATGCCGAAGACTTTGGTTTTCACGTTAGATTCCTCCGTTTGTTAGTTGAGAGCCGACAGCTTGCGCAGCGCGGCCTCGGCGCTACGGTGAGCCCGCTGAAAGCGGTCGGGTTGCGTCGGTGCATCGCCGTCGATCCGCACCTGCCGGCCATCGGCCGCCGGGATGACGACGAACAACGCCTGCACGAGGAAGAAGGACCAGATGCCGAGGAACACACTGTCGGCATGCACGAAGGCCCAGACACCTGCGATCGATGCCAACAGGTTGAGCCCCAGATCGAGCAACGCGGCCAACGGACCCGGTTGGTGGTAGAGCGCACGTACCAGCCAGATCAGGCCGAGATGGAATGCCAGGTAGACGAGTGGGTCGGCGACGGCGAACCAGGCAATGCCGGACAGCAGTAACCAGACGGTCAGTGTCACGACCCGGCCGGTGGATTCGCGGCTGCGTATGAGCAGGTACAGCACATAACCCAGGCCCAGAACCGCAATCGGCAGGCGCAGCGTTACGTCCGAGCCCGCGATCGCAGGCAGTACCGTTAACATCATGCTGCCGAGCAATGCGGCGACCAATGCAACGGCAACGCCCTCGGAGAAGCGGGGTCTTTTCACGGTGTCGCCCTCCGTTGACGTTCCTTGAGCAGCGCGACCTCGACGTCTTCGTCTCGGACACGAACATCGGGACCGGGCCAGTTGCCGGGCCAGTCGTTGGAAGATCGGGGCGGTTCTTTTTGCTCGTCGAACAACTCGGCCTTCTGCCGCATGCTTTCGTAATGAATGCGGTTGTCGGCGAGTCGCCGCCTGAGTTGCGTTATCCGGGTTTCGAGCCTGTCGCGGCGTTGACCGAGCAGTTGCAGAGCGCGCTCGGTTTCGAGCCGACGCCTGATCAGCGACCGTGCGAGATCTTCCTTGTCGGCGACAAAGCACACGTCGAGTTCGTCGCGCAGCGATGCCAGCGTGTCTTGAAACGCGGTTTCCTTTTTCGTCAGCTGTTCGCGTTCGGTTTCGTATCGCGCGCAGCATTGCTCGTCGCGTGCCAGTTCGTCTTCCATCTCGCGGATCGCCTGGCGCAGTAAAATATCCGGTTCCTCGACGCGATCGAGTACCGCGTGAAAGTCGGCGCGAAACAATCGCGCCATTCGTCTGATCAGTGCCATCGTGGCGACCTCCGTTACGGGTTGTCGGTTTGTTTGATGTCAGTCTAGGGACGGGTTTGCGAGGCGCGTAGGCACGGTTTGGTAAAAATCCACGGGCTTTGTTTACAAAGGCTTTACATGTCCGCCGCATGGACAACTGATAGGCTTGCCAGGTGAAACGGACGGAGACAAAGCGAGGGTATGAACGACAAGGCGTGCATTCTGATCGTCGAGGACGAGGTGACCATCAGCACCGGTCTGATCGACGTCTTTACCTACCATGGCTTCGACGCGACCTGTGCGGGGGAGGGGCCCGAGGGGCTGCGTATGGCCCTGTCCGGTGGTTTCGATCTGATTCTGCTCGATGTCATGCTGCCGGGCATGGACGGTTTCGAGATCTGCCAACGCATCCGCGAACAACGTCCGGATCAGGCGATCATCATGCTTACCGCCAAGACCGAAGACGAAGACATCGTTCACGGCCTGTCGCTCGGTGCCGACGATTATGTCGCCAAGCCCTTCTCGGTCACCCAACTCGTGTTGCGCGTACAGGCCGTGTTGCGACGGGTGCGACCCGGTGTGCCACAAGACAATCACATCGAACTGCGTGATGGGCTCGTGCTGGATATACCGAATCTGTCCGGGCAACGCGATGGCGAGGCATTGAGTTTTACCCGCCGCGAGATGGAGGTTGTGGCCTATCTGTATGCGAACCGGGAACGACCGGTTTCGCGCGAGGAACTGTTGAGCAGTGTCTGGGGCTATGCGCGTGAACTCGATATCGAAACCCGCACGGTCGACATCCATATTGCCAAGTTGCGGCGCAAGATCGAGCGTGAGCCCAAGTCGCCCAAGCATTTGTTGACGGTGCGTGGTGCCGGGTACCGCCTGGCCGTGGATTGACATGGCGTACCCACGGGACCTGCAATCCAGCAAGCGGCGGCTGCGTTGGCTGCTCGGTCTGTTCTTTATCGCGCTCACGATCCCCAGCGTCATACTCGCCTGGCAGGCCCATAGCCGACTGCAATGGGAGAACTTTCACCGTTACCAGGTGTTGGCCGAGGAACTGCTTGGCCGCGTCGACCAACGCCTGCGCGAGATGGTCGTCAAGGAAGAACGACGGGCATTCACCGATTATCGGTTTCTGGTACTCGAAGGCACGCCGACCGCCAACTACGAGCGTCGATCGCCCTTGGCGGTCCTGCCGGCGGACAGCGATATCCCGGGCTTGGTGGGCTATTTCCAGGTCGATGCAAACGGACGCTTCACGACGCCGCTGTTGCCTGATGATCCGGCGGTATCGGCATTGGCGTACGGGGTATCCGATGAGGAACTGAGTCAACGCAGGGCCGTACGCGAGCAATTGCTGCAGATCCTCAGCCAGCAACAGCCGGCGCTGGCATCGCCGGTGATCGCACCGGCCTTGGATGATGCCGATGAAGAGGTGACCGTCGTCACCGAGAAAGACGTCGCGGCCGATCGAGCGCGGCCGACGCCTGCCGCGCCGAATGCGCTTGCCGGCGCATCTGTGATGGATCGCGCGCGGGGCGGCCTATCGGGTTTTACGAGTCGACCGGATGTCGGTTCGGATGCGCAGCAGGCATCGGCACCGATCGCGGCGAAGGAACAAAAGCTTGCGCAGGCGGCGTTCGATCGTCTCAGCGAGGCCGAGCCACGGCTGCGTAAATCGAAGGAGCAACAGGCGTCGCGCAATATCGGTCGGGTCGAGGAGCTCAGGCTCGATCGCGCCTTTGCGGACAAGAAGACAGATACGCGCAGCCCGCTGCCACGTTTCAAGGAGCGTATTGAGTATGGTGCTGCGAAACAGGAGGGTGCGGTAGCCGATGTGCCCGCCGAACCGGAACTGCGGGCGCCTGCCGAAGGCCGTTCACAGGCATGGGTTCGCATGTTCGAAAGCGAGGTCGATCCGTTCGAGTTCGGCCTGATCGGCGACGACTACTTCGTGCTGTATCGCAAGGTGTGGCGCAACGGGCAACGCTTCATACAGGGTGCGGTCATCGAGCGCTCGGTGTTGTTGCACGATTTGATCGAGTCGGTGTTCCGTACCACCGTACTGGCCGGCATGAGCCGCCTGGGCATCGTTTTCGACGAAGAGATATTGTCGGCGCTGGGCGGCGAGCAGGGTGCGAGATACCTGTCCAGTGGCGCGGAGTTGTCCGGCACGCTGCTGTACCGTGGGCGTCTGTCGTCCCCGCTGGATCGTTTGGAATTGCTTTTCTCGGTGACACGTATGCCGTCCGGCAGTGCCGGTCGTCTCGTCGTTTGGGTGGCACTGGCGCTCGGTCTGGTTTTAACCGCCGGTGTCCTGTTGATGTACCGTCTGGGTGCAAAGCAATTGGAGCTGAACCAGCAGCAACGAGATTTCGTCTCCGCGGTCAGTCACGAACTCAAGACGCCGTTGACGTCCATCCGTATGTACAGCGAGATGCTGCGCGAGGGTTGGGCGGACGATGCGCGACGCGGCGACTATTACAGTTTCATCCATGACGAGAGCGAGCGCCTGTCGCGTTTGATCACCAATGTGCTGCAACTGGCACGCATGAGCCGCGACGAGTTGAAGGTGGCACCGCATCCGATCGCTGTCAGCGAACTCATGGATATGGTGCGATCGAAAGTCGGCACCCAGGTGCAGCAGGCGGGTTTCGTCTTGCAATTCGCATGCGATGACGTAGCGGCGGCAAAGCGGGTGAACGTCGACGACGATGCCTTTGCCCAGATCATGATCAATCTGGTGGACAACGCGATCAAGTTTTCCGCCAAGGCCGACGAGCGCCGGATCCGTATCGAAGCACGCGCCACGGAGGACAACCGGGTCGAGTTCATCGTGCGCGATCATGGGCCCGGCATACCGCGCGAGCAGCTGAAAAAGATCTTCCGCCTGTTCTACCGATCAGAAAATGAACTGACGCGTGAGACGGTGGGTACCGGTATCGGTCTGGCGCTGGTGCATCGTTTGACCGACGCGATGCAGGGCGAGGTGGATGTGATCAATCGTGAGCCGGGGGCGGAGTTCAGGGTACGGTTCGGTTGTGCGTGACGAGCATGTCTTTGGGTTTGGACCCAACCTTCCGGGCGCGGGGCGGCATTCGCGGATCCGCGTTGCAGTGCGGAAAAGGTTCCTACCCGAACCTTGGCGCTGATGACGGTCAACAGGGATTGGTTTGGGTTGACGAGTGAATTCAGAGCATCATGAAGTGATGGGTCGGGCATGCCCACAGGGATCAGCGAGTCAGATGCTTGCTTTGGTTTTGCGCGAAATAGGCAATCGAATGCACTTTACATATGTATTCGAGTCCAGGACAAGCGCCGTAAAAACTATTTTTGGCGATACCCGAGAAAATATATGCGAATAATTATCATTCGTAGTCGAATAACTATCGAACGGTCGTATCCATAAGCTATTCGCGGCTATCATCCGCATTTGTTGAGTGGCGACACCTTTCCGAGAAGCGGATTATAGGGTACTCGAACCGGCGTCTTTCACCTGTTGCCGACGTCGCGCATTAATCTCGCTAATTGAGCAACAAAGATTGCTGATTAGTGAGTGCTAATACAACTCCTTATCATCCGTCCATTAAACAATATCCGGGAGAGAGGATACGATGATTGGAACCAACCCCTTCAGCGAGCTTTCCGCATTCATCTCGCCAATGGCCATGCAGATTTATGTTGTACTGATGGTTCTGTTGGTTGTCGGGGGTACGGTCCTCGACATGATTCACAAGCAAAGCGCCAAGTACTTCTTTGAGAATTCAAAGAAAGCGGCAAAGAACGCCAAGCGTACGGTCAGCAGCGGCGAAAAGGCCTCCCTTGCCATGCAGACTCTGACAAGCGAGGTGCTGACGTCGTCAGAATTTGCCAATCCGAAACGACGGATCTCTCATCTCTTCACGATGTACGGCTTCATCATCTTTGTTGTCTCCACGGCGGTGCTGATCTTTGGCTACCCGACCGAAGCGGCAGCCGGCATCTGGCCGATGTTATGGCATCTGGGTGCACTGGCACTGGCTTTCGGTGGCTACTGGTTCTGGTTCTTCATCCGCGTGGATGTGTCTTCCGAGGGCCATAAGTGGTACCAGCTGGCCCGTGCCGACCTATTTATAGTTTCGTTGCTGGCAACGGCCACGTTTGGTCTGCTGTGGTCCTTCACGCAGGGCGGCGGCCTCGGTTGGTTGTTCTTCGTCCTGTTCATTCTTTCCAGTACCACGTTGTTCGGCTCTGTGCTGTGGTCCAAGTTCGCCCACATGTTCTTCAAGCCCGCTGCGGCGTACCAGAAGAAACTCACCCGGGCAGACGGGTCGCAAGAGAATCTGCCGGATCTCGATGACCTGTCGGACCCTGCCGTGCAGGCGCGGTATCCGGATATCCCGAAGTACATGGGCGACAAACCCGGCTACATGGGGCTCGGTATCAAGCGCGAAGAGCCCAGCCATTTCTGAGCCGTTCCAACTGATCAATATTCAGAGAGAGGATAAACATGCCAACTTTCGTATACATGACGCGTTGTGACGGCTGTGGACACTGTGTTGATATCTGCCCTTCGGACATCATGCACATCGATCCGACGTTGCGCCGCGCATACAACATCGAACCCAACATGTGTTGGGAATGCTACTCGTGTGTCAAGGCCTGCCCTCACCACGCGATCGACGTTCGCGGTTATGCGGATTTCGCACCGCTGGGCCACTCGGTGCGGGTGATCCGCGACGAGGAAAAAGGTGTCATCGCGTGGCGGATCAAATCCCGCAACGGCGAAACCGATTTGAATTTGCTGGCACCTATTACGACCAAACCTTGGGGTGAGCATATTCCGCAACTCGCCGATGCGCCTGCGCCCAGTCAGGATCAGCGCAACAGCCAGTTGCTGTTCAACGAACCCAAATACATTCGCCTCGACGATGGTGATATTCACACCCTCAAGTCTAATGGTCTGAAGATGATTGCCGGTGTGGAGGGCTACTAATGGGCTACAAAACTATCGTAGAAGACAATATCGACATCCTCGTCGCAGGCGCGGGTCTCGGTGGTACCGGTGCCGCTTGGGAAGCGCGCTACTGGGGTCAGAATAAGAAGATCGTTATCGCCGAAAAGGCCAACATCGACCGTTCCGGTGCCGTTGCACAAGGCCTGTACGCCATCAACTGCTACATGGGTACGCGCTTCGGTGAGAACAACCCGGAAGATCACGTTCGCTATGCGCGTATCGACCTGATGGGTATGGTTCGCGAAGACCTGCTGTTCGACATGGCGCGCCACGTCGACTCGGCCGTTCACCAGTTCGAAGAGTGGGGGCTGCCGCTGATGCGTGATCCGAAGACCGGCGCTTACCAGCGTGAAGGTCGTTGGCAGATCATGATTCACGGCGAGTCCTACAAGCCTATCGTGGCAGAAGCCGCCAAGAAGTCCGCGGACAAGGTATACAACCGCATCTGTGTGACTCACCTGTTGATGGACGATGCCAAAGAGAACCGCGTAGCCGGTGCGGTCGGCTTCAATGTCCGTACGGGCGATTACCACGTCTTCAAGTCCAAGACCGTTATCTGCGGTGCCGGCGGTGCATCCAATATCTTCAAACCGCGTTCGGTCGGTGAAGGTGCGGGTCGTGTCTGGTATGCACCCTGGTCTTCCGGTTCGGCTTACGGTCTGATGATCGAGGCCGGTGCGAAGATGACCCAGATGGAAAACCGTATCGTACTGGCTCGTTTCAAAGACGGTTACGGTCCGGTCGGTGCCTACTTCCTGCACCTGAAGACCTATACGCAAAACGGTCTGGGCGAAGAGTACGAGTCCAACTGGTTCCCTGCGCTCGAGGAAATGGTCGGCAAACGGTATCTGGACGTCGAAGCGTCACACCGAACCCACCGTCCGATCCCGACCTGTCTGCGTAACCATGCGCTGCTCAATGAAGTGAATGCCGGACGCGGTCCGATTCACATGGTGACCATGGAAGCGTTCCAGGATCCCCATCTGGAAGAGATCGGTTGGCACAACTTCCTGGGTATGACCGTGGGTCAGGCCGTGCTGTGGGCGGCAACCGACGTTAACCCGAAGTACGAAAACCCGGAACTGACGTTGTCCGAGCCGTACGTCATGGGCTCCCATGCGACCGGTTGTGGCGCATGGTGCTCCGGCCCGGAAGACATCTCGCCGGACGAGTACTTCTGGGGCTACAACCGAATGACCACCGTTGAAGGTCTGTTCGGTGCCGGCGACGCGGTTGGCGGTACGCCGCATGCCTTCTCTTCGGGTTCCTTCACCGAAGGTCGTCTGGCGGCTAAAGCGGCATGTCAGTACATCGACGACGGCAAGGCAGAGGGTATTCGTGTTTCCCAGGAGCAGATCGACCGTCGCAAGGCCCAGATCTACAAGCCGATGGAGCACTACAAGATCTATCGCAACGAAATCGTCGCCGGTACGGTTAACCCGAATTACATCAACCCGCGTCAGGGTCTGGATCGTCTTCAGAAGCTGATGGACGAGTATTGCGGCGGGCAGGGGGTCAACTACATGACCAACGAGAAGCTGCTGAACATCGGTCTGAAGAAAATGAAGATCCTGGAAGAAGATCTCGAGAAGATCGCCGCGGAAAACGTGCACGAGCTGTTGCGTGCCTGGGAGCTCAAGCATCGTACTATGGCTTCCGAGGCCGTTTTTCATCACACCCTGTTCCGCAAGGAAACCCGTTGGCCGGGCTACTACTATCGTGGCGACGCCATGAAGGTGGACGATGAGAATTGGCACGTGCTGACCGTTTCCCGTCGCGATCCGAAGACTGGCGAATACACGATGGAAAAAGCGCCTTGCTACCACATCGTGTCCGAAGAAGAGTAATCGTCGCGTGCATGGGGGACGTGATCCACGTCCCCTAGGCCGGTAAAAAAGATCAACATCGTTTTGTTGATCTTTTTTTTTGCTCGGCGTCGTTGTCTAATTGCGGCCTTCTCCCGGGGTAGGGACGGAGAGCGGCAGCTCACGAACGCGTTATTGCAGAGAAGCTCGTATGAACATCATTGACAACACAGATGAAGAGATTCTGGAGGTCGCCCGGCGCTACTGGGACGATCTGATCAAATACTCCAACAAGGGCCAATATGGAAAATTCGTTCGGAACTTTTCCTACGACCTGCTGCTTGGTCTCAACGAAGTTGAAGTCGGTAAGCAATTCAGCCGAAGCGAACTGACGCGCAGCCTTGATACCAATTATGACTTTCTTGGCTTTATTCGCCGTGGCGAACATGTGACCTGTCTATTCAGAGTGCGCAGTACCAAGAAAGAAGGTGAATGGTTGGGCCGTATGGTGCTTGGTTACGAAAGAGGCGAGGTAAAGATTTTTGCGGCCTCAATATTCTAAGCAGCTATGAAACAGACGATTCAGAAGAACAAGTTTGTCGAACTGAACTACAAGGTCATCGACGAAAAGACAGGCCAGGTTCTGTCTACGGTGGAATTCCCCCTAAGCTATGTGCACGGTGCCGACCAGGTGTTGGCGGCGCAGGTGACTGCCGAACTGGAAGGCCGGGCTCAAGGTGATGTCATCGAAATCTCGATTGATGGCAACCTTATTTTTGGCGCCCGTGACGAGGCGCTGGTCTTTACCGATCGGATCGAAAACGTCCCGGAGGAATTCCGGGAGGTCGGTACCAAGATTCTGATGGAAAACGAAAAGGGCGAGCCGAAGGAGTTCATCGTCACGCGAATGGATGATGAGACGCTGACCGTCGATGGCAACAACCCCTTATGCGGTAGAGACCTGGTGTTTAAGCTCGAGATCCTGACCGTTCGGGACGCCACGGAAGAAGAAATCGAAGCGGGTACCAAAGTTGTCGATGGTCCGGACATCGATGTCGATCCCGACCGTATCGTGCCGATTTAACGTGTATGCCTACAATGCACTGTGCGACTTTAGGCTGTTTGCATGGAACGGCGTTCCGTTGACTACCGGTCAAACAGCTCCTTCAAGATACCCCGCACGAATTCGTAGGTGTACGCATTTTCACCGCAATGGATGATTGCGTCATCGCCATCACGGAATGTCAGATAGGGCTTCACCGCGACACCATCCGCCTCGATTGCGGTCGTGTCATCGAGAATGCTGGCAATGCTGAACGAGATATCGGCCGTTGTTTCCTCGAGTTTCTGTCCGGCCAGTCCGGCCTCGACAAGCTTTACCATAACGGTTTGGCTGATCTCTCTGATAAACGACTCTTGGTAAATTTCGTGCTTTTCGGGTTCCAGTTTGAGGTCCATGATCTGTGCCAATGTTGAAGCGCATAGTCAGCGTGATGCACTTTACCATATCGAGGATAAGGGCATTCCGGTCGGCGCAAGATACCGGGCGGGCAATTGCTCGTTCCGGACGGTGTTGCGTTCTGTATTCTCGACCGGATCCCCTTGGTTTTGTTATCTAAGAGATTGCCTGTGATACGCGGAGTCCACGTTTGATTTTTGCATCAGCGATGGTCGATCTCACATCTTTTCCAATTGGTTTCATTGATGAACTCGTTGATTATTGAAGTACCCGTCATTTCCGACCTGGCCCTGCAGGTCATGAAACGCGTGATAGACGAAAACGAAATCACGCAAAAAATCACAGATGAGGATTCGGGTCCGATCCCACTGGCATCTGCACTGTCGGATTTTTTCCAGCTCGCCGCCGGGCTGGAGCACGACGGACAGCGGCCGGATGCCGAGGCGGTCTCTGAGTTGGGTCATTACGCATTGGACCTATTGGACAGACTCAGTTATCAACTCCGGCAACTGGATATCTATGACCAGCGAGATAATCTCGCACGCGTGTTTGTTTCGCTCGCGGTCTGGTTTGCACGGCACGATGCCGTAATAGACAACCTGGATGGTACGGCAGAGGGTTTTGCCAATCTGGTCAACGGCGAAAAGGACGAGGCCGAACTGGCGAAGCTCGGCCGGATGGCGGACGAGTTGCTGGAGTCGGCTGCGGATGATCTTAAGTTGGACCAGGACAGAAGCAACCCCTGGCGTCCGTGGCGTGTGCTCAATCTGAACTCGGGGGTGGCCGCGACCCGTTCGTTGGACGCGGAACTGATGCAAAGCACTTTCGAGAAACTGGCCCGGCGACTGCCTTACGATATGCCGGGTTTTTTTGCCGATGGCAAAAGACAAATGGACGCACAAAACGTCCCCGAAGAAGTGCGCGATGTAATGACCCGTTATGCAGAAAAGTGGCCGGACAGATCTAATCATTAGCCCGCACGTTGCCGTGACTGGGTCGTTAGCGAGCCTTGTATCCGCTGCTTTCGGTGTCGAAGAAAACAGTGAGGCTCGCGTCGCGGTTTAACGGTAACTTGTAAGAGCGTTCGCCGATGCCCCAGGTACACCGATATCTATCCGGGAGGTGCCCGTGAAACTGATACAGAAAAGTCTATTTAAAGGTACGCAGGAATTCGAGCTGCTGGATGAAGCAGTTCATGTTCGGACCAAGAGTCTCTTCAATAAGAAAGAGAAGACGGTGACGCTGGCAATTCTGAATCCGGAGCCCGTAGTCAACAACTCGCGGCTGGAGTTTCATAGCAGGGTGAAATGCGGGCCATTGTTGTCGTTTTATCTGAATAAACCCAATGCCAAAGAATTCAATGCTTTCGTTGACGCAGTAAAAGAAAAGGCGTTGAAGGCATACAACGATTTTGCCGGAATCAAGTAATTGATCAGGGGTTATTCGCAACGGCTGACACCACCGTATTCCGGTCTCGTACAGATCGCCGAGTCCGATCGCGCTCGGGCAATCACGATGGATGGCAAGAGCTGGGAATTCCATTTTCTCTTCGCCATTCCGGAGGCAGACAAGATTCCCGGTCGGCAGAATCAACGGCGATTCAGGCGAGTCGCCTCGATCGAGCGTGATCAAGTCAGCAAGATAGCTGCGCGATCCTCGCACGAGACCGGCGACATCGATGAGCGGATACTGGAACTGGCTGTGTTTATCTCCACGGCCAGCTTCCCTTTTCCGCAGGCAGACAAGTACGAATACTGGTTGCTGGACCCCGAGGATGATTCGCCGTTGGCGCTCGTTTTCTCCTGTATGGACGGTGAGCAGATGGCGGATTTTCCGGACAGGCCGGAGTGGACCGCGCTGCCTTCATCAGCCATGCGTATCGAACGTACACCGGCAGAGGAGCAAACAGGCGAGCCTCCCGTCAACTACCGGGTGGAGTGTATGGTGGCAGAGCGCGCCGGACTTAAACCCAGAGGGCGATGGTTCGAGCGTCGCGACAGCGAACCCGATACTTTCCCGCCATTGCTATTGAAGGAAGACTGGGAAGATCCGGCTCAGTTCGAACTGTGCCAGCGCTATCTACAACGGCAATCAACCCGTTTGCTCATGCTCCATGATCTGCAACATGATGACCGGAAGCGTCTCGAAAACGCGGCCAGACAGAATGTGTTGGAAGTTGAGCGGTTTTATCCCTTCTACCCCGAGGTGGTTGACCGGCAGGTGATGAACGCCATCCTTGTGGAAGCACGCCTGCGGAGGGGGCCGTCAAAACAGGGATGATCGGTGTATCTGTGCAGGCACAACAGCAACGCGTCAGTTTGCGTTGCCGGGCACTAGTACGACTTGCTGAACGGATCATCCGACAACAAGAGGCCAATGTAAGGCGCATAAGTCAAAACGGCACCTTGCTTGGGCCCCAGCGCTTCGAATTCATCGATCATTTGGGCTAAAAGGGATTCATTCAGAGGGTCTGCCTGCAGTGCCTGGAGGGCGGACAGAAAAGGGCCGATCTGCTCTTTGCCAACATACTGCGACAGCATGGTGATCGCATTTTCGATCCCTTCGGCCGTTATATGCTTGTTCGTTGCCGCCGTGCGTTTCATGTCGGGCGTATCGAAGTCCGGCGGTTCGTCATAGACGTTACCGTTCAGTCCGGCAGGCCTGCCGGACTTGAGCCCGGCAAACGCGTTGAACTCGTCTTGCGCCTTTTGTTTTAGCAGGTTCACGAAAGCGTTGAACGCCTCCGGGTTGGGTTTGGCCAGAAAAAGCGACAACAGCGGTTCATTGTTGACGCGGCTGGTGAACTCGAGAACGGATTTGTTGATGACAGGCTCCGGGTTCAATACCGTCAACATGACGGTCAATGTCTCTTCTTTATTGAAAGGCGATTTGATACGAACATTGACCGTGTCATCGACAATCTCGAATTCCTGAGTGCCTTTGAACAGGTGTTTTTGCACGAGTTTGTTTGTCATGGTGTACTTGATACCAATAATGTCGGTCCAAAAAAAACCGTGTTTCCTAGTGATTTGAAAACCGACGGGCATCACGTTCAATCCGTTTGAACCGCCGTAGCCAGTCTTTTACAACGGCAAAAACCTGACCGGTTCGGCCTTTGGAATGACGGGGTTTCGCACAATAGAGGCCCCAGCGCGTGCGCCTTTCTGACATCCAATCCTGTTTGTAAGCGTCGTTGCCCGTCAGAAAATCGATTTCTTTCACCCGATCGGTATCGATCACATGCTCCATCAGGTAGCGACTTAGAATCGAGCCCGGAGAGTATCGCTTCCAGGCTTCGTCGTACGCCAGTTTGAAAATGCTGGCTTTGCCATGTGCGACAAACCATAACTGAGCGGCTGCCGGCTTTTCTTCAATATACAGAACAGCCAGTCTCAACCAGCCTTGGCCTGATATCTGCTCGGCCAGGCCTTCGACGAAATCGCCAAAGAGTTCTCTCGCCTTCCAGCTTGCGTTGTAGGCGGCATTGTAATCCGCCATCGCCTGTTGCAGGTCACCGTCTTTATAAAGACGAATACGGTAGCCGCGCTCACGCGCCAATTTGCGCGCTTTGCGGGCAATGGTGTTGCGTACCTTGGATGGACGGGCCGCCATATAGTCTTCAAAAGACTGTTCCAGAGATCGATGAAACCAGTTAAAGAATCGAAAACGGACGAAACAGACGCAGCCAGAAGACTCCATGGCCTGTTGCAGGCGCTGCAATTTGTCGTCGTCTTCCGCGATGGGGGCGAGATGTAGGGAACGAACCGGCAGTTGAGTCAAACCTCGCGCCAGGCAAGTCAGGATATTCTGTTGGTCGCGCTCGGCGATCAACAGGGTATACAGTGAGGTGTAAAGATGTCCGAGGGCGTGAAAATGTCCGCTGGTACGTGTCATCAAAGGCAAGATCGCCAGCACGTGATCGCTTTCGACCACACAGGCCAGCAACATGGACTGACCGTCTTCGAGCGCATTGTTCACCAGGTTTTCGAACCACGGTCGCGAAAAGAAGATGCTGTCTTCTTCGGCCGTTGCAAACAGCACGTCCGCGCTTTCCGGCAATTGATCCCAGTCGGTATAGCAGGTGAACTCCATCGCTGAATTCAGTTGATCGTCTCATTGCCGCTTTTCTCGGACCGGCCCGACATCTCGATCATTTCCGACACTTCCAGCGTGCCGTTGATTTCCAGGAATGGACAGGCCTGGGCGGCGGCAAGCGCTGCTTCTATCGAAGGCATCCTGAGGATGCTCAGCCCGGACATCGCGCTGATGCTTCCCGGCGAGGCGATGCCATTGGACTGTACCGTATGCGTATCTTTGAAAGGTACTGCGGGACTGACGACAGCGTCTCCGAGTGAATTCAGCCACTGCTGATACTTTTCGAAGTGCTTTTGTCCTTCTTCAGGGTCGGAAGGGTACTCCCCTCCCAGGTAGACGAATATGTACTGCGGCATAGCGGGTTTTCCTGTACAAGCCGTGAAAATGCAGTCAAGACAAAGACTTTAGCGGAGATGGTGACTGAAATCAGATGCCAATTAACATAAAAATCACTTATTGGCCGGTAATGCAAAGGTTACTGGTTGCCAATGACCCCGTGCTTTATAATTCGGCCGGAAATGTAGAACACCGAGATTCGGTGCGTGATTCAGCTGTGTAGACAGCCAGCGAAAATCTCGACAACTATTTGTAAAGGTGATTTATGAGTGGGCAATCGACTAGCAGACCTAAAGTCCCTGAGGGCAAAGCACGTTTTGTTTTGACCCGTCAGAAAGAGGCCAATGAAAAAGGATTCGTTGGTTACGAAACGATTTGGGATTCTTTCCAGAAAGTGGCGGAATACACCAAGCCGAAAAAGCCGTAAGCCCCGTGGCCGTATGACCTTTTGAGGTTACGGCTACGGAGACGCTTACAGGCACATGCCACCGGTTATTCGCTTAAGTCGCTCGGCCCGGGAACGGGGTCGGATCGGCTTATCAAAAACAGCTCGCTGCTCATTGCGCTTCACGCATTTGACGGCGGGCTTTCTTTTTGCCGGGCATGAGGGATGCAGTGGCCTTATGGCGGATGATGAGTGATTCCAGTTTTTGCGACAGCCGGGTGTGATGGGTGGCTGTAGCCAGGCGGCAGCGATGCCCGGTCAGGATGGCTTGCTGTGCACGTCACCGACACGGATGACAGGTTTCATGGCTCACCGCGTTTCAAATGACTAATCACACACCCGTTGTCGTCGGGCGCTGCGCGCCCGGCAATGGGGCGGGCCATGTCATTCGTTAGGTGAAAAATGAGCAAGGCATGCAGCCAGCCTTACGATGAATCACGGCACCGCAATCACCTGCCGGAGTGCGGTGAAATCGCTGATTCGAATGGGCAGGTTATTGTCATAGAACAAGGAAGGTTTCGACTCGAGTTGCTTTCGTTAACCCAGCTGTATGCGGCCATGGCATTCTTCGAAAACAGGCATGGCGGTTCAACCAGAATGGGTCCGAGCGGCGGCGACCATGGGGAGTTCCAACCCCGGCAGTCGAGATTGCCGGCGGGCATTAACGGCAAACACAATCGGAAAAAAGTGTTGGCCATACTGAAATCAGCAGCAAGGTTGTTTGAAAAGGACAAGAACCATCGTGCCGTATGCACGTAACGATGGCATCCAGTCGTTCGCCTTCGGCGCATTGGGACGTGTTACCGCTGCGCGGCATGTTGCCCCTTATGCTTGGCGTTATGCCAAGAAATGGATTCGGCGGCTAGATGAATAAGTGGTTTCGTCGAAGTGCGCTGTTTATCGCAGGCGTTTTATCCGGCCTGTTTTTTCTTTGGGCCATTTACGCGTATTGGGGCGGACAGCTTTTCCGCAATGAAGCGTCAGAAGTAATGAGAGACACTGCAGCTGCGTATTTGGCATACGGCACTGCCTCTTTGCTCGTTGCGGTAGCCATCTGGTTGGCGGGTTTTCGAAAAGTGGGTCGTATTGCCGTTGGATCTATTGTGACAGTCAGTTTGATAATAGCGGCAGTACCCTTCGTTGTGGAATGGCTCAATCAAGATGCCTGTCTTGATTCAGGCGGCAGGTGGTTGGGTAATGTGGGTCGCTGTGAAAGGTAAGGTATAGAAAAATGAGACGATTTGGTGTGGTTTTATTACTGTTGTTGCCAACATTGGTCTTCGGGGAGAAAAACGTTGTGCAAACAGAAGAATTGATACTAAAAATCAGTGTACTTTCAACAAACAGTGTCTTGCTTAACGGAAAGAAAATCGGCCCGGATGAGTTAATGTCGGTGCTATCCGAAGCCAAAAATAGCAACGGAGTTGTCTGGTACTATCGTGAGAATCCGGCAGGAGAGCCTCCACCGGCAGCGTCAAGAGTCATTCAAATGGTGATAGACAACAAACTACCAATCAGTATGTCTACGAAACCGGATTTTTCTGATTATGTAGATGAGGACGGTAGTTCAAAGCCAAGACGATAGATGGTTGTAACGATGCCATCAAAACCGACGCTCGTGCCTCGCACGCTTTAAGGCCGGCGTTACAAAAGAAAACAGTATGAAAGTAGCGTTCATCCTGAGTTTTGCAGCCAATCTCATCCTGCTTATCGTATCGGTTTTTATCTTGCCTTCTACCGTTGCCATCCATTTTGGATCAGGTGGCAATCCCGATAGCTGGGCACCATCCTATGTTCACGCTACCATCATGGCAGGAGTGCAGGTGCTTGTTTTCTTGTCGGTTCTGTTCTCCGCCAAAATCTTGAGAAAACTCCCTAAAAGCCTGATCAATCTACCCAACAAAGACTATTGGTTGAAGGGTGAAAACATAAGCAAAACAGAAACTATCATATCCCATGAAACGTTACTGTTTGGCACAGCAACACTCGTTTTCTTGTTCGTTGTTGGTCTGCTTGCGTTGGAAGCGAATCTGTCTCGAATGCCCGAATTTTCAAACACAGATTAACTGAGATTTTGCTCTTACTTGTAGAGCAAGACATTAATTTGATGTCCTACGCTCTCGCTCGCAGTAATTGGAGCCAGCGTGTTCGGTCAATCCTGTCGGGTGATCTTCTCCATGAATGGACTATTGGAGAAGTCAGTGAGCGCCTAGCGACAAGCGAAACCACTTTGCGACGAAAGCTCCGTGAAGAGGGCACCAGTTTTAGAGAGATACTGTTCGAGTTGCGTCTTGTGAGTGGTTTGATGCAGTTGCTACAAACCTCCAAGCCGGTGTACCAGGTCGCTTTCGAATGCGGCTATCAGTCAGTCTCTCGCTTCACAAGTAACTTCCGTAAGCGCTTCGGACTGTCCCCCACGGAGTTCCGTAGTTCTGTGGACGAAAAAGGACAGAAATCGCCCGTTTTTGAACAACCCGGAGCTTCTTAACCATTCATCATGTTTCCGTCACCTTGAGATAGCGAAAGGGTGATGATCGTTAACTAACGGAGACTATGATGAATAAACTCGGTTTATTGGTGCTGGTGTATCTGGCTTCAACGGCATTTGTGTTTGCCGGTGGCTTCTCGGTTACGAGCCCGGAAGTGAAGTCCGGGGGTAACATTGCCAACGAGCAGGTGTTTAACGGTTTCGGCTGCGAGGGTGGAAACGTTTCGCCGTCATTGCATTGGAAGAACGTACCGGCCGGCACGAAGAGCTTTGCCGTGACTGTATACGATCCAGACGCGCCAACCGGTAGTGGGTGGTGGCATTGGGTCGCCTTTAATATTCCGGCTGATCTCACGAGTATCCCGAAGGGTGCGGGAGATCCTCGGCTCAAGCGTATGCCGGCGGGTAGCATCCAAAGTCGAACCGATTTCGGTAAGCCGGGTTATGGTGGCCCGTGTCCACCTGAAGGTGACAAGGCCCATCGCTACCAGTTCACCGTGTATGCGCTCAAAACGGATCAGCTTCCTTTGGATGAGAGTGCTCCAGCGGCAATGGTGGGTTTCTACTTGCACCAGAACTTACTGCAAACAGCGGTGCTTGAGGCAAACTACGGACGCTAATTCACGGCAGTTTAAAAACGAGGTATCGTTTTGTGAGAGTTATCGCTGCCGGTAGTGGGTCTTACTTGGTTTGCGGTGTTGTCGGTGGCGTATTGCTTCGCAGTGATGGCCTGTGCCTACGAGCAGGTCCGATAAGGACCTGCTCGTGACTTCCGTTGAGGGACTGCCGGCTAGGATTGCTTGCGAAGACCTAGCATGCCGATCAAACCGGAGGCGAGCAGGAAGAGGCTAACGGGTGCGCTCACCTGGGCTCGGTTGAAGACGATACTGCCTTCTCCGTCGCCGTTCGGATCCTCATAAGCGAAGAAGGCGTCGTCCACGTCGAAAAAGCCTGGCACAAAACTGAAAAAAACGGGTGCGCTCAAGTCAACGCTGTAGGACAGGCCCAAGAACTCGCCGTCGAAGAAAGCCGCCTCGGGGTCGGTGCTGTCGTTCAAGCCGAAATCGAATCCTTGAAAACTGAATCCGAAGCTCGACAAATCGACAAACTCATCGGCGGTACCGACAACGTCGGCCCCGTCATAACTGAAATTGCCGGAAAAGCGCTCACCGACAAGCGCGCCGGAGGTAATGTCCACGGTGAAGTCGAACTCGACGGGCGCGGCAAAGGCAGGCGTCGCAGCCAAAAAAGATACGAAAATCAGAGAAAGCCAGGGTGCATTCATGATGAATTATCCTTATGTGTTAAGGCACGGTGTTGATTGGAATGTCTTGCTGAAGTAGGTCAGAGCTTCGAAGCGGTGAGGCTTCCGTTAAATCTGGAAGCCTCACTCGCGTTGATGGCTCAGAATAAGAAATTGCATACGTTGTTCAGATCCGCAGCCGTGACGCCATCGACCTTGATCAAAGTGCGCGCACGGTTGGGACCGAAACCATCCGCATCCACCAGGACGAAGCTTGCGGAGGCGCGGTCGCGGAAGGAAACGTAGCCGTCGGCGATGGGGTCTTCGGAAGTCACGCCCAAGCCGGACAACAGGCCGCTGAGGTCGATGCGGTCCTCACCCACGGTGAAATCAACAATGATGTCGCCGCCTTCGGTGATCTCGTTGTAAATGAAGGTGTCCATGCCACCACCGCCTGACAGCACATCGCGACCCCTCAGGCCGACGATGAAGTCGGGGCCGTCGGTGCCGGTCACATTGTCGCGACCATTGGTTCCAGTGAGCAGGTTTACTTTGGTTTGCGACACGGGCTCGCCAGCTGCGTTGAAGATGATCTGCTGAACGTCGTCGTAGATGCGCCGCTCGGTGTTGCCGATCAGATTAAAGTTGGCATCCAGCCGCGGGAAGCTGTAAGCCATGGCTAAGGTCATGACGGGCGCACCGGAGCACTGGGAAAGATTCATTTCCAGATGTCCATAGTGCTTTCCGCCCTCGGTGAGGATGGTGTAGGTCTCGCCGTTGTTGTCGGTCACTTCCTCCCAGAGCTCGGGCGCATTCAAGTGTGCGGTCCATTGAGAGAAGGGGTTTTGCACATCCAGGTCGGTGTCGGTGCGGGTGCCACGCATGCCGTCACCGCCGATGCCGACATCGTAGTAATTTATGCCGATTTCGTCTTCGTCTTCATTGACGTAAGAGCGCTCGGCGATTTCGCTGTGGCCGGAGAAAACCGCCGCCACACCGTACTCGTCGAACATTGGCTGGTACTGGCGTAGTGGAGTCCCCGCCTGGCCGGAAGCGTCCGCTTGGAACTCGGGGGGCAGCCCGGCGTTGGGGATACCGTGCGTTCCGGAGGAATAAGCCACGTTATGCCACTGGGCCACGATGATCTTGTTTTCCGCGCGGCAGCTCTCCAACTGCGCCATGACCCAATTGTATTGGGTGGAGCCGGGATTGAAGTCGGAGATGTCGGTGCCGTCGGTGAGCTGTGCAGCGGTGTTGTTCGCGCGGTAGTCCTCGGCGGTGTAGTTGACCTGGGTGTCGGTGTCGGGCGTGGCGGGATTGCCGCGATCACCCCGAAGGACATCAGGCTCGCCATTGGAGGAGTCCAGCGTCAGGATGCACAGTGGGCCGTAATCGGTGCGGTAGTAATTATCCTGGTGTTCCGGCGTGCCGTTCTCGGGCATGTCGAAGTAGGCTTTGTACTTGCTGCGGCTGTACCCCGGGGCATTGAAATCCGATGAGATGGCGTAACCGCCGTTGATGGCCGCAAAGTTCTCCCAGTTGCCCAATGCGGGAAGGATCGGCCGTTTGGTCAAGACATCATCGAACTCGCCAGCGTTGTGGCGGAAGAACTCGTCCCAACCGAACTGATAGCCGCCGCCCTGCACGAGATCACCCGGCATGATGACCAAGTCCGGGGCGCGCTCGTCTATGATGCGCAGATTCTGGGCGTAACCGACTTGTTGGTTCAGCATATAAAGGTCGCGGTTTGAGCCGTCCGCCGGCCAGTCCGCGGGGCGGCCCAAGCTTCCGGGAGCCTGTGGACCTTCGGTCCAGTCGCGAATCTGAACGGCTCCGCGGGGCTCGGTTTCGGTGTCGGAAAGAATGACGGCTCTGATGTCTCGCCAATCGGAGATCGAGGGAACAGTGCTGAAACTGGCCTCGAAGGTCTCGAGACCTTGGGTCACGCTGTAAGTGTAAGTGGTTCCCGCAGTAAGGCCGCTCACCCGTACGGCGTGCTTGTAGTTATCGTCGGCCAGGATCGGGTAGCCCTTGTCGATGGCGTCGTTCAGTTCCGGTTCACGGTAAGTCAGCAGTTCTTTGAATTCGGGCGTGGAAGCGAATGTCAAAGGGATTGCCAGGTCGCCGCCGGATACAACCAACTCGCCCGGCACATTGTTTTCGGTGAACCAAGTGAAAAGCATACCGTCTTCGGTGGGCTGCTGAAGATAGGGCAGGATGCGGAACTCGGCATTGGCCGTCATAGGGAGCATGATCGCGACCATAGCCATGCAATAAAAACGCAGCATAAGAATGACTCCTTCATCGCCTTGTCGGGCGAACAGTAATTGCGAGTTAACTGGGGGCTGGGTCTAGTTTTCCTACTACCTGTGCACTTGCCGGACAACCGTGCTTTTTTGCATCGAGCTAGTCTGTCGTCATCTTTTCCGGCAATCGGTGCACGTTACAGCGACGTCGCAATGCAATGCGTCAAATTCCGTTATGCTGCAGCCGAGGGATAACAATCCTGGGACGAATATGCGCAACGAATATGACCTTGCGATGAAGTCGGTATGACGCGGTGATTAAGCTTCGCGCATTTAACCGCGGGCCTTTTTATCGAGCATGGACGAAGCATTGGCCTTACGGCGGATGATGGCTCGCGCGCCCTGCAACCCCAACAATGCGATGAAGATGCTCAACGGCAGATGTTCTCTCAGGAACAACCGGCGGCGGAGTTATAAGTCAGGCATCCGGCGGTCGCCACGATGCAGAAGAGGGATTGCCCGCTTTACCGACGCTACCTCGTAGGTCATTACCGGTACCGTATTCCATATACCGCAGGCGCCATATCATCGACGTTCCCGGTAATCAAACATTCACCTGCATTTCATCAGACGGTCTCAGGGGCGGGGCTAGTCTCGAAACTTCAGACCCCGTTCGTCGTCGACCGCATCGATAGAGTGCGCCGAAGCGAACGTCAATCCAAATTCAACGATTGCATCAGTGGAGGTTAATCCATGTTTGGCGTTAATTGGCGTAAGCCTGTTCTCGTTGTGAGCGTCACAGCCGTAATTGTCCTATCGGGCAGTTCGGCCTTTGCGACGGACGGTTTCGGTTCGGGTCACTTCGGTGGTCTAAAGGCCCGTTTTGGTGTCGGAAATGCAATCTTCATTCACCCGGACGGCAGTGCCCTCAATCATTGGGATGCCGCACGAAAGTTCTGGGCGGGCCCGGATGGCAGTTTAGAGTGGGACAAACTTCCCAAGATGGTCGTTTACCGCGGTCACAACTCCGATCAGTTGACCTCCACATCCAACGGTGGTGCCACGGCACATGCGTTCGGGGTCAAGGTGCAGGGCCCCGAGTCTTACGGTCGAGACCGTGGACGCGAGATTCTCGCGCTTTCGGGTTTCCCCGGCAGCTACATGCGTGAGGCGGCATACCGCGGTCATCCCATCGGTATCGTCAACGACGGCGACATCGCAGGTGAGCCCGGGACCGGTGCGTTCCTTGCCGAGACCGGCAATCGCGGTCAGCCCGAGGCCCATTCGCTTCAGCTCATTGCAGGACGACCGGGTTTCAATGGTCCCCGGACATGCCCCGGAGACCAGACGATGGATGGCGTGACTTTCGAGCAAAGCGATGACAATGCCGATTGCGACGTGACTGACGGCGAGCCCGATCCACAGGTTATATTGGGCGGCGGCGAGCGCTTCTTCCTGCCTACGGATATTGCGCAATGCACGACCCAGCCGACGCTTGCCGATCCGCAACTCGATTGTTTCGTCCATCAGGGTCCCGAAGACTTCGGGCGTCAGCCGACGCGTGACGACGGCCGTAATCTGCTCCAGGAGGCCGCAGCCGACGGTTATATCGTCATTCGTACCCGTACGGAATTCGATGAGTTGTTCCATAAGATCAAGCACGCCAGGCGCTGGGGCCCGACGAGGCAGTATTGGGCGCCAAAAGTTCTCGGTCTGTTCGCCGCCGACGACATGTTCAACGACGAAGAGGAAGAGAAACTGCAGAACCTGCGCCTCCCGGGTCGGCAAGACGTCCCGACCGATGTGCCGCCCAACGCCGGTCTGCTGCGTAACCCCGGGGATCCGCTGCCGTATGAGGTTGCCGGTCTGACCGAAGCCGAAGCCGAGCGCAAGATCGGCCGGTTGGTGTTGTGGGGTGCCAAGTACGGTGATCCCCTGAATCCCTTCAGCTTCAATCCGCCGGCGCCCGATGAAATGATGGCCATGGCCTTGTTGATCCTGGAGCGCAAGGCCGATCAGGTCCGCAAACCCTTTGCCCTCGTTGCGGAGGTGGAGAGCACGGACAACATGCCCAACCAGAACAACGGCATTGGTTCGCTGCGTGCCCTCAAGCGTGCAGACGATCTGATCGGTGTCGCCCGCGACTTTCAGAACAGACGCGGTATGTTCCGGCGCGAGGGTGATCCGCGCAGCCTGATTCTGACCGCCGCGGACAGTGACGGCAGTGCCATGCAGATGATGGCCCTGCGTGGCGGCACCATCGATGGCCCGTTCAATCCCGTCTTCTGCGGTACACCCGGCGGTGGGACCAACAATGGCGATACCGCGGAAGACAATAAGAGCTTCTGCGAACAGCGCGATCCGGACATGACGGTAACCCGTACTTCGGTGAATCCGCAGTTCAGTTCCAGCGAAATCAACGTCAATGTGGACGGTATCGAAGGCCATAACACGCCGGCGTTCCTTGCCGAGCCGGATGCGCTAAGCGCGGCACGGAGCGGCGGCAATCCCGCCTTCGACAATTTCGATGAAACCGGGCTCGGCAGCTTTGGCGGCGACACGGAGACCGAAGCGGAATTGCCGTTCGCTATCGCCTGGGCATCGGTCCAAGACACCGCCGGTGCCATCCTGACCCGAGCCGAAGGGCTCAACGCCGGTCTGTTGCAAAGCCCGTTCCCCATTGCGTTTGGTCGCAATGAGAAGCCCTTCTCCCAGCGGTTCGACAATACGGACGTCTACCGCATGATGTATCTGACGCTGTTCGGCGAGCGTCTGAGAACGGGTGTGGGCAAGGTCGCGGAAGACCGTTAGACCTTCGAAGCGATCGGGCCAGTCGTTTTGCTCGACCGGCTCGATACGATGTGCACGACTTGATATCGTCCCGGTCTTTGGACCGGGGCCAGTCTTCTCCAAGATGACGCTGCAAAAGTTGCCCGGTTTGAAATCCGGGTTCCTTCGTCACAATCATGTCCGCCTGATCGAATAACGTGATTCTTTGGATAAGAAAGCATCTCAGGTCTATGTGGTCCACCAAGAATTAGTGCGTCCTGGAAATAAGAAACTGAAAAAATGAACATGATAATTAGCTCATGTCGCCACCCTGCGGGTGGTTGGGGTCTCCACTTCGGCCCCATAGCTTTGGCGTTGGGCGCAAAATGAAAACCGCCGGATTGGTCGCCAAAGTAGGCGTTTTAGCAATGGCCCTCTCGGTCAGCGCCATCGTGTTCAGTGCATGGGTGGTCCGGAGCATTGGTCCGGTGCTTTTGCCAGAAGCAACGTTTTCCTTTGATTGTGACGAGAAGTTGGTTGCACTCACCATCGATGACGGGCCTGACCCAAGTTCGACTTTTGAAATATTGGAGGTCCTTGAGCAATATGAGGCGAGGGCTACATTCTTTTTAATCGGCAACAGAGTGCAGGCGAATCTGGCCGTGCTGGAAGATATCGTTGGCAACGCTCATGAATTAGGAAATCATACATTCAGAGAAATACCAACAATCGATTTGTCGCCCAATGAACAGGCCGAGAGTATATCTGTTACTCATGATCTGCTCAGCAAGCACTCGGCCATCAAGTGGCTTCGGCCCGGCTCAGGCTGGTACAACAGCTCGACCCTTCAGGCAATGGAGCTGCATGGTTACAAAATCGCGCTTGCCGACATTTATCCGCTTGACCACGCGGTTCATTCCAGCCGATTTCACTACGCATACATCACTTGGTCTGTTCGTCCTGGTTCCGTCATAATTTTGCACGACGGTAAAGGAAGAGGAACGCGAGCAGCAGAATCTCTCCGGAAGGTGCTGCCATGGCTTCAGTCAAACGGTTACCAGATATTGACGCTGACTCAGATGGCTGACCATGAAAGCTGTCGCCATCGTATCTAGCAAGCGACTTTGTTGAGTTGACGACACGTCATTCTCCCGCAATCGCGCCATTCTGCCTGAGCGCATACCGTGGTATTGGGCATGACGAGTCGTTTTGCGTGTATGGCTGTCTGTCGTGCCCTTAGCGCAATCTTCCTAAGTTCTCCATACGGAAAAGCCTGAAGTGCTGCACTGACAAGATAGGCATCAATCCCAACTCAACGCGCCACCCGTCTGATATTCGGTAACCCGGGTCTCGAAGAAGTTCTTCTCCTTTTTGAGATCGAGCACTTCCGACATCCACGGGAAGGGATTGGTCGCGCCGGCATATTGTTCCGGCAGACCGATCTGCGCGCAGCGGCGGTTGGCGATGAACTGCAGGTACTCCTCGAACATCGGCGCGTTCAGGCCGAGCACGCCGCGCGGCATGGTGTCGTAGGCGTATTGGGTTTCCAGCGATACGGCATCGCGGATCATTTGCACCATTTCGTCCTTGAAGGCGTCGTTCCACAGGTGCGGGTTTTCGATCTTGATCTGATTGATGACGTCGATGCCGAAGTTCATGTGCATCGATTCATCGCGCAGAATGTACTGGAACTGCTCGGCGGTACCGGTCATCTTGTTGCGTCGGCCCATGCTGAGTAATTGGGTGAAACCGACATAGAAGAAGATGCCTTCGAAGATCACATAGAAGGCGACCAACTCACGTAGCAGCTTTTGATCGTTTTCCGGCGTGCCGGTGTGGAAGTTCGGATCGGCCAAGTGCTTGGTGAAGGGCAGGGCCCATTCGGCTTTGCGCGCGACCGCCGGTACCTCGCGATACATGTTGAAGACTTCGCCTTCGTCGAGGCCGAGGGATTCGATGACGTATTGATACGCATGGGTGTGCAAGGCTTCTTCGAAGGCCTGGCGCAACAGGTACTGACGGCATTCGGGGTTGGTGATATGGCGATACACGGCCAATACCAGGTTGTTCGCAACCAGCGAATCGGCGGTTGCGAAGAAGCCGAGGTTGCGCTTGATGATCATGCGCTCGTCTTCGGTCAGACCGTTCGGGTCTTTCCAAAGCTGAACGTCCGCATTCATGTTGATTTCCTGCGGCATCCAATGATTGGCACAGCCATCGAGATATTTCTGCCACGCCCAGTCGTACTTGAAGGGCACGAGCTGATTGAGATCGGCATGGCAGTTGATGATGCGTTTGTCATCGACCCGAATGCGGCCCGCACCCATCTCCAAGGATTCGAGCCCAGTTGCTCCGGCCTCGGATGGGTTGCTCTCGTCCGTGTTGTAGTTCGACTTGGGCTCGGTGACCTGGGAAGGCTCGGGGTTGACGCTAGGTGCCGCACCGGCGGTTGTCATCAATACAGCGTTATCGACCAGGCCGTCGCCGGCATGGGGCTTCGGAGCGCTTTCCACGACGGGTGCCAGTGTGGTTTGCCCGTCGTTCGTAAGGGCGGCAGGCGGTGGTACCTGCGCTTTGCCCTGTGGCTCGCTAGCGGTCGATTGCAATGGATCATCCCAGTTCAGCATCGTAGCCCCCTCATGCGGTTCGTCGGTTGGTCGAACGCTTAGCGGTAGTCTCGGTCATCGATATGGCCGAGCAGTTAAATGGTGCCGGAGTGACTCCAATCACCCTTGGGTGGTGGTCTATGACATTACGAAAATGTCGGGCGAGGGTTCTCGGGGCCCCTCCGGCATTGAACGCTAGCGTTAGTATGTCTTGCTTATTCCCACTTCAGGCCGCCGGCCTGGTATTCGGTGACACGGGTCTCAAAGAAATTCTTTTCTTTGCGCAGATTGGCCTGTTCATCGAGCCAGCTCAGGGTCGGCTCGGCACCCGGATAGGGTTCTTCCAGGCCCAGACTGCGTGCCCGCCGGTTGGCGATGAAACGGTATTGGCCGACATGGTCGTCCTTGCTGTAACCCAGGATGGGGTCGCGCAGGATGTAGCCAGCATAGGCCTCTTCGGCGGCCTCGCATTCGGCCCACATCTCAGCGATCGCCTTGGCGTCGGGACGGATGTTTTCTTCAAGCATGATCTGTTTGGCGACACGGATACCGAACGAGGCATGCAGTACTTCGTCGCGCATGATGTATTGCAACTGCTCGGCGGTGCCCTTCATGAGACCGCGGCGTTGCAGCGCGAAGATCGGGCTGAAGCCGTTATAGAACCAGCAGCCTTCGAACACCGCGGCGAAGAAGATGTAAGCCATCAAAAAGTTGTGTAGCTCGTCACGATCTTGCAGATCGATATCCGCGCGCAATACTGAGTTCAACCGCTCGTTGGCGATCTGGATCTTGCCGTTGATCTCCGGCACCACGCGGTAGCGGTTATAGATCTCACCCTGGTCGAGGCCGATGGTCTCGATGCAATGCTGGTAGGTCCAGGTATGCAGCGATTCTTCATAGACCTGACGGGCCTGATAGATCTGTAGTTCAGGCGCCGACATCTTTTCCATCACCGCCAGACCGATATTGCGCATCGCCAGGATGTCGGACGTGGTCAGGTAGGAGAGCACGTTCTCGTAGACATGGCGCTCTTCGAGCGTCAGCTTGTGGTGGTAATCGTGTACGTCCTGCGCCATGGAGATATCTAATGGCGTCCAGTGATTGCGGTTGGCGTTCAGGAAGTATTCCCACGCCCAGGGGTACTTGAAAGGCGCCAACTGATTGATGTCGGTCATGCCGTTGATGACGCGCTTGTCGTCCGGGTTGACCGGCTTCAGATCGACCTGTGGTACGGGTGCACGTTTTGCCTGACCGGCGTCGTCGCTCAAAACCGGGTTGGACACTGGATTGGCCACAGGGTTAGCTTGCGGCGGTGTAATCGCTTCCTGAGGGGCTGGCGCTAAGGGATCGTCCCAGTTCAACATCTTACATACTCTCCTACTAATCGACGGCTGACGCTTACTGACAGGCTTCGCAATCCGGATCGAGGATGCTGCAGGCCTGGGGTGCGGCGCTGCCTGCCTCGTCACTCGATGCCTGATAGCCGCCGCCGACCGCGTTCAACTTGTTCGCGCGGCTGGTGTCGTCCATGGTCGATTTCTCCACATGGGTGGCGCCCATGGAACGCAGGTAATAAGTGGTCTTGAGACCGCGTACCCAGGCGAGCTTGTAGAGATTGTCGAGCTTCTTACCCGATGGCTCGGACATGTAGAGGTTCAGGCTTTGTGCCTGATCGATCCATTTCTGGCGGCGGCTGCCGGCCTCGACCAGCCAGCGCGGATCGACCTCGAATGCTGACGCATACAGCGCCTTAAGATCGTCCGGGATGCGATTGATCGGTTGTACCGAACCATCGTAATACTTGAGGTCGTTAACCATGACCTCGTCCCACAGATCGAGCGCCTTGAGGTCATGTACCAGATAGGGATTGACCACGGTGAACTCGCCGGACAGGTTCGATTTCACGAACAGGTTTTGATACGTCGGTTCGATCGACTGACTGACGCCGCAGATGTTCGAGATGGTCGCGGTCGGCGCGATCGCCATGGTGTTGGAGTTGCGCATGCCGACGGTCGTCACGCGCTCACGCAGTCCATCCCAGTCGAGCGTACTGCTGTCGTCGACCTGTAGATAACCACCGCGTTGTTCGCCGAGCTCGGCCAGCGAGTCGATCGGCAAAATGCCCTGGCTCCACAGCGAACCTTCGAAGCTGTGATAGCGGCCGCGCTCTTCGGCCAGATCGGTCGAGGCCTTGATGGCGAAGTAGGACACGGCCTCCATGGTGTGGTCGGCGAAGTCGACCGCCTCCTGGCTGGCGTAAGGCATGCGCACTTTGTAAAGCGCATCCTGGAAGCCCATGATGCCGAGCCCGACCGGACGATGACGCAGGTTGGAGTTACGCGCCTGCGGCACACTGTAGTAGTTGTACTCGATGACGTTGTCGAGCATGCGCATCGCGGTGCCGACGGTCTTTTCGAGCTTGACCTGATCGAGACCGTTTTCGTCGACGTGCGCGGCGAGGTTCACCGAGCCGAGGTTGCACACCGCGATTTCGTTATCGTTGGTGTGCAGCGTGATTTCGGTGCACAGGTTCGAGCTGTGTACGACACCGACATGCTGGTTGGTATAGCGAATGTTGCATGGGTCTTTGAAGGTCACCCAAGGATGGCCGGTTTCGAACAACATGCCGAGCAGCTTGCGCCACAGGTCGTTGGCCTTGATGGTTTTGGCGACATGCATTTCGCCACGCGCGGCCTTTTCTTCGTAGCGAATGTAGGCATCTTCGAAGGCCTTGCCGGTGAGATCGTGCAGATCGCTGGTCTCGTCCGGCGAGAACAGGGTCCAGTCCTGATCTTCGGCGACCCGTTTCATGAACAAATCCGGGATCCAGTTCGCGGTGTTCATATCGTGGGTGCGACGACGGTCGTCACCGGTGTTCTTGCGCAGATCGAGGAATTCCTCGACATCGATATGCCAGGTTTCCAGGTAGGCACACACCGCACCCTTGCGCTTGCCGCCCTGATTGACCGCGACTGCGGTGTCGTTGGCGACTTTCAAGAACGGCACCACGCCCTGTGACTTGCCATTGGTGCCCTTGATATGGGCACCCATACCACGCACGCGGGTCCAGTCGTTGCCCAGACCGCCGGCGAACTTGGACAGCAAGGCGTTGTCCTTGATGGCGCCGTAGATGCCGTCGAGATCGTCGGGCACCGTGGTGAGGTAGCAGCTCGACAATTGCGGGCGCAGCGTGCCCGAGTTGAACAGCGTCGGCGTCGAGCTCATGAAGTCGAAACGCGACAGCAGGTCGTAGAATTCGATCGCACGGCCTTCGCGGTCGATCTCGTTGATCGCGAGACCCATGGCGACACGCATGAAGAAGGCCTGCGGCAATTCGAAGCGGGTGCCGTGCGAATGAATGAAGTAACGGTCGTACAGCGTCTGCAGACCGAGATAGGTGAACTGCAGATCGCGCTCGGGCTTGAGCGCGGCACCGAGGCGTTCGAGATCGTATTGGCTCAAACGTTTGTCGAGCAGTTCGAGATCGGCACCCCGCTTGATGTAGGTGCTGAAGTATTCGCCATAGCGCTCGCCCATTTCCTGCTGGGTGGCGACGCCGGTGTCGAGATCGAGAAAGCCGAGGGCCTCGCGCCGCAGCATGTCCATCAACAGACGAGCGGCGGCATAGGAATAGTTCGGCTCTTTTTCGATAAGGGTGCGCGCGCTCATCACCAGCGCCTGCGACACGTCCTTTTCTTTGACCCCGTCGAACAGATTGCGACAGGTGTCTTCCAGAATGGATTCGGGGGTCACCGCGGCGAGTCCGTCACAGGCCTCGGCGACGAGGCGGCGCAGGCGTTCGATCTCCAGCGGACGGGTGCTGCCGTCGGCCAGGGTGACGTTGACCAGGGGTTCCTCGGTGCCCGCCTGGCCTTTTTTGCTGGCGGCCTCTTCGGCACGCTTGCGGGCCTGTTCCTCGCGGTAGAGCACATAGGCGCGCGCGACCTTGTGTTCGCCCGACCGCATCAGCGCGAGTTCGACCTGGTCCTGGATGTCTTCGATATGAATGGTGCCGCCGGCCGGATTGCGTCGCACCACGGCTTCGGACAATTGCTCGGTAAGCGATTGCACCAGATCGTGGACGCGGCGCGAGGCGGCGGCGCTGCCGCCCTCGACCGCGAGGAAAGCCTTGGTCATCGCGACCGCGATCTTGTTAGCGTCGAAGTTCGTGACCTTGCCGTTGCGCCGGATAACGCGCAACACGCCGGGCGCGTTGGCCTGGATTTCGACATCAGTGCCTGCCGCGTCGGTGCTCGGCGGGACAGCAATATTCTCCAACTCGCCGTTGGCAGGCGTGACTTCAGTAGCCATGAGGCTCCTCCTGGATGGTGTTGTTTTGGGTGGACAGACCGCCTTGCGCGATCGGGTGGCGTGCCGCCGATATACTGCGTTGCGCCCACTCCAGACACAATATATACGCTGATTGCAAAGTGTCAACCACAAGATGTTGTGAAAAAACGTTGTGGAAAACCGTGTGGAAACTGTGTGTTGGATGTGCAGAAAAAGTGGGTATCTCGACCTTCTGTAATGCTTTCAGTGACTTAAAGAATCCGTCGGTGAAAAGACCGAAAATCGACACGAAGCGACGACTTGTGGTTCATCTCTCACGCGTTGTCCGGTTTCGGCGTCAGTGTTTACGCAGCCCCAAAACGGAGTGCCGTTCGGCACATCAATTGCGATGTCGGCCGATGATGGATTGCAGATGATCGGCCGTTACCGGGCCGGTATGGCGTTCGACGATTTCGCCGGCGGGGTTGACGATTGCCGTGGTCGGCAGGCCTTCGAGCGGTTCGAAAGGGACCAACGGCGTTTCGCCGATCTTGAGATTGGGGAAGTTGATCGCCATGGGTTCGAGGAAGGTGCGGGCCTCCTCGGCGCTGATTTGTTCGAAATTGATGCCGATCACCTGGGTATCGGGATTGTCGCGTTGAAAGGCGGCCAACTCGGGGAGTTCCCGCACACAGGGCGGACACCAGGAGGCCCAGAAGTTCACCACCACCCAGCGACCGCGGAAGTCTGACAGATTGACTTCTTGGCCTTCGAGATCATTCAAGGTGAAGTCGGTGGGTTCGGCCTGCGCCGGTAACGAAAGGGCGAGGGCGAGCACTGCGGTTCCGAGTGAATGAAGGCAAGGTACTTTCATGTTGCTTTTAGTCTGCCGTGGCGGAAAAAAGTTTTCGAAGCCTGTTCAGGCGTCTTATCGGCGCGTGTCGCGGCATCGGGCGACCGTCGCCGCGGGCGATTAAACGTCACACGGCCCGGCTTAACAAGCCCGGGCCGATATCGATAGGCCCCGGCGTGCCGCTTTATTGCGCAAAGCTGGTGCATTCTGCCCGAATAGAACCCTAGCCTGGTGCAGCCACGCCGGCATCCCGTCGCCATCGGTCAGGCCATGCCTTGCCAAGATATTGTGTGAAAAGGAAAAAATGCAAATGGCACGCACTGTGCTTTGGTTAAATCGAAATCACTTCGCGGTGATTTCTCCTAACTCTCTGTCGATATTGCCTCTTATGGCCTATGCCGCTGCTCCGTGATTGCACGGTGCGGCGGATTTTTTTAGCGGCGTCGCTGTCGCCTTCCCTTGGGAAATATTTACGATACGCGGCTGCGCGAGGCATGGGCCGGCGACTGTGGGTTACGGTGAAAGACGAGAAAGACAGATGTCGGAAGTGGGCGCACAGAAAAAGCGGTTGCGGGTGTTGCTGGTCGATGACAGCACACAGCGTCGTGCGTCGTTGAAGGAATCCCTGGCGGAAGTCGGTTGCGAACTCGTCGGTTTCGCATCCAGCGCCGAGGATCTGCTGGGTCGCGTGCAACAAGACAATCCCGATGTCGTCATCATCGATCTGGATTCGCCGGGGCGCGATACCCTCGAGAGTCTGCAATCGGTGCAATCGGCCGCGCCGCGCCCGATCGTGATGTTCACCCAGGACGACGACGGCTCGACCATCGCGCGCGCAACCCGTGCCGGCGTGAGCGCCTATGTGGTCGACGGTATCAGTACCAAGCGGGTGCGTCCGATCCTGGATGCCGCCATCGAGCGTTTTCAACAGTTCCGCAGTCTGACCCAAGAACTGGAAAAGACCCGCGCCCAACTCGAAGAGCGCAAGGTGGTCGACAAGGCCAAAGGCATATTGATGAAGCAACGCGGCATGACCGAAGACGAGGCCTATAAGGCAATGCGCAGTTTGGCGATGAGCAGCAACAAGCGTTTGATAGACGTTGCCGAGAGCATTGTGTCTGCCGCGAGCCTGTTGATCTGACCCACCTTTGCTTGTGCATCTGCACGAACTTGAGCCGTGATTTGCACTTCGCTGGTGCGATTTCCCGACATCAATGACGTTTTATCCGTTGACAAGTCGCCGGCTCGGTAACGGTCTGCGACGTATCGAGCGCATTGGAAAACGCTGAAACTCAAGGGCTTAGCCGACAACGCGTAGCAGTCGACATGACATCGAGCCGTCTTGTGGCACGGCTATTGCTCTGATCCAAGCAAATCGATGCGTGTTGCCCTGCACGGTAAGCCCAACGGCGGGAGGACCAGGCAACCCGGATCGCATCAGCCAAAGATGGCTGAACCCGACAATGGCGTCCTGTCTCGTACGGCTATGCGTACGCGACGGTACGCCTTTTTTTGTGCCCGCGTTTTATCGGGCTTGTAGTGACTGAGGAAGTGATCATGACTGAATCGAACGACCGGATAACGCGTCGCCGTTTTCTGAAACGCAGCATCCTTGCCGTTGGCCTGGCTTTGGGATTCGCCGGATTCACATCGTCGGCCGTCGCCGAGATCGGTGAGCCGGAAAAAGAAGATCTCAAGTTCGGCTTCATCAAGTTGACCGACATGGCGCCCTTGGCGATCGCCTACGAAAAGGGTTACTTCGAAGACGAAGGCCTGTATGTCACCTTGGAGGCGCAAGCCAATTGGAAAGTACTGTTGGACGGCGTGATCGATGGTCAGCTCGATGGGGCACACATGCTCGCCGGTCAACCGCTTGCCGCCACCATTGGTTTCGGTACCAAGGCGCACATCGTGACGCCTTTTTCGATGGATCTTAACGGCAACGGCATCACGGTTTCGAACGAAGTTTGGAACAAGATGAAGCCGCATGTGCCGAAGATGGACGACGGTCGTCCGCAGCATCCGATCAAGGCCGACTATCTCAAACCTGTCGTTGAAGCATTCAAAGCCGAAGGTCGGCCGTTCAAGATGGGCATGGTTTTCCCCGTATCGACCCATAACTACGAGCTGCGTTATTGGCTCGCGGCCGGCGGTATTCATCCCGGCTATTACGCACCACACAAAGGCGACATCACCGGCACCTTGGAGGCCGATGCACTGTTGTCGGTAACGCCGCCGCCACAGATGCCGGCAACGCTCGAGGCCGGCACCATCTATGGCTACTGCGTCGGTGAGCCGTGGAACCAACAGGCGGTGTTCAAGGGTATCGGTGTACCGGTGATCACCGACTACCAGATCTGGAAGAACAATCCGGAAAAGGTGTTCGGTATGACCAAAGAGTTCACCGAGAAGTATCCGAACACTACGGTGCGCATCGTCAAGGCCATGCTGCGCGCAGCCAAGTGGCTGGACGAAAACGACAATGCCAATCGCCCGGAGGCGGTGAAGATTCTGTCGCAACCGAACTATGTCGGTGCCGACTATGACGTCATCGCCAACTCCATGACCGGTACCTTCGAATTCGAAAAGGGCGACAAGCGCGAGATCCCCGACTTCAATGTTTTCTTCCGCTACAACGCGACCTATCCCTACTACTCCGATGCCGTCTGGTATCTGACCCAGATGCGTCGTTGGGGCCAGATCGCCGAGCCCAAGTCGGACAGCTGGTATGACGAAGTCGCCAAGTCGGTATATCGCCCGGACATCTATCGCAAGGCCGCCGAGGCATTGATCGCCGAGGGTGTGTTGAGCGCGGATGAGTTCCCGAACTTCGATACCGAGACCGGCTACCGCTCGCCGCAGACCGAGTTTATCGATGAGGTGACCTTCGACGGTCGTAAGCCGAACGACTATCTCAAGGCCTTCCCGATTGGTTTGAAAGGCGAAGAGGTGATCTGAGGCCAGAGCGGGGCGGTGCATCACCGCCCCGCGTCGGCGGATAACCGAAACGACTGAGGAGTGCGACATGATCAGTACGTTGCGAAATCAAAAGACCTTTGAATCATCCACGTTGGATGCCGTGTTGAATTATCTTTCGGGCGACCGCCTGCTGGCGCTGACCGGTAATCTGGCGCGTAACGTCCTGGTACCGATGGCGGCCATTCTCGTTTTTCTAATGTTGTGGAAAGTCGGCGCACAGCAAGTGCAGACCTCGTTGGGCGAACTGCCGGGTCCGGATCGCGTTTGGGAACAGAGCCTCGCCTTGTATGACGAACACAAGGCCGAACGTGAACGCGAAGCGGCCTTCTACGACCGTATGCAGGTACGAATCGATAAGGCCATCGAGGCGGGTAAACCCGCCGAGCGGATCGAGAAAATGCAGGCGCGCCGTTACACCGGTACGGCGACCTTCTTCGATCAAATCATCACCAGTCTGTTGACGGTCATGACGGGTTTCGTGATCGCGACAATGATCGCTATCCCGCTGGGCATCATGATCGGCATGAGCCAGACACTCTATCAGGCCTTCAATCCTATTATCCAGTTATTCAAACCGGTCTCGCCCTTGGCCTGGTTGCCCTTGGTGACCATGGTGGTGTCGGCGGTCTATGTCAGCGACGACCCCTGGTTCTCGAAGTCTTTCCTGAACTCGGCCATCACCGTGACGCTGTGTTGTCTGTGGCCGACGATCATCAATACCGCGGTGGGCGTGTCCGGTGTGAACAAGGACCTGCTCAACGTCAGTCGCGTACTGCGTCTGAGCTGGTTGACCAAGACCGTAAAGATCATCCTGCCGTCGTCGCTGCCCATGATGTTCACCGGCATGCGTTTGTCGCTGGGTATCGGCTGGATGGTGTTGATCGCCGCCGAGATGCTGGCGCAGAACCCGGGTCTGGGCAAGTTCGTTTGGGACGAGTTCCAGAACGGCAGCTCGAACTCGCTGGCACGCATCATGGTCGCGGTGATCGCGATCGGTTTCATCGGCTTTCTGCTCGATCGCGGCATGTTGATGCTGCAGCGTGCGGTGAGTTGGGACAAAAGCATGGTGCTGCGTTGATCGCGCGACTACATCAGAGGCAAAAGACATGAACAGTTATCTCAATATCGATCACGTTTGCATTACTTTTCCGACCGACAAGGGACCGTTGAACGTTTTGAACGATGTCGACCTCCGTGTCGACGAAAGCGAGTTCATTTCGCTGATCGGTCACTCCGGCTGTGGTAAATCGACAGTGCTGAACATCGTCGCCGGTCTCTTGCAGGCCAGCGAGGGCGGTGTGTTGCTGGAGAACAAAGAGGTGCGCGAACCCGGTCCGGATCGCGCAGTGGTCTTCCAGAATCATTCGCTGCTGCCCTGGTTGAGCGTCTACGACAACGTTCGTCTGGCGGTGGATCAGGTGTTCAAGCGCACCAAGAGCAAGGCCGAGCGCGATGCCTGGACGAGACACAACCTCGAACTGGTACACATGAGCCACGCACTGGATCGCAAGCCGGACGAGATCTCCGGTGGCATGAAGCAACGCGTCGGAATCGCGCGTGCATTGGCGATGGAGCCCAAGGTGTTGCTGATGGACGAGCCTTTCGGTGCACTCGATTCGCTGACGCGAACCCACATGCAGGATTCTCTGATGGAGATCCAGGCGGAGCTGAAGAACACCGTGATCATGATCACCCACGATGTCGACGAGGCGGTGTTGTTGTCCGATCGCATCATCATGATGACCAATGGGCCGTCGGCGACCATCGGCGAGATCCTGCATATCGATCTCGAACGTCCGCGCGATCGTCTCGCCCTGGCCGAAGACCCGGCGTACAACCATTATCGCGCCGAGGTCGTGCGCTTTTTGCATGAGCGTCATGTCGGTCATGGCAGTAAAAAACAAGACGAGCAGCAAGCGCCGAAGGCGGATGCCCAGGCATCGGTTGACAGTGATGACGCGGCCGAACCGAAAGCCGGTTTGCGGCTGGCGGGTTGAGGAAGCGGGATGGACAACACTAACGATACGCCCGCGTTCGATCCGGCCTCGTTGGAAAAGCCCGAGGTCAACATCGGTTTTATTCCGCTGACCGACTGTGCGCCCTTGGTGGTCGCGCACGAGAAGGGTTTCTTCAATCGTTATGGCCTGGATGTCACGCTGTCCAAGGAAACCTCCTGGGCGAACATCCGCGACAAGGTCGCAGTCGGCATTCTGGACGCGGCACAGATGTTGGCAACCATGCCGATCGCCAGCACCTTGGGCATCGGGCCGATCGAAAAGCCCATGCTGACGGCGTTCGGACTCGATCTGAACGGCAATGCCATCACGGTATCCGAATCGCTGTACCGGCGCCTCGGTATGCACGAATCAGATGCGCCCATGCATGCACCGGTAACCGCGGATGCGCTCAAGCGTTTAATCGATCAGGAAAGGCAGGCGGGCCGACCGCCACTGACCTTTGCGGTGGTCTTTCCGACGTCGTCGCATACCTATGAGCTGCGTTATTGGATGGCCTCGGCCGGTATCGATCCCGATCGCGATATCGAACTGGTCGTCGTGCCGCCGCCGCAGATGGTCTCGGCGATGCGCGCCGGTCAGATCGACGGTTTCTGCGTCGGTGAGCCTTGGAACCAGCTTGCCGTGCGCGAAGGCCTTGGTCGCGTACTGATCACCAAGTATGAGCTTTGGAACAACAGTCCGGAAAAGGTGCTGGGTGTCAGCGAAGAATGGGCGCTGCAGCATCCGAATACCCATCAGGCCTTGATGATGGCGTTGCTCGAAGCGGCTGCCTGGGTCGATCTGCCGGAGCATCGTGCCGAGGTGGTCGAACTGATTGCGCAACCGCGCTATGTAAACGCCCCGCGTGATGTCGTAAGGGTGTCGATGCTGGGCACCTTCCAGTATGCACGCACCGAGTTCGCGCGCAGCTTGCCGGACTTCAATGTCTTCCATCGCTTCGCGGCGAACTTCCCGTGGCGTTCACATGCGGTTTGGTTCATTACCCAGATGTTGCGTTGGGGTCATCTGGATCGTGCGGTCGATATCCGCGCGATCGCCGAGCGGGTTTATCGTCCGGATCTGTTGCGTACCGCCGCCGATGCCTTGGGCATGGGCCTCCCCGAGATCGATTACAAAACCGAGGGCATGCATGCGGATGCCTGGGCACTGGACGGTATCCGGCTCGGCTCGGACCGTTTCTTCGACGGTGGTGCGTTTGATCCGAATGACCCCATCGCCTATCTGCGTGAATTCCCGGTGTCCAACACAAGCGCATCGATGGAACAACTGACCGAGCTGAATCCGGTGCCCGTTACCGATTCGGTGGTGTCAAATAACGAATAGAGGTATCGACATGACGAAAGAAAGACTCGTGATGATCGGCAACGGTATGGCCGGCGTGCGTACCCTGGAGGAGTTGCTGAAGCTGACACCCGAGCAATACGAGATCACGGTGTTCGGGGCCGAGCCGCATCCGAATTACAACCGGATCATGCTGTCGCCGGTCTTGGCCGGTGAAAAGACGCTGGACGATATCGTGCTCAATGGGCGTGATTGGTACGAAGACAATGGCATTCGTTTGATCACGGGTGACCCGGTGGTCTCGATTGATCGGGTACAGCGCAAGGTCGTCACCGCGGCCGGTGTCGAGGCCGATTACGACCGGCTCTTGATCACCACGGGATCGAACCCCTTCATCATCCCGGTGCCCGGTCACGACAAGCAGGGCGTGATCGGCTTTCGCGACATCGCCGATGTCGACACCATGCTCGAGGCCGCGCGCGACGGGAAGTCCGCGGTAGTGATCGGTGGTGGTCTGCTTGGCCTGGAGGCGGCCAACGGTTTGATGAAGCAGGGCATGGACGTCACCGTTGTGCACTTGCTTGATAGCTTGATGGAACGTCAGCTCGACAAGCCGGCATCGGCTTTGCTCAAGGCCTCGCTCGAAGAGCGTGGGCTGAAGTTCCTGATGGAAGCGCAGACCGCGGCGATTCTGGGTGACGAGCAGGTTACCGGTGTGCGTTTTGCCGACGGTAGTGAGATTCCGGCCGATCTGGTGGTCATGGCAGTCGGTATCCGACCGAATGTCTCCTTGGCACAAGCGGCCGGGCTGCACTGCGAGCGTGGCATCGTGGTCAACGACACCATGCAGACCTACGACCCGAAGGTCTATGCGGTCGGCGAGTGTGTGCAACATCGCGGCGATTGCTACGGTCTGGTTGCGCCCTTGTTCGAACAGGCCAAGGTCGCGGCGAACCATCTTGCGCAGATGGGGATCGCGCGTTACGAGGGTTCGGTCACCTCGACCAAACTCAAGGTCACCGGGATCGATTTGTTCTCGGCCGGCGCCTTTAACGAAGGCGAGGGCGACGAGACCCTGGTGCTGCAGGACCCGTCGCAGGGGGTCTACAAAAAGCTGGTGATCCGTGACAACAAGATCAAGGGTGCCGTGCTGTACGGCGACACCCTGGATGGCACCTGGTACTTCACGCTGTTGCGCGAAGGTACCGATATCTCGGCGTTCCGCAGCACCATTCTGTTCGGGCAACACGATCTCGGTGATGCCGGGCATGGCGATGCATCGGCCAGCGTGATGGCGCTACCCGATAGCGCCGAGATCTGCGGTTGTAACGGCGTATGCAAGGGCGACATCGTCAATGCGATTGGTAAGCAGGGTTTGTTCACCTTGGAAGATGTACGTGCACATACCAAGGCGTCGAGTTCCTGCGGTTCCTGCACCGGCCTGGTCGAGGCGATTCTCGCCAGCACAGTCGGTGAGGGCTATGACAAGGCGCCGAGCAAGAAGGGCATGTGCGGTTGCACCGAACACAGTCACGATGAGGTCATTGCCGCGATCAAACAGGGCGAACTCAAGAGCATGCAGGCGGTGCGCGAGGCGCTCGAGTGGAAGACCCCGGACGGTTGTGCAACCTGCCGGCCGGCGCTGAATTATTATTTGTTGGCCAATTGGCCGGACGAGTATCAGGACGATGCGCAGTCTCGTTTTATCAACGAGCGGGCGCACGGCAACATCCAGAAGGACGGTACCTATTCGGTCGTGCCGCGGATGTTCGGGGGGCTTTGCACTTCCAACGAGTTGCGTGCGATCGCCGATGTCGCTGATAAGTACGAAGTGCCGGAGATGAAGGTCACCGGCGGTCAGCGCATCGATATGTTCGGGGTCAAGAAAGAAGACCTGCCGGCGGTGTGGAAGGATCTATCCGATGCCGGTTTTGTCAGCGGCCATGCCTACGGCAAGGCCTTGCGTACGGTGAAGACCTGCGCCGGCAAAAACTGGTGCCGTTTCGGTACCCAGGATTCCACCGGGCTTGGTGTCAAGCTGGAGCAGATGACCTGGGGTTCATGGATGCCGCACAAGTTCAAATTGGCGGTCTCGGGTTGTCCGCGCAATTGCGCCGAGGCGACCATCAAGGACTTCGGTGTGGTCTGTGTCGATTCGGGCTATGAGTTACACGTCGGGGGTAACGGCGGCATCAAGGTACGGGTCACCGATCTCTTGACCAAGGTCGATACCGAAGAACAGGTGTTGGAATACTGTGCTGCCTTCATCCAGCTTTATCGTGAAGAGGCGCACTATCTGGAGCGCACCGCACCTTGGGTCGAGCGTGTCGGATTGAACTATGTCAAACAGCAAATACTCGACGACGAGGCTAATCGCAAGGCGCTGCAGGAACGGTTCCTACATAGCCAGACTTATGCGCAGATCGATCCCTGGAAGGCGCGTGCGCAAGGCGAGCAGTCGCACGAGTTTAAGACATTGAAGATTGCCTGATATTCGATGGGCGGCATACCGTGAGGCGGCCGCCCGACAAGAGGTTGCAAGCATGACTGACTGGATTGAAATCATTGCCCTGGACGACATTCCGAAACTGGGTGCGCGGGTGATCAAGACCGATACCATGAAGGTTGCGGTGTTCCGCACCGGCGACGATCAGGTGTTCGCGTTGCGCGATGCCTGCCCCCATCGTGGCGGCCCATTGTCGCAAGGAATTGTGCACGGGACTTCGGTGACCTGTCCGTTGCACAATTGGAAGATCGATTTGGCTTCGGGTGAGGCGCTTGGGCCGGACGAAGGCTGTACCAATGTCTTCGCAACCAAGGTCGAGAACGGTAAAGTGCTGTTGGCCATCAAGGCCGACGAGGCCGCGGCCTGATTCCGCAGTTCGATACCTTTCGATAACCCAAAGGTTTGAGCGATGGGTACACGGTGGCTCGCACAAAAGGAGGATCTACGCCAACACGGCGTGTCGCTTGCGCATGACGGTCGATGGGAAACAGCAGTGAATCCCGATACGGCGAACCCTCGCTTCGCCGGCGATGAGGCCGGCATTCGCACCACCTGTCCCTATTGCGGTGTAGGGTGTGGTCTCGTTGTTTCACGCGATGATCATGACGGTATTCGTGTGCGGGGCGATGATGAGCACCCGGCGAACCATGGCCGTTTGTGTTCCAAAGGCGCCGCGCTGGGTGAGACCCTGGGGCTCGACGGGCGCTTGCTACAACCGGTGGTCGATGGTGGTGAGGTCGATTGGCCGACCGCCTTGGATACTGTCAGCGAACGCCTGCGTAACGTGATCGATAAACACGGTCCCGATGCCGTGGCCTTTTATGTCTCGGGCCAGTTGCTGACCGAGGATTACTATGTCGCCAACAAGCTGATGAAGGGTTTCATCGGCTCGGCGAATATCGACACCAACTCACGTTTGTGCATGTCGTCGGCCGTTGCGGCCTACAAGCGCGCCTTCGGCAGCGATAGCGTGCCGAACTGTTACGAGGACCTGGAACAGACGGATCTGGTCGTATTGACCGGTTCCAATCTCGCCTGGTGTCATCCGGTGCTATATCAACGCCTGGTACAGGCGAAAAAGCAACGACCGGCATTGCGCGTTGTGGTCATCGATCCGCGGCGCACCGCGAGCTGCGATATCGCCGATCTGCATCTGCCGTTGAAAAGCGGTACCGATACCCTGTTGTTCGGCGGCCTGTTGAACTGGTTGGATAGTCAGGGTCTGTGGGACAAGGCTTTCGTCGAACGACATACCCAAGGTCTCGACGAGACCTTGGCGCAGGCACGCTGGTATGCGCCGTCGATCGATGCGGTTGCCGCACAGTGCGGGCTGGATGCGGCAGCGGTCGAGCGCTTCTTTACCTGGTTCGGTGAGACCGAACGCACGGTGACGCTCTTCTCCCAGGGCATCAACCAATCGAGCAGCGGTACCGACAAGGGCAACAGCATCATCAATTGTCATCTGTTCACCGGGCGGATCGGTAAGCCCGGTGCAGGGCCGTTCTCGATTACCGGTCAGCCGAATGCCATGGGCGGGCGAGAGGTCGGCGGCCTGTCGAATCAACTTGCCGCGCATATGGATCTCGAGAATCCGGCACACCGCGATCTGGTTTCCCGCTTCTGGCGCGCACCGTCGCTGGCACAAAGGCCCGGCCTGAAGGCGGTCGATCTATTTCGTGCAGTCGAGTGCGGCGAGGTGAAAGCGCTATGGGTAATGGCGACCAATCCGGCGGTTAGCCTGCCGGACACCGAGCAGGTCCGACGCGCGCTGGCGAAATGTGAATGTTTGATCGTTTCCGATTGCGTCGCCGAGACCGATACCCTTAGTCATGCCGCTATTCGCCTGCCGGCACTCGGTTGGGGTGAGAAAGATGGCACCGTGACGAATTCCGAACGGTGCATTTCGCGTCAGCGGGCCTTTCTGGAGCCGCCTGCCGATAGTCGGCCCGACTGGTGGATCCTGACCGAAGTGGCCAAGCGTATGGGCTACCCGGGGTTCGATTACGAAGGTCCGGCGGAGATCTTCGCCGAACACGCCTGTCTGTCCGGTTTCGAGAACGACGACGAACGTGATTTCGATATCTCCGGTCTGTCCGCGTTGGACGAACCGGGTTATGCACGCTTGAAACCACAACAATGGCCCTTGCCACAGACCCGTTCGCCGGGTACCGCGCGTTTGTTCAGTGACGGTCGTTTCTTTACCGCCAATGGAAAGGCCAACTTCATCGCGATTACACCGCGACCGCCCGCGCATCACCCCGATCAGGCTTATCCGCTGGTGCTCAATACCGGGCGGGTACGCGATCACTGGCATACCATGACCCGCACCGGCAAATCGCCACGCTTGTCGGCACACACGTCGGAGCCCTTCGTTGCCCTGCATCCGCAGGATGCCGCCGATGTGGGCCTGCGTGACGGTCAACTCGCAACCGTGATCAGTGCCCATGGCGAGGCGACCCTGCGAGTCCAGCTCACCGATACCCAAGCCGTCGGTCAGGTGTTCGCGCCGATTCACTGGAACGATCAATTCGCATCCGCGGCGCGTATCGGTAGCTTGGTAAACCCGGCGGTCGATCCGGCCTCGGGTCAGCCGGAGTTCAAACACACCCCGGTGCGGGTGATGCCTTATCGCGCGCAGTGGCACGGTTTTTTGCTGACACGACATGGCTTGGTGCCGCATCAAGCGAGTTATTGGTCGAAGATTCGTCGCGACGGTCTCTGGCACTTCGAACTGGCCGGCGACGCTGCACCCGAGAACTGGGCCGACAGCGTGCGGGTACAACTCGGTGAAGTCGACGGCAATGTGGAGTGGCGTGAGTTTAACGATTCCACCCAACGCAACTACCGCGCAGCACGCATCGTCGACGGGCGTCTCGACAGTCTGATCATCATCGGTCCCACGTCCGATCTGCCGCCGCGCGACTGGTTGGTGAAGTTGTTCCAGCGCGAGCAATTGACGGACCAAGAGCGCCATGGCCTGCTGCGTGGTACGCCACCGAAAGGCCAAGAGGGTGGTGGCAAGATCGTCTGTTCCTGTTTCAGCGTGGGTGTCGATACGCTGAACAAGGCGATACGTGAGCAGGGCCTGGATACGCCGGAGGCGATTGGCGAGGCCTTGAATGCCGGGACCAACTGTGGGTCCTGTGTGCCGGAGCTGCGACGATTGATTGCCGAGCAGTGAGGTATGTGCGGTTCGCTGTCAAGGCGTCATCTAGACTTGCGAATCGCGCTGAGCACATCAATCTATCGGTAGTAACCGACTAATTAAATCAGCCTTGAGCGGATTGCGTGTGAGTCGTCTTTGTTAAATGACTCATGGACATCGAACGTTTTCATAAACGCATCACCCGTTATCCAATCGTCTTATGCGCCGAGCTTTGGTGTCTCCCGTTATCGCGTCCTGGCTATACGGTTTTAGATGTATAGGACAGTCACGGCAGGGCCATGTCGTTGCTGCCCTGTTGCCGCAGACTTGTGGCGTATTTCTCAAAATCGCTTGATGCGTTGGCAGAAGCGGGTTCTCCATCACGGCTACTCGTTTCGTTCCTTGTCACAATCAGACTCAACAAAGACGTTGTTGTGCAGTGACCCAGGGGATAGCGACATGAATGCCGACGACATCGAGGTGATTGAAGCGAATACACCGGAAACGCTCGAAATTCACTACCGGATTCGATTCGAGGTGTATTGCTTGGAACGGGGATTCGAGCCGTACGACAGGTTTGAGCAAGGCATGGAGAGTGACCACTACGATAAGGTCGCGGCGCATTTTATCGCCCGTTCGAAGCGAACGGGTGAATGGCTCGGCGCGTGCCGGATAGTGGCAGGCAAAATCGAGGATTTGCCGGTATCTCACCATGTGCGTATCGATGACATACCGCAAAATCCAGGTTGGCTTGGCGAAGTCTCGCGATTGTGCGTCGTCAAGTCTCGTGCCCGTGAAGCTGGACACCATGAGAGCAGCGTTATGTTGTCGTTACTCAGTGCCGCGCGTGCATGGAGCCTGCGTCACGACCTGGGTGAGTTGGTTCTCTTAACCACCGAAAGCGTCAGCAGATTACTTGCACGGTTCAAAATTTTATTGACGCGTATCGGCCCTTCTTGTTTGCTCAATGGCCGACGTAGTCCATTTCTGTTCAATCTTTTGGCGCCTTTGCCGGAGCATTTGAGCTGGTGCAAGAAGACGAAAATTGTGCCGCCAGCGTCGGTCGTTGGTTTGAACTGACTTAGGCGGTTGTTGGACAAGCGGAGATGGCGTGTTTGTGTTTCGTAAGCGAGGTTTTGTAACTACATCATTTAATCAATAAAGTATCGGGAAATGCCGCGTGCCATCCAAACCAAAATGCACGGTGCGCAGGTAAACGAGCGAGCGTGTTTTCACCATTTCGCAAGGTATCCTCGTCCAGCTGCCACACACCGCCTTCGCTATCGGTAGCCGTTCGGTCACCGTCGTAGGCGACGATGGTCGCATTGCCCTTTTCGTATACCCGGTTTGCGCCGCTGCTGTCCGTTAAAACCACGAAAGACTGTTGGCCGAGTGAATTTTCGTAAACCGGATTGTCGGCAAGAAAAGTTGCCGCAATAGCCATGGTTTGGTCGCTGCTTTGGGGAAAGGTGAGTGCCAGCACCTCGTCCTTGTTTTTCAATCGGTCATCGGACGTGGCAATGCTGAACATCAGTTCGTCGGTGGAGAAATACCGATTGTAGGCGACGCCCTCGCCGTAGTCGCGATGGTAGCCGGTGTCCAATGACAGAACTTTTGTGTCCGGGTGTCTACGCTTCCATTCTCCCCAAGTCGTGGTAACCAGGTAACTTCGCTCGAGGCGAATATTGTTTCCCACCAACGGACCTATCACCGGTTCGCCCCAGGTGGTATTCCATAGCGACTGCGTGTCCCGATCGTACATGAGCTTGTTGGAGCGATAGAGGAAACCGCTGGTTCCAAGCCGATGTCTGACGCCATCATGATGGGTTTCGTAGAGGATCACTGCGCCGCACAGCGTGCAATAAACGCCGGCGAATTCGGTGCCGCCGATCTCGTCGATAAACATTTCATGCCAGGCGAGAATCCGCTTCGGATAGGCACGTGCGTCGCCGTTGATCGCGATCCCGAAGACGACATTGTCGTCGTCGAGGTACTCGGCTTCATCGGCCGCTATCATCGCGGGCCGGCGTAATGGCGGAATGCCGTCCTGGCGAACACCGCCCCAGCGCACTTCATCGAGGCGGATGGTGGCGTCGAGGTCGTTCGAGAAGTATCCGGCGAATTTTTCATCGATCAATCCGTACAACCGCGCTTTGAACGCCGGGTAAGCGCTCGTGGTTTCAGCATTCTGTTTCCACCACCAAACAAACCATTGATTCGTATCGGTGCCGAATGTTTGCCCCGTCTTTTTTTGCAACAACGCTCGAAGCTGAACCGCGAGCTTGCCGCGCGACAGCGACATCACCTCAATGGCCATCGGCGTGAACCCCGGTTCCCAGTTGTCGGATATATGATCGAGTCGGCCGGCCCAGGTTGCCTGAGGCAATAACAGTAAATCGATAAACTGTTTCGCAATGTCTTTCCCGGGCTGCGCTTCTGCCGCATGCAAAACGGTGTTGACGGACAAAAGCAGAGAAAACAGAAGCGCCGAGCAATGTTTTTTCATGAAGTGTGCCGGGGTTTGGATTACACCCTTTGAGCTCATGGATGGCGATTAGTTTCGTGTCTTGTGCTTTAGGGTAGCGAGTAACTTGTATAAACAACTCTTTTGGGACGGCGGGATTCTGCTCCCGGGGTTAAGCGTCTGCGCAATAAACGGTCTCAGCATGCTTTGATCATCGAAGTACTGATCTTCAAAACGGCTCTGTGAGTTTCTACATTGAAAATCAGTGATTTGCGGGCTCACTGAAAATGTCGTGAACAAGCCCTAGCGAATTATCATAGCCCGCTTCTACCCCGGTGAGGTTATGCTGGCCGCTTGATTATCGAGGGTATTGCTGGAGTAGTTGGTATGGCAGCACAGATTCGTCGCGTATTGGTATGGCGTGGCCGTTTACGTTTGGCGCATTGGTTGATCGCCGGTGCGACGCTTTGGCTGATCGGGACCGGTTGGCTGATTGCGCATTCGCCCCTGCTGGCACAGGCGGCATCCGATTACCATTATCTCGGCGGCGGTGTCTTGGCGGCGGCCTTGGTGCTGCGCTGTTATCTCGGTTTTTTCGGGACTAATGCCGAGCGTTTCGAACATATGGTGCCGAACGCGTCCGAGACGGGCGCGATACGTGCCAGCCTGATGTTTTATTTGTCATTCGGGCGGGCGCCGATGCCGAACTGGTTTGCGCACAATCCCTTATGGAAACTGATTTATCTCTTGCTGTTGTTTTTCCTGGTGCTGATTGCGCTGACCGGTTGGTTGATGCCCGATAGGCCAATCATGCTGGGTGTTTATCTGCCGACGCTTCACGGATGGTTGTCCAACGCCGTCATCGTCATCACTGTGCTACATGTCTTTGCGGTAGTGTTACAGGACGTGCGCGGTGAATCCGCGGATGTCTCGGCGATGCTCAACGGCAATCGTTATTTCAGCGTCGATCGTGACAGCCTGGTTAAGCCCGATGTTCCACAGGTGTCGATCAATTTGAATGACATTCGCAAGCCTTGAGCGATATCGGCTCAGAAGGGCAGGGGTGTTTTATTGAGCCCGACCAGGGCGATGTAAACAAAGCAGAGCACCGCCGCGAGCAGCGCGGCGACGCGGATGCGCCGGGTTCTGCCGAGACGCAATGCGACGAAACCGAGGCCGATGTAGACGAGCAGGGCGATCAGCTTGCTTGCGAGCCAGGGGTGCTCGAGCGGGTTCAGTTTTATGACGACCGCCATCCAGATGCCGCTGACCAACAACAGGGTGTCGATGAGGTGGGGCCAGCTTCGCATCCAGCGTCGATAGAGTAGCGACGAGTCCGCGAGCATGAGACCGCCGCGCAAGGCGAAGCCGGCGATCGACAACAATACCGTTGTCTGGTGGACGAGCTTCAAAGTTAGGTAGTCCACCATAAGGGAGTCAGGATTTTGATTTTGCCTTCAGCGTATCGCGCAAGGCCTTGGTAACGATCTCCAGTACCTGGATGCGGGCAAAGCGCTTGTCGTTACCGGCGATCAGGTTCCAGGGGGCGTGCTGGGCACTGGTGCGGGTCAGCATTTCGTTGACCGCGTCGCGATAGTCGTCCCATTTCTCGCGATTGCGCCAATCCTCGTCGGTGATTTTGTAACGCTTGTAGGGCGTATCTTCGCGTGCCTTGAAACGTGCGAGCTGTTCTTCTTTACTGATCTGAAGCCAGAACTTTTGTACGACGATACCTGCCCCGGTGAGTTGTTCCTCGAAGTCGTTGATTTCGAGATAGGCGCGCGCCCAGTTGTCATGGCTGGTGAAACCTTCGACACGTTCGACCAGCACACGGCCGTACCAGGAGCGATCGAAGATCACCATGCGGCCGGCACGCGGAACATGTCGCCAGAAACGCCAGAGGTAGTGGTGTGCACGTTCTTCGTCGGTCGGTGCTGCTATCGGGATGACCTCGCGCAGACGTGAATCGACAGCCTGCGTGACTCGACGAATGGCGCCGCCTTTGCCGGCGGCGTCGACGCCCTCGAACACCAGCACGGTCGAGGTGTTTTCGTTATAGGCTTGCCAGGAGAGTTCGTTCAGCTCCGCCTGCAGGCTGTCGAGGCGTTTACGGTAGTCGTCGCGTTCGATCGTTTGGTCGAGATCGATACGATCGATCAACGTCACCTGCGCTTCGGGGGCGTCCGGCAGCAACTCGCCATTGGCGATGGTCGGTGCGTCGTTCGCCGGTCGTTCGTCCTGCGAGGTATCGGCCAACGCTTCCTTGATCGCCTGCAACAGGATTTTTCCGGTCATCATGTCGCGATAACGACGATCGGTCGCCTCGATGATATGCCAGGGTGCGCGGCCGATGTCGGTGGCGCGGATCACCCGGTCGGCGACTTGCTCGAAACGTTGATACTGTTCGCTGAACTTGGATTTCTTGGGCAGCATTTTCCAACGACTGCGGTCGCTGCGTGCCAAGGCCTTGAGCTTGCGTCGTTGGTCCTCTTCGGAAAAGTGATACCAGCATTTGACGATCAGGGCGTCATCATTGATCAGCATGCGCTCGAGTTCGCGTATTCCGCGCATGCATTGGTCAATATCGACGTCGTCCCAATGACCGGCGAAACGCTGCTCGACGGGCCACAAATACCAGCCGCCGAAAAACACGCTGATTTCGCCGCGCCGGGGCATTGCGCGCCAGAAGCGCCATGGGCGTGGCCGGTATTTTTCCTCGTCGGACTCGTCCCAGAAGGCATGCACATGCACACCGCGCGCATCGAGCCATTCGTCGAGCGTGTTGACCACCCCGCCTTTGCCGGCCCCTTCCATCCCGGCGATGATCAGATACACCGGGATATCACGCTCACGCAGCGCGATCTGTACTTCGAGCAACTCGGTACGTAGGTTTTCGACCTCGGCCTTGTAAGCCGCTTTGCTTAACGAGCGCCCGATCTTTGCGGTTGCGAACATGGCTCCTCCGTTTTTGTTGTTGTGTGGCGTTTGTTTTCGCTTATCGGCTGGGCAGCGCACCACTGATGTTGTGTTCGGTCGCAAAGTCGAGCATGCGTTGAATCGACTTCACGGCCTTGGCGCGTATCGCCGGTTCCACCGTGATGGTGTTATAGCCGCCGAGCAGAACTTGTTCGAGGTTGATCAATGAATTCTTTGCCATCCATGGGCAATGCGCACAGGACTCGCAGGTTGCGCCAACGCCCGCGGTCGGCGCGGAAATGAGTTTTTTGCCCGGCGCGAGTTGATGCATTTTCCAGAAGATGCCGTCGTCCGTCGCGACAATGAAGGCATCGTTGGGCATTTCCGTAACCGCCTTGATCAGGCGTGTGGTCGAACCGATGATGTCGGCATGCCGGAGTACATCCTCGGGCGATTCCGGATGCACCAGTACCGCGGCATCGGGGTGCAGTCGCTTCAGACGTTCCAGCGCGAAGCCCTTGAACTCCTCATGTACCACGCAGCTACTGTCCCACATCAGCATGTCGGCCCCGGTCTGCTGCTGCACGTAATGGCCCAGGTGTTTGTCCGGTGCCCAAAGGATCTTTTCGCCACGCTCGTGCAGATGGCGCACGATCGGCAGCGCGATGCCCGAGGTCACCATCCAGTCGGCACGTGCCTTCACCTCGGCACTGGTGTTGGCGTACACGACGACGGTGCGGTCGGGGTGCTCGTCACAGAAGGTGTTGAACTGATCGATCGGGCAGCCTTCGTCGAGCGAGCACGTTGCGGCGAGATCCGGCATCAGGACGCGTTTTTCCGGGTTGAGTATCTTTGCCGTTTCGCCCATGAAGCGGACACCGCAGACGACAATGGTGTCGGCATCGCTGGTGGTGCCGTAGCGTGCCATTTCGAGCGAGTCCGCGACGCAGCCGCCGGTTTCTTCGGCCAGGGCCTGCAGATCGCCGTCGACATAGTAATGTGCGACCAATACGGCATTTTGTGCCTTCAGCAAGGCGATGATGCGTTGCTTTAAAGCCTCTTTTTCGACGTCGCCGAGGCTCGGCCAGACGGGATGCGACGGGACCTCGATACGTGGCGGAGCGGTCTGATGTTTGATCGGCTGAGTTTTCATTTAATGATCTCTACCCGTTTAGGGTGTTTGACCCGGTATTCACGTGCCGGACGGTGTTTGCCGCTGCGGCGTAGCTTGCCCGTCTCCTCGATCAATTCGAGCGACAGGATGCGTTTGCGGAAATTGCGCTTGTCCAGCGATTGGTTGAGTAACACTTCATAGACGCATTGCAGCTCACTGAGCGTGAAGACCTCCGGCATGAACTGAAAGGCGATGGTCGAGTAGTCGAGTTTGGCGACCAGGCGTTGATGCGCCATGGCGATGATGTCGGCATGATCGAAGGCCAGGTCCGGCAGTTTCTCGAACGGATGCCAACCGACATCGGCGGCATCGCTCGCGGCACGCGGTGTCGCCAGCGCGTCTTGGGGTACCAGCGCATAGTAGGTGACGCTGATCACCCGTTCGCGTGGGTCGCGATGGGTGGCACCAAAGGTGTATAACTGTTCCAGGTAGACACCGCTGATACCGGTTTCTTCGCGTAGCTCGCGCGCTGCGCATGCGTCGAGGTCTTCGTCTATGGCGAGAAAACCGCCGGGAAGCGCCCATTCACCCTGGTGTGGGGGATTCGCGCGCTTCACCAAGAGAATGCTCAGGCGTTCGTCCCGAATGGTGAACACCACCACATCCGTGGTTACCGCGGGGTGTGGATAGGGGTAGCTGAAGGTCTCTTTCGGCGCACGCATGGTGGAGTAAGTGTTTTAAATACACCGTGAATAACATAGTGTCGTCCGTACACCTTGTCAATAGATCGTTATGTTGGTGTCATTTTGCGGCGCCGGTCGCGGTTTTCGTCGCGACTAAATACGAAACTGTTAGAAAGACCTCAAGTTTTTCCATTTTTAGCCGTTTCAGGCGCGGCAGGGTATTTGGCGTAATGAGTGTCGGCTGTGGGTGCACCTGAGTCATGTATGAACAATTGATCGCCGTCGAGTCGATTCCGCCGCTCCCGGCAACTGCCGCGACCCTACTCGCTATGGCCGCGGACCCGGATGTGGAGATCGACGCCTTGGCATTGGTGATCGAGCGTGATCCGCCACTCAATGCACGTTTACTCGGTATCGCGAATTCTGCCTTCTACGCTCCCAGACAGCCGGTCATGACGGCGAAGGACGCCATCATTCGGGTGCTGGGACTCAACATGGTGCGCAATATGGCCTTCGGTATGGCGCTGACCGGCGGTCTTTCGACCACGGCGTGCCCCCGTTTCGATCTCACGCGCTATTGGGTCATGGCCTTGGGCACGGCGGATTTGGCAAGCGGCCTGACCCGCGCGTCGAAGCTCGACGCGCTGCCCGATCCCGATACGGCCTATTTGGTGGGCCTGTTGCATAACCTCGGCGAATTGCTGATGGTGTACCTGTGGCCGCACGAGATGGACGAGGTGCTGAAACGCACCTTGGCCAAGCTGGATACGCCGATGGAGCAACACGAACTCGATTTGCTCGGCATGGACCATTGGCAGGCCGGTGCCTTTCTCGCGCGTCATTGGCAACTGCCGTCGATCGTCGGCGATTCGATAGCCGCGCTGGGACCGGCCGCCGACCCGTCACAACAGACACCTTTGGTGGAGGTGTTGGTCGCAACCCGACGCTGGTTGTTCGCCGTGATGGCGGGTCGTTCCGATCTGTTGCGTATCGATGGCGTCGACGAGACCTATTGCGACTATCGTTCGGGCAGTTTTATGGAACGATACGACGCGCTCAAAGTATTGGCCCGTTCCATGGGTTGACGGGGCCTACCCCCCGGCCCTAGCTCGATTCGGGCGGCCATAGCCAGGCTGCCCCCCGTACGCCGCTGCTGTCGCCATGTCGCGGCGGTACCAGTCGGGTCTGTACCTGATCCGAAAAGACATAGCGGCCCCAGATTTTGGGCACGGTACGGTAGAGCCGTTCGATCCGGGACAACCCCCCGCCGAGTACGATGACTTCCGGGTCGACGAGATTGATGACGCTGGCCAGACTGCGCGCCAATCGGTCTTCGTAACGTTCGAGGCAGGCGTTTGCGGTCGGTTCGCCGGCAGCGGCGCGTTCGACGATATCGGCCGCCGTGATGCTGTGTTCGTCGGCGCCGTAATCCTGTTGCATGCCGGGACCGGAGAGAAAGGTTTCGATGCAACCGTGTTTGCCGCAATAACAGGCAGGACCCGGTTGCTCGTCTGCGGTTGGCCAAGGCAGTGGGTTATGTCCCCATTCCCCGGCGATGGCATTCGGGCCTGCGAGTAAGCGACCATCGATGACGATACCGCCACCGGTTCCCGTACCGATGATGACGCCGAAGACGCTGTGCGCGCCTTTCGCGGCACCATCGATCGCTTCGGACAGGGTGAAACAGTCAGCGTCGTTGGCCACTCGTATCGGGCGCTCCAGTCGCTCACTCAGATCGGCGTCGAACGGTCGGTCGTTGAGACATACCGAGTTGGCGTTGCGTAACAGGCCGCTGGTGGGCGATAGCGCGCCGGGTGTGCCGATGCCGATACGGCATCGATGACCACAGTC
>JANQLO010000051.1 GCA_028280505.1 Chromatiales bacterium | reverse complement strand
GGGATACCGCCCGCCGGCCCCGGAAACCGTCGTCCCGATAGACCAAAGGCCGGTCATGCACTAACAATCAAATTGGACCACTCAGGTGGGGCTGATCAGGGCGGCGGAGGTTTTAACATCGCCGATGTCGTCACCGATCAAGGGCGCATATACGGTACCGTCCTGGCCAGCCAGACGCAGCGCCAGGCGGCCGGCGGCCCCATCGGTGATCTGTCCGCCCAGATAAAGGTCTGAGAGGTAGGCATTGTTGCTGCCATACTCGCCCCGAAATCGAACATCCCGTTCTCCGTCCGGTTGGCGCGTCACATAATTTACGCTTCCCGCCTGAGCGCCACGACCGAACAGTACGTTTTGGGGTCCGCGAACGACTTCTACCCGTTCAACGTCCAGCAATTGTGGATACGCCGCCGACAATGACAAGGGTTGGCCATCAAGCGAGTACCCTATCGTCGTATCGAAAGGATTGAGCGGTAAACCCAGATTGCCGATGCCGCGAATGGACGCCGAGGTCGTACGCGGCGAGTCGGTGTCTGTCGTATTGTAGTTGGGAACGCGACGTGCGATATCGATTGAAGCTTTTGAGTTGTTGTCAGGCAGGGTGTCTACATCAACCACGGTGCCGCTAACCGGGATCTCGGCCAGGTCTTCCTCGACCTTGCGGGCCTCGATTACGATCGTATCCAGAAGGACGGGTTCCTCGCTCTGCGCGACGGCCATTGGCGTGGTCACTGCAGTTTGAGCCGCAAACCAAGAGCAGACAAGCGCCGCTTTTCGCAGATCGTATTCAGCTGCGCAGAGTTCCCACGCCTTTTTCATTCCCGGAATGAATGCCATCCCACGCCCCCATAACTGATTGTCCTCCTAGGGCTTAGGGAGTGAGCTGAGGTTAAACAAGCAAGAGAGACTTTGCCTGATCGGCATTCACCTTTGACGGATCGTCACCGGGTGCGTCTGGCGGCATCGCTTGGAGAAATGCCATAGCGGCGACGAAACGCTGTCGAAAAATTCTCCGGCGACGAAAATCCGCCAATATACGCAGCTTCGGCGACGGAAACATTTTTCGTTTCCAGAGCTCGCTTGGCTGCCACCATCCGATTCTCACTCAGGTAGGCGATGACAGTTGTGCCGAACGCGGCTTTGAATTGACGGGTCAGCGAGCTAACGCTCATGCCGAAGTTCTTTGCAAGCTTTTCCAGCGAGGTCGAAACAGCAGGGGACATCCCATCCAATTCCGCGCGCAGGTCTTCCATCTTTCGCATCTGTCTTAAGGATAGCTTGTGCATTGGCACGAGGCTCTTTTCCAAGCCGGAGTTAGATACCGCTTCTGCATAAAACTCCATTGCCAGTGCCTCGCGCCTCAGACGTTTAAACGGTCCATCGATCGAACCAGCCTCCATAAGACGTATCGCGGCCTCCTTGAGCGCCGGCGGAACGCTGAAATTTGCAACACGCGCATTCTGCAGCGGTTCAAACCCCGGCAGTTCAACTGCTCCAAACAGCTGACCGAAGTCATTTCGTTCCAGCCAGGCTTGGTTTGCCATGACACCGACAAATCGCATTGGTATTCCAGACACCAAGAGGTTTTGCGCTTTGGTAGCGCCATTGATTAGTGTCACGGATTGACTGACGGCCCTCATCCGCAAGTCCCGGCCTTCGATCCTCATATGCATCCCGCCGTGTAGCAGGACGCCGATCATAAGGCTGGGATTGAGGTCAACCTCCATCACCGAGGTAGAACGAAATTGAAGATCTGAAATGGATAAAAAGAGATCAGGCGATATCTCGTCTGTAATAGCGAGACCTTGCGCGACATCGCCCCGCCCCTTTTCCCTGAAAACCCGGTGACAGCCGTCACCGTTCTTGCTGCGCCATTCGCTCTCAATGAAATCCTTGTCGAACCTGCTGGTTCCGTGGCCAACAGACAACAGGCTATTGGCGTTTGGAGGCTGGTCGCTTTTCGGCATCTGTCGGGTCACCGGTTGGCTTCGGGGTTTGTCGGAACCGTTGGGTGGGCCTGAGAGACCATGCCTAGTCCTTATCTATCTGAAGAATATTGCCAAATAAACGGCCTCATGACGGTTCTTCGGTTTGGTCAGCGCCCAAAATGCCGATGAATGTGTCAGGGAACGCGCAACTGTTCAGGCCCGGTATCTGGTGGAACGCATTGAGGGTGAGTCGGTTAGCCTCTTTAGCGACCGGTTTTTGAATTCCGCGGCGGCGCCAAAAACTTGGTGCCGTGTGCGCGAAGGCTCTCCGCACGAGCGAGAGCTATGTTTGCAGAAGTCCCCATAGCGACCATCCGCATGGCATGTAGCTCACGGTCACAACGAATGTCGGCTTCCGGGAAACCCCTCGGTGGCTGGCGAACGGCAACTCCGGGCCGTTCTCATCGATAAAAGATCGTGCGGTGATGGTCTGGTTTGGACTCAAAGTTCGAGTTCGCCGCGTCGCATTTTCGGGCGTGGATGAGTGTCGTTTGCGGCCCATAGCCGACATTCGCGACAAGCCTTGGTGCCGCATCGTACATTTCCGAAAGTTGCCATTCCGAGAAATTTTGCCGGTCTAGTCGGACAATGACCGGAGGGCGGACGAAGTGAGCTTTCGCTGTGTCTACACCAATGGCGCTATTCCCGATTAGGCAGCGATGCAACGCTTCACACGGCTATCGCCGCAATGCGCAGCAAAGCGATCATCACCACTCTTTTACAGGGTAGATACAAAACGACGCGCTCACACACTCGCAATGCGGTGAGGATGTGAAAGTGCCAGACGCTATAAGCTAAGATCAGTCCGCATCGCCAAAATAAACGAAGCTCATCTTATTGCCATCAAGATCACGGACATAGGCTCCGTAAAAGTCAGGACCATATTGCGGACGCGGCCCCGGCTCCCCCTCATTGGTTCCACCAGCAGACAGTGCCGCTGCATGGGCTGCTTGCACTTCGGTCTCATTTTCGCATAGCAAACCGACCATATTACCATTACCTGGCGTTGCCGCTTCCTTACTAAACCACTACCGACTTTCGTCGGTAGGATTTTGGATGTGGGTTTGCAGGTACTGAAGTACGATGTCTTCTGTAATGGCGCCGTTTGTGGTTGAAA
>JANQLO010000012.1 GCA_028280505.1 Chromatiales bacterium | reverse complement strand
CGGACTGCCGCGTGCTCGGGCGCGCTTTTTGGCACAGGCGATTCAACTCGAAGAGCAAGGGCCCGCCGGTATTGCATCGGCGACGGTGTTCCTGATCGTTTTTCTGCTGACTGCCGGGGTTGCGTGGTCGGCGGTTACCAAGGTCAACGAAACCGCCAATGCACCGGGTGAGGTGATACCGGCCGGCTTGAACGTGAATATCCAGCATCTCGAGGGCGGTTTGGTCGAGGAGATCTGGGTGCGTGACGGCGATGCGGTGGTAAAAGGCGACCGGTTGTTGCGCCTCGACCCCACGGTTGCAAGTTCCGAATTGGAACAGATGCGTATCCGCGAGGCCTCGTTGCGTCTCGAAGCCGAACGTCTATCGGCCCTGATCGAAGATCGTGAGCCCGATTTTGCTGCCGTGGTCGAAGGCTATGCGGCGCTCGCGCAAAAACAGCTCACCTTGTTGAGAGCGCAGAAGAACAGCCATGCGCGGGAGGTCGCGGTGATCGAAAGCCAGATACGTCAGCGCGACAGTGAATTGACCCGGCAGCGTAACGAGGTCGAGTCCTTGCAGGGTGAAGCGGCGCTGTATATGGAGCAGCTGAATCTGCGTAACAAGCTCGAGCAGAAGAAACTGGTCGCGCGTACCGAGGTATTGTCGGTCGAGACGCGTCTCGCCGAGGCGCGTGGTGATCTGCGTCGTGCACGCGATGGCGTCGCAGTATCGACTTCGTCGTTGGAAGAGGCCAAGCAACGCTTGATCGAACTCGATGCGACCTTCTTCAAGGATCTCGAGTTGGAAGCGAGCCGGGTGGCGTCCGAGCTGGCCGAGGTGTCTCAGTCGCTTGTTCGTCTCGAACAACGCGTCGATCGGGCCACCATGGTTGCACCGGTTGCGGGAATCGTTCAGGGCCTGAGCATCAACTCGCGCAACGCCGTGGTCGATCCGGGCGGTGTCATCATGCAGATCGTGCCGACCGACGATGAACTGGTGGTTGAGGCCAGGATATCGCCGAACGACATCGGCCATATCCATCAGGGGCAGCTTGCCGACGTGAAGGTCGATAGTTATGACGCGGCACGTTTCGGCTCGGTCGAGGGCGAGGTGCGCCGTTTGTCCGCGACGACTTATTTGGATGAGCAACAAAAGCCTTACTATCGCGCCGAGATCGCTTTGTCGCGCGATCATCTCGGCGCCAATCCCGGCGAATTGCGCATTATCCCCGGCATGACGGTGACCGCGAGCATCACCACCGGTTCCAAGACCATACTCGATTATCTGATCAAGCCGATCAAACGCGGTTTGGATCGTTCGTTCGGAGAGCGTTGAGATGATGGCGCGGTCCGGCCGTCACGCGTGTCTGGCTTGGTGTTTCGGGTTTGTGATCGCAGCGCCCACAGCACATGCGGGCGGTGCGGCATGCGTCATGGCAAAGTATCAAGGCCAGACCCTGGACTATGCGCTCGTCGTTGGGAAATCCCACCCGGTCGAGGCGCAGGAGGCTGCCGAGGACGAACTCCGCGCCAAAGGCTATGCCAACTATTACCGTAACTTGGATGTGATGCGCGCTCAGAATCTGAGCAATCTCGACAACGCCTATGTGATCGTGATCCGCAGCGAGTTCGAGGATATCCGCGGCAAGCCGCGTTCGGCGATGGGCTGTGGCTTCAGTGCGGTGTCGTACACGGATGCCGAACTCGATGCGGTACGCGATCTCCAGGCCTATTTCTGGGGATGGAAGCCCGATCAGCACGGTTATCGGGTGGAGCGCAAGTTCCGTTATTGAGCCGTCGTCATCCGGCGATATCTACGGCTTATCTTAAGAAAATCTGACTTGATCGCCTTATCAGGCGATCAGAAATTTCTGTCGTTTTTTTTGTACGCGAATCAGCCCGGTACGGCATGCAAGGGCTGTTCGATCTGCTATGCTTCGAATCTATATTAGAATTTTACTGACTTCTCATAAAAGATCCTGAGTCAGGTATAAAACAACGGGTTAAGGGTATGCAGAACTTGGCAATGGGCATCGACAGCGAGAGAAACCGCACCGAGGTCAAAAACACGACCTGTTATATGTGTGCCTGTCGTTGCGGCATTCGCGTCACCTTGCGTGACGGCGAAGTGCGACATATCGAGGGCAATCCCGAGCATCCGCTGAACAAAGGCGTAATTTGTGCCAAGGGTGCCTCCGGCATCATGAAGCAGTATTCGCCGGCACGCCTGACCAAGCCGCTGCTGCGTCGTCCCGGCGGTGAGCGCGGCGAGTCGCAGTTCGACGAGATTTCCTGGGACAAGGCCTTCGAACTCATGCAGGAGCGTCTGGGCAAATTGCGCTCGGAAGACCCGAAGAAGTTCGCCTTGTTTACCGGGCGCGATCAAATGCAGGCCTTGACCGGTTTGTTCGCCAAGCAGTTCGGTACACCGAACTATGCGGCCCATGGCGGCTTTTGCTCCGTCAATATGGCTGCCGGGCTCATCTATACCATCGGCGGCTCGTTCTGGGAGTTCGGCGGACCGGATCTCGACCGCGCCAAACTGTTCGTGATGATCGGTACCGCGGAGGATCATCATTCCAACCCGCTGAAGGTCGCGATATCGAAGTTCAAGCGACGCGGCGGCCGTTTCATTTCGATCAATCCGGTACGTACCGGCTATTCGGCGATTGCCGACGAATGGGTACCGATCAAACCCGGTACCGATGGTGCGCTGATGCTCGCGATCACCCACGAGATCATTGCCCAGGGTCTATACGATCGCGATTTCCTGGTTGATTACAGCAATGCCGCCGAGTTGGTGAATCTGGACCCGGATTCGCCGGAGTACGGTATGTTCATCCGCACCAATCGACCGGCGGAAGAGGGTTGCTTCGATCCGCAGAACAAACTGTGGTGGGATCGCAAGACCAACGGCCCGGTCGACGTACGTTGCGAAGGTTGCGATCCCTTCCTGCTCGGGAGCTACGAGATCGACGGCAAGCCGGTAAAGACCGCGTTCCAGTTGCTCAAGGAGCAGGTGACCGAATACACGCCGGAGTGGGCCGCCGGCATCACCGGCATCCCGGTCGAGACCATCAAACGTTTGGCGCACGAGATGGGCGTGACCGCGCGCGATCAAAAGATCGAGCTGCCGATCCAATGGACCGATGTCTGGGGTCGTGAGCACGAATCGGTGATCGGTAGTCCGGTGGCGTTTCATGCGATGCGCGGCCTGGCCGCGCACTCGAACGGTTTTCAAACCATCCGTGCGCTCGGTGTGCTCATGAGCCTGTTGGGCACGATCGACACGCCCGGCGGTTTCCGACACAAGGCGCCTTTTCCGCGCCCGATTCCACCTTGCCCGAAGCCGCCGAACAGCCCCGATGACGTGCAGCCGGAAGCGCCGCTCGAAGGCATGCCGCTCGGCTGGCCGGCCGATCCCAATGATCTGTTCGTCGACGACCGGGGCGGCCCGGTGCGTATCGACAAGGGCTTTTCCTGGGAATATCCGTTGTCGGTACACGGTTTGATGCACAACGTCATCACCAATGCGTGGCGCGGCGATCCCTACCGAATCGATACCTTGCTGTTGTTCATGGCGAACATGGCCTGGAACTCGTCGATGAACACCGCCAAGGTCCGTGAAATGCTGACCGACAAGGATGAGAACGGGGAATACAAGATTCCGTTCATCATCGTCTGTGACGCCTTCCAGTCCGAGACCGTGGCCTTCGCCGATCTCGTATTGCCCGATACCACTTATCTGGAACGTCATGACGCGCTGTCGATGCTCGATCGTCCGATCTCGGAATACGACGGCCCTTGTGACTCGGTACGTATCCCTGTCGTGCCGCCGAAGGGCGAGTGCAAACCCTTCCAGGACGTGCTGATCGAAATGGGTACCCGGCTGGGTCTGCCGGCCTTCGTCAAGCCCGATGGGTCGCGCAAGTTCCGCGACTATCCGGACTTCGTCATCAACTACGAGACCTCGCCGGGTTCGGGTATCGGTTTTCTGTCCGGTTGGCGCGGCAAGGGCGGGGAGAAATTCCTCAAGGGCGAGCCGAACCCGCGGCAGTGGGAGATGTATGCCAAGAACAACTGCGTGTTCCATTACGAGTTGCCCAAGTCGTACCAATACATGCGCAACTGGAACAAAGGCTATCTCGAATGGGCGCGTTCGCAGGGCATGACCCGTTATGCCGAGCCGATCAATATCCATATCTATTCCGAGGTGCTGCAGAAGTTCCGACTCGCGGCCCAGGGCAAGCGCCCCGGCAAGCGGCCACCGGCGCATCTGGCGAAACGGGTCGAGACCTATTTCGATCCGCTGCCGTTTTATCACGAGCCCTTGGAGACGGCGCTGATCGATACGCACGAGTTTCCATTGAACGCGCTCACCCAACGCCCGATGGCGATGTATCACTCGTGGGACAGTCAAAACGCGTGGTTGCGACAAATCCACACCCATAACTATTTGTTCGTCAGTCCGCAATTGGGTGCGTCCCAGGGCTTCGACGACGGCGATTGGGTTTGGGTCGAATCGCCGCACGGCAAGGTGCGCTGCATGGCGCGCTTCTCGGAATCGGTCGAACCCGGCACCGTCTGGACCTGGAACGCCATCGGCAAGGGCGCGGGTGCTTGGGGGTTGCATCCGAAATCGAACGAGGCGCACAAGGGCTTTCTTTTGAACCACCTGATCGCCGAGGAATTGCCGGCCGATGCCGAGGGTCGGTATTTGTCGAACTCCGATCCGGTGACCGGGCAGGCCGGGTGGTTCGACGTGCGGGTGAAGGTCTACAAGGCGGCCGACGGCGAACCCGAAGTGAGTTTCCCTCAGTTCACGCCACAAAAGCGTGTCCCCGGCCAGGAGGGCAAACGCGGTAAGTGGCAGGCCTATCTGGCGGGGATGTTCCGCCGCAAAACCGGCATTCAATAAGGCGGGAGGTAGCGAATCATGACCCAACTGGCATTGGTTATCGATCTCAACGTCTGCGTCGGTTGTCATGCCTGCGTGACCTCGTGCAAGGAATGGAATACCTCGGGTATCGCCGGGCCGATGGTCGATCATCGGCCTTACGATCCGGACCCGACCGGCACCTTTTTCAATCGTGTGCAGATGTTCGAGGTGGGTGAGTACCCGAATACCGAAACGGTCCACTTCCCCAAGAGTTGTCTGCATTGCGAAGAGCCGCCTTGCGTACCGGTTTGTCCGACAGGGGCTTCGTACAAGCGCGAAGACAACGGTGTGGTTTTGGTCGATTACGACAAGTGCATCGGTTGCAAGTACTGCTCCTGGGCGTGCCCTTACGGCGTGCGTGAGCTCGACGAGCAACAGAAGGTGATGAAGAAGTGCACTTTGTGCATTGATCGTATTACCGACGAGCGTTTGCCCGAGAACGAGCGTCAGCCCGCCTGTGTGTTGGCCTGTCCGACCAATGCGCGTTTGTATGGCGATGTGCACGATCCGGAGTCCGAGGTCTCGGTCACCATCCGCGAGAACGGCGGTTATCAGTTGATGCCCGAGTGGGGTACCAAGCCGGCCAATCATTATCTGCCGCGACGCAAGACGCGTATCCAGATCTTCGATGACGAGCTGGAGCGCGCCGACAATCCGCTGAAGAAAGAGGCGCCGTTGCCGGCGGCCGAAGGTGAGACCCTCGATGATGTGGCTTATTGACGCAGGTTCGAGGATCGGAGGCCGAGGTTCGAGTTTCGGTCCGGCCACTTTTCCTCGTCCCTCGAACCTCGACCCCCGAACCTGGAGTTAAATATGCATCCCGCGTTTTCAGTCATCTTTTTGACCACGCTGATCGGTGCGGGCCAGGGCCTGTTCATGGCTTTGGTGACCGGTCAGGTTTATTCAGTGGCCCAGTTACTCGAACCGCAGGACAGCCTGAGCTTTTATGCGATGGGCAGTGCGTTGGCGATGGTGTTGCTCGGCCTGGGTTTGGTCGCGGCGGTGTTTCACCTCGGCAAGCCGAGCTACTTTTTCACGCGTGCCTGGCGCGGGATGAGTCAGTGGCGCACCTCCTGGTTGTCGCGCGAGCTCATCGCGCTGCCGGCCTTCATGCTTTTGGTGGTGTTGTACGGTTTGGCCCATTTTGCCGGTCTCACCGAACCCTTGTTCGTCATCAAGGGGGTGGTGCCGGTCGATATCACCTTGTTGCTGGGCCTGGTCGGTGCACTGTTCTCCATTGTGCTGTTCGTCTGCACCGCGATGATCTACGCCAGCGTGCGTTTTCTTCAGGAATGGCATAGCCCTTTGACGGTTGCGAACTTCATCCTGTTCGGTCTGGCATCCGGGTTCACGCTGGCCGCTGCTTTCTCGGCGTGGAACGGCGTCGCGTTGGTCGGTTTTTTCGGTGTTTGGGCGGTGATCTTTACCGTGCTGGTAGCCATCACTCGCGGCTTTTCGATGTATCGCAATGGCCGGATCAAACACAAATCGACCTTACAGACCGCGATCGGTGTGCGGCATACCAAGATCAAGCAACGCTCCATGGGGTTCATGGGCGGTTCCTTCAACACGCGCGAGTTTTTCCACGGTGCCGGCGAAGGCACGGTCGGCTTCATTCGTTTGTTTTTCATCATTGGCGTATTCGTCATACCGTTGACCTTGCTCGGGGCTGCCAATGTGTTGCAGTCCGCCTACCTGCCTTTATTGGCTTTCGTAGCGCAGTATGTCGGTCTGCTCGCCGAGCGCTGGTATTTCTTCGCTGAGGCCAAACATCCGCAAAATCTTTACTACCAAACGGTCGGTTGAGTTGGTCGGTCGGCGATTGATACAAAGGCGGCCTTCGGGCCGCTTTTTCGTACTATCCATGCGCTGACGTTACAATCGTCAGTCATTCGTTTCAGTCGACCCAAAGGAAGCAAACAGCATGCGCCTGATCGAGATCGTCGCCGATGCGGGTCATACCGATACCCTGTCGGGTATCGCCGACCAGCATGAGATCACCGACTATTGGTGGGGTGCACCTGCCGACGACGGCCGTCGATCTTTTCGCATGCTGGTGGATGACGCGGCGCGTCAGCCGGTCATGGATGCGCTGCAAAGATTGCTGGGTACCTCAGCGGAGACCCGGATCGTGGTCATGCCGGTCGATACTGTGTTGCCACGGCCGCAGGCTGACGAGGAGGCGCATTCAAAGGCCAGCACGACGACCCGCGAGGAGCTGTACACCCGGATCGAGAAAGGCGCGCGGATCGACAGCAATTTTCTGTTGCTGACGGTTTTGTCCACCGTGGTCGCCGCGATCGGTTTGATCGAGGACAATGTCGCGGTGGTGATCGGTGCGATGGTGATTGCGCCATTGCTCGGTCCCATTATCGCGTTGGCCTTTGGTTCGTCTCTCGGTGACGCCAGGTTGATGTGGCAGGCGATCGGTACCGCATCGGTCGGTCTTGGCCTGGCAACCCTGCTGTCGGTCGGCATCGGTGTGATCTGGCCGGTGGACATCGCACGCGGCCACATGTTGGTCGCCAGCACCGAAATCTTGGCACGCACCGATGTCGGCCTCGACGGTATCGCACTGGCGTTGGCGGCCGGTGCGGCCGCCGTGCTGTCTTTGACCAGCGGATTGTCGTCGACCCTGGTTGGCGTGATGGTTGCGGTGGCATTGCTCCCGCCGGCGGCCAGCATGGGTATGCTGATCGGCGCCGGCCATGCCGAGTTGGCGATTGGCGCGATGCTGTTGCTCGCGGTCAATATCGTTTGCGTGATCGTTGCGGCGAAAACGGTGTTCATGTCCAAAGGGGTTGCGCCGCGCACCTGGTATGAACGTCGCCGGGCACGACAGTCGACCACCGTCTACAGTCTTTTCTGGCTGGCGCTTTTGGTTTTCATGGTCGCGATCGTGTTTTTGCGCCACCAGGTTGCGACGTGAAACGCCATTGTCGTCCGGGGTATGGCGCATCGGTATTGCGCCATAATGTACCGATGAACCATCTGACCGCCGCTTGTCGATGAAGCCCCCCGAACTGCTTGCGCCCGCCGGCACCCTGCGCAACATGCGTTACGCTTTTGCCTATGGCGCGGATGCGGTTTATGCCGGTATGCCCCGTTATAGCCTGCGTGTACGCAACAACGATTTTCTCGAAAACAATCTGCGTATAGGTATCGACGAGGCGCATCGTCAGGGTAGGCAGTTTTTTGTCGCAACCAATGTGATGCCGCATGACGCCAAGTTGAAAACCTTCTTGGACGATATCGCGCCGGTGATCGACATGGGGCCGGACGCCCTGATCATGGCCGATCCGGGATTGATCATGTTGGTACGCGAACGCTGGCCCGACATGCCGATTCATTTGTCCGTGCAGGCCAACACCGTGAATGCCGCCGGTGTACGCTTTTGGCAATCAGTCGGACTACAGCGAGTCATCCTGTCGCGCGAACTCTCGCTCGATGAGGTTGCCGAGGTCCGTCAGGCTTGTCCCGACATGGAGATCGAGGTGTTCGTTCATGGCGCTTTGTGCATCGCCTATTCGGGGCGTTGTCTGTTGTCGGGCTATTTCAATCATCGCGATGCCAACCAGGGCACCTGTACCAATTCCTGCCGTTGGGATTACAAGATCGCGCGCGAGGATCTCGATGCGGTCGCCGAGATTCCGGTTGACCGGATCAAGCGCCATCCCAAAGCCGACGAGGTGTACTATCTGGAAGAGCGTGAGCGTCCGGGTGAGTTCATGCCGATTTTCGAGGACGAACACGGCACCTACATCATGAACTCGCGCGATCTGCGTGCGGTCGAGCATGTGCAGCGTTTGACCGAGATCGGTGTCGATTGTTTGAAGATCGAAGGGCGCACCAAGTCGCATTACTACACGGCGCGTACCACCCAGGTGTATCGGCGTGCGATTGACGATGCGATGGCGGGGCGGCCCTTCGATCCCACGCTGTTGAGCGAATTGGAGAATCTGTCCAATCGTGGTTACACCGATGGCTTTTTCCAGCGCCATGAAAGCCAGGAATTGCAGAGCTATCGTCAGGGTGCATCGACCAGCAGTCGATCGCAGTTCGTCGCCGAGGTGATCGAGATCGATCCGCAGACCGGTTTGGCCGCGCTGGCGGTCAAGAACAAATTCCGTGTCGGCGACGAGATGGAGCTGGTATCGCCACAGGGCAACCGGCGTTTCCGACTGGAGGCCATGACGGACAAACACGACAAACCGCTGAATGAGGTGCCCGGCGGAGGCTGGGAAGTACGCGCACGCCTGCCTGAGGGTGCCGACCCTATGGCATTGCTTACCCGTTTTCTCTAATCGACGACCGACTGATGCATGCCGTGTCATGCACATCTCGGGTGCCGCTCCTCTTGATCCGCGGCAAGGCAGTCGATGGTCACGAAACCTATAGTTTCTCAATGCTTTTCAATTGATTGAAGACAGAGGTTTGATATGGATCGACGTTTCCCGAAGTTCCTGTTGTTGGTAGGCCTGCTGTCGTGGCCGCTTGCTCACGCGACAAACGGTTATTCACCGACCGGCTTCGGGACCGCGAATAAAGGGCTTGCCGGGGCCGGGGTCGCCTTGCCGCAGGACGCCCTTGCCGGGGCCACGAACCCGGCCGGCATGGTTTATCTGGGAGAGCGTATCGATCTTGGGTTGGCATTGTTCAGCCCGGATCGCGGCTTTACCGCGGATGACAATGCCGGGCCGCCACCGGCCGGCCCGGGCGATCCTTCGAGCGTAACGCCCGGCAACTATGACAGTCGCCGCGATCTGTTTCTGATTCCGCATTTCGGCTGGAATCACCAGATCGATCAAAATCGCAGTATCGGTGTACTGCTCGGTGCCAACGGCGGTTTGAATACGGATTACGGTACCGACGTCTGGCGTAATTTCAACAATCCGGGCGGTACCGCCAGTTCGCCGACCGGCGTCGACTTCGCCCAACTGTTCCTAGGCGTGCCTTATGCACACAAACTCAACGAGCGGCATGCGATCGGAATCATGCCTATTGTTGCCGTACAGCGTTTCAAGGCCGAGGGTCTGGAACCCTTCCAGGCCCTGTCGGTCGACTCGACCAAAGTGACCAACAACGGCTATGACTATTCCTGGGGCTACGGTCTGCGCATCGGTTGGTTGGGACAGATGACCGATCGGCTGAGCCTAGGGGTGTCGGCCCAGTCGCGGCTCTATATGACCGAGTTCGATGATTATTCGGGACTGTTCGCCGAGCAGGGCGATTTCGATGTACCGCCGACGGTCACCGCGGGTCTGGCCTTCGAGCTGATGCCGGACGTCACATTGGTCGCCGACTGGCAACGTATCTTCTTCTCTGAAGTCGACTCGCTCAGCAATCCCAACGATACCGCACTGGCGCCGGCAACCTTTCTTGGTGCCGATGATGGCCTGGGTTTCGGCTGGAAGGATATCGATATCTTCAAATTGGGTGTGCAATGGCAGTACAGCCCCAAGCTGACGCTGCGGGCCGGTGTCAGCCATGCCGATCAGTTGTTCGACAACGGCCAGGCGCTGTTCAACGTGTTGGCGCCGGCGACCATACGCACCCATGCCAGTTTGGGCTTTACCTACCGGTTGATGGAGGGTAATGCGGTCTCGCTGGCCTACACGCGCGCCTTTAACGAGACCATCAGCGGGCAGAACCCGTTACTCACCGGTCCGCAGACCGGCAGCGTACGGATGGATCAGCATGAACTGGAGCTGAGTTGGTCTTGGTTGTTTGACTAAACGGGGTGATGCGCTCTATGAGCGCAATTCTTTTTGAAAGCGCTGTGCTCAGCGCGCCAGCGTTACCTTTCTTTGCTTGCCCACACTGCTGTCCGGGATAATCAAAACTCCAGTCCTGGTTGTTGCCGT